>CAZHZI010000006.1:0-35706 GCA_964536955.1 uncultured Conexibacteraceae bacterium
TCTGGGCGATGTACTCCTTGAGGATGTCGGTCTGGATCGTCCCGGCGAGCTTCTCCGGCGGGACGCCCTGCTCCTCGCCGACGAGCACGTAGTAGGCGAGCAGAATCGCCGCCGGGGCGTTGATCGTCATCGAGGTGGAGACGCCGCCCAGCGGGATGCCGGCGAAGAGCTGCTCCATGTCGTCGAGGCTGTCGACGGCGACCCCCTCGCGACCGACCTCGCCGAGACTGCGCGGATGGTCGGAGTCATAGCCCATCAGGGTCGGCATGTCGAACGCCGTGGAAAGCCCAGTCTGGCCGTGGTCGAGCAGGTAGTGAAAGCGCTCGTTGGTCTCCTCGACCGTGCCGAAGCCGGCGAACTGGCGCATCGTCCACAACCGCCCCCGGTGCATCGACGGGTAGGGGCCGCGTGTGAACGGGTACTCGCCGGGGTTGCCAGTCCGCTCGTCGAGGTCGGCGGGGGTGTCTTCGGCCGTGTACAGCGGCTTGACCGGGTGTCCCGAGATCGTCGAGAACTCGCCGTCGCGCTCTTTGAACTCGGGCCTCTCCCGCGTCGCCATGCGGGAAGTCTAGATGCGGCTGGGCCTAACGCCGCGCCGGGAAGCGGCGGGGTGGCGGCTTGCGCCGGGAGGCGGCGATGCGGGACCCCCCGAAGCCGGCGACGGTCGCCAGCAGGGTGACCACGAGGGCGACGAGACGGCGACCGAGCCGCTCGAAGCCCATCGCCTGCCACTCCTCCTGCTTGGCGATCTCGGCCAGAGGAGGATCGGGGTTGACGACCACGGGGTTGCCCACCGCGCGCAGCATCGGCAGGTCCGAGAGCGAGTCCGAGTAGGCGTAGGAGGCATTGAGGTCGATGTCGTGCGAAGCGGCGAACGCCTGCATCGCCTCGACCTTGCCGGGGCCGTAGACGAAGGGACCGTCGAAGCGGCCGGTGAAGTCGCCGTCGGGACCAACCTCATAGCGGGTGCCGATCCCGCCCTCCATGCCCAGCACCCGGGCAAGCGACTCGACCACGCCGTTGCCGGCGGCACTGACGATGAAGGTGGCGCGGCCGGCGTCCTGGTGATCGTGGACCTCATCCAGCATCTGCGGGTAGATGCGCGGCAGGATCGCCGCCATCACCTCCGGGCCCATCCGGTCGATCGTCTTGACGGGGACGCCGCGGATCAGCTCGCGCGCCACGCGCAGCACCTCGGTGGTGCGCTCGTCGGTGGTGCCGCGAAGGCGGTAGCGCAGGTGCTCGACCGCCCAGCTCGCGAGCTGGCGCCGGCCGACGATCCCCTGGCGAGCGGCGACGCGGGCGAACTGCATCCCCGACGAACCCGCCATCAGGGTCTTGTCGAGGTCGAAGAAAGCCGCGGCGCGGCTCAAGTCAGGACCCGTTGACCTCGATGACGATCGCGTCTCCCTGCCCGCCGCCGGAGCAGATGGCCGCGCAGCCCAGGCCGCCGCCGCGACGGCGCAGCTCGTGGACGAGAGCGCCGACGATTCGGGCTCCGGAGGCGCCGATCGGGTGGCCGAGGGCGATTGCCCCACCGTTGACGTTGACCTTCTCCTCGTCGACGCCGAGCATCCGCACCGAATTGATGGCAACCGAGGCGAAGGCCTCGTTGATCTCCCAGAGGTCGATGTCCTCCGGCGCCTTGCCGATCTTCTCGAGCGCCTGCTTGGCGGCGTTGGCGGGGGTCCTCGCCAGGTAGGGGAAATCGTCGGCGACGGTTCCGTAGGAGAGGACGCGGGCCAGCGGCGTGTGGCCCTCCTTCTCCGCCCACTCCTCGGATGCGACGACGACGGCGCCGGCGCCGTCGTTGACGCCGGGGGCGTTGCCGGCGGTGTGGGTTGCGTCGTCCCCGCCGACCGCCTTCAGCTTGGCGAGCGTCTCGATCGTCGTGTCGGGGCGGATCGCCTCGTCAGCGTCAACCGTGCTCTCCCCCTTGCGCGACTTGACGGTGACGCCGGCGATCTCCTCGCCGAGGCGGCCAGCGTCGGTCGCCTCGGCGGCGAGCCGGTGCGAGCGCTCGGCGAAGCGATCCATGTCGACGCGGGTGATCTCCAGCTCGTTGGAGACCTCGCTTGCCTCGTTGATCATCTGCTTCTCCGTGAAGGGATTGGTGAGGCCATCGTGGGTCATCGCGTCGACCGCGCCGACATCCCCCATCCGGAAGCCGAAGCGGGCGCCGGGCAGCAGGTAGGGCGCCTGGCTCATCGACTCCATGCCGCCGGTTACGGCGACCTCGCTGTCGCCGGCGCGGATCGAGAGGTCGGCGATGCCGATCGAGCGCATGCCCGAGGCACAGACCTTGTTGATGGTCTCGGAAGGAACCTCCTTGGGGATGCCGCCCTTGATCTGGGCCTGGCGCGAGGGAATCTGCCCTTGGCCGGCCTGGAGGACCTGGCCGAAAACGACCTGCTGTACCTGGTCGGGCGCGACGCCGGAGCGCTCCAGCGCCGCCTCTATTACGTGGGCGCCGAGGTCGGTCGCATCGAGCGAGGACAGGGCCCCCCCCATCTTGCCGAAGGGAGTCCGCGCGGTTCCAAGGATGACTGTGCTGGGCATCTACTGCCTTTCTTTGTGCAAGTCGTGAGGTGAATCGGAGGGCGCCTGGCCCGGGGGTGGACGATACCGGGAGGGTCTGCGGAGCTGCGTGCGCAAGCGCATAGACTCGCCGGCCGTGAAGGTCGAGGTCCGCCAGGTCGAGATTCCCGAGGTCGACGCCGACCTGGTCGCGATCGGTCTCTTCGACGGCGAGCAGCTTCCGGCCGCGGTCGCCGAAACGACGGGAGCGGGCGATGCCAAGGGCGCCTTCAAGAAGCTGGCGCTGTTGCGTCCCGGCAGCCCCCGCCGCCTGCTGATCGTGGGGCTCGGAAAGCGCGAGGAGATGAACGCCGAGCGCGCCCGCGTCGCCGCGGCGCTGGCGGTTGGCGAGGCGAAGAAGTCGAATGTGACCTCGCTCGCCTGGGCGCTGCCGGAGTCAGACGACGACGAGGCCACCGCGGAGGGGCTGGTCACCGGCACGATCCTCGCGGGCTACCGCTTCGACCGCTTTCTCAGCAGGGATCCGGACGACCCTCCCCCGCCCCGTATCGAGTCGCTGACCCTGCTGGCGCCCGACGGATTGGCCGCCGCCACGGAAGCCGCCCGCGTCTGTGCCGAGGCTCAGAACCGGGCGCGCGAGCTGCAAAGCCTTCCCGCCAACATCGCCACTCCCACCTATCTGGCAGAGCGCGCCGGGGAGATCGCGGAAAGCAACCGGAGCGTCAGCGTCGAGGTGCTCGGCCGCGAGCAGATCGCCGCCGAGAAGATGGGCGGCCTGGTCGCGGTCAGCCGGGGCAGCGAGGAGGAGCCGAAGCTGATCGTGCTGCGCTACGCGGGCGGGGGCGACGGCCCGACCCTGGGCTTGGTCGGCAAGGGCGTCACCTTCGACACCGGCGGCATCTCGTTGAAGCCCTCGGCGTCTATGCACGAGATGAAGATGGACATGTCGGGCGCCGCCGCGGTGTTGGAGTCGGTGTCGGCGATCGCCGAGCTGGGGTTGGCGCTCGACCTGATCGCGGTCGTGCCATCGACCGAGAACATGCCATCGGGCACGGCGATCAAGCCCGGCGACGTCATAACCCAGTACAACGGCAAGACGGTCGAGGTGAACAACACCGACGCCGAGGGACGGCTGATCCTCGCCGACGCCCTCGCCTACGCGGTCGAGCTGGGCGCCGAGCGGATCGTCGATCTCGCCACCCTCACCGGAGCGGTGCTCGTCGCGCTCGGCTCGACCTACGCGGCGGTCATCTCCAACGACGACGCCCTCGCCGGCGAGGTAGAGGCCGCCGGGGAGACGACCGGCGAGCTGGTCTGGCGCCTACCCCTCCACCCCGAGTACAAGGAGCTGACCAAGGGCACCGTCGCCGACCTCACCAACGCAGCCGCCAAGCGCAAAGCCGGCACGATCTACGCCGGCTCCTTCCTCGAGGAATTCGTCGGCGAAACGCCCTGGGCCCACATCGACATCGCCGGCACGGCATGGGACGTCGGCCGCGAGTACACGGGCTCAGGCGCCAGCGGCTACGGCGTCCGCCTGCTGGTCGAGCTCAGTCGCGAGCTATCCAGGTAGACCCGGCTCAACCGCCGAGGATCATGCAGGTCGAAGTGCCGTGGGCGAGCAGCTTGCCGGTGTCGGCGGCGATCAGGGTGGCTTCGGCGGTCGCCTGGCGGCGGCCGCGATGGGCGACGTTCGCCTCGCAGAGGACCCGGCCGGTGTCGCGGGTGATCGGCCGCACGAACTTGGCCTCCAACCCGAGCGAGGTGTAGCCGACGCCGGCGGGGAGGGTCGTGTGCACCGCGCAGCCGAGCGCCGAGTCGAGCAGCGTTGCCGCGTAGCCGCCGTGGACCACGCCGATCGGGTTGTAGTGCTCCTCGCCGGGCTCGCCCTCGAAGACCGCGCGGCCCTCGGCCAGCTCGATCGGCCGCATTTTCATCGTCACCGCGATCGGCGGCGGAGGCACTTCACCGGCGACGATCGCCTGGACGTACTCAAGGCCGGCCATCGTCGCACCGGCGGCTGCGGTCGGCACCGGGTCCTGCCAGACGAGGGTGCGGCTGCGGGTCGTCTCTGGGCTGGACTCGGCGAACGCCGCAGCGGCGTCGACCGCCGTCGCTCCGTCCGCGCTCATCGGGCTCCTCTCCGGTCGCGGGCCGTGGCGCGCTGGTGCTCGACGCGGCGGCCTGCCGGATAGAGCAGGTCGGCGGTGATCTCCGCCTGGGTTATCGCGATCCGCGCAATCTTGGGACGGTGGTGCCTATGCCTCGGAATCAGCCTCATCGCAACGCCTCCAGTCGGCTTGTCGGGCTGGGTTGCTTCAAGCAACTCCTGTTCGCGGCACCCTAGCCGAGTGAGTTGCTTAATGCAACCTTGTGTGCGAAGATCACGCTGTGCTGCACCACCATTACCCGGGACAGATCTGCTCGATCGCCAAGGCGCTGGAGGTTGTCGGAGAGCGCTGGTCGCTGTTGATCGTCCGCGACGTGATGAACGGGCGCCGGCGCTTCGACGAGCTGCACAAAGGCCTCGGCGTCGCCCGCAATGTGCTTGCGGCACGCCTGCAGCGACTCGTCGACGAGGACATCCTCGAACGCCGGCCCTATCAGACCGGGCCCGAGCGCTTCGAGTACTTCCTGACCGAGAAGGGGCTCGACCTCTGGCCGACGCTGGTCGCGCTGCTCGGCTGGGGCGACCGCCACTCCCCCGGCCCCGATGGGCCGCCGATGCTGATCGTCCACAAGGAGTGCGGCGGGCGCGTGAGCGACCGCGGCATGTGCGAGAGCTGCGGCAAGGTGCTGGGCGCCCGCGACGCCAGGGCTCTGCCGGGCCCCGGGGTGGAAGCTGCGCCCGGCAACGCCGAAGCCGCCTGAGCGCTAGCGTTGGCCCTGGCAGCCGGCGTCGACGATCACCCACCTTAGGAGGCACGAATTGGCAACCACGGCGGAGCTTCAGGTTCGCGACAAGGTCTTCATCGGGGGGCAGTGGGTGGCCTCAACCGGATCGGAGACGATCGAGGTGGTCAACTCGACCACAGAGGAGGTCATGGGGACGATCCCCGCCGGCACGGTCGCGGACGCCGACCTCGCTGTGCGCGCCGCTCGCGACGCGTTCGAGTCCTGGTCCCAGACCCCACGGGAGCAGCGGGCCGGATACCTGGCGGCAATCGCCACCGGGCTCGGCGAGCGCTCGGAGGAGATCGCCGCCACGATCGCCCAAGAGCTTGGGATGCCGCTGAAGCTGAGCCAGATCATCCAGGCCGGCCTGCCGATCGGACAGTTCGCGGCGATGCCGGCGCTGATGGAGGAAGTCGCCTGGGAAGAGGAGATCGGAAACTCGCGCGTGCTGCGCGAGCCGATCGGAGTGCTCGGCGCAATCACCCCCTGGAACTATCCGCTCAACCAGATCGCCGCGAAGGTGGCGCCGGCGCTGGCGGCCGGCTGCACCGTCGTGCTCAAGCCGAGCGAGGTGGTGCCGCTGAACGCCTTCGCCCTGGCCGAGGTGGTCGAGACGGCCGGCCTGCCGGCGGGCGTCTTCAACCTCGTGACAGGCACCGGGCCGGTCGTCGGCGAAGCGATCGCCGGGCACCCGGGAGTCGACATGGTTTCCTTCACCGGCTCTACCCGGGCCGGGCGACGCGTCTCCGAGCTTGCCTCGGCCACGGTAAAGCCGGTGGCGATGGAGCTGGGGGGCAAGTCCCCGAACGTGATCCTCGACGACGCCGACCTCGAGAGGGCGGTCCCCGACGGCGTCGCCAAGTGCTTCCTCAACTCGGGGCAGACCTGCAGCGCCCTGACCCGGATGCTGGTGCCGCGCGAGAAGCTGGCCGAGGCGGAGCAGCTGGCGAAGCAGGCGGCCGACGCGTTTACGCCAGGTGATCCGTTCGACGAGGCGACCCGGCTGGGCCCGCTCGTGTCGGACGTCCAGCGCGAGCGCGTGCGCGGCTACATCGAGAAGGGCGAAGGCGAAGGCGCGAAGCTCGTGACGGGCGGCGCCGCGCCCCCGGAGGGTCTCGGCCGCGGCTACTTCGTCCGGCCCACCGTCTTCTCCGGGGTGACGCCGGAGATGACGATCGCCCAGGAGGAGATCTTCGGCCCGGTGCTCGCGATCCAGCCGTATGACGACGAGGACGATGCGGTGCGGATTGCCAACGACACGGTCTACGGGTTGGCCGGCGGAGTCTGGTCGGGCGACAAGGAGCGCGCGATCGCCGTCGCTCGCCGCATCCGCACCGGCCAGGTCGAGATCAACGGGGGCGCCTTCAATCCGTTAGCGCCATTCGGTGGCTACAAGCAGTCTGGGCATGGGCGCGAGAACGGCCGGTTTGCGATCGAAGAGTTGCTCCAGGTGAAGAGCTTGCAGCTGTAGGCGGGCAACCGCATAGGCTCACGCCGTGAATTTCGATCTCGCTGACGAGCAGAAGCTTCTTAGGGACACGGTTCGGGAGTTTGCCCGGAAGGAAGTGGCTCCCGTGGCGGGGGAGCTGGATCGGGAGAAGCGGTTCCCGTATGAGCTCGTCGCTCAAATGGGCGAGCTTGGGTTGATGGGGATTCCGTTTCCCGAGGAGTACGGCGGGGGCGGAGCGGACACCCTTTCCTATGCGCTCGCCGTTGAGGAGCTGGCACGGGTCGATTCCTCCGTTTGCATCACGATGGCCGCGCACACATCGCTCGGGACGATGCCGATCTACCTCTGGGGCGACGACGAGCAGAAGGGTGAGTGGCTGCCGCAGCTTTGCAGCGGCAAGCGCCTGGCCTCGTTTGGCTTGACGGAGCCTGAGGCGGGGTCGGATGCCGGCAACGTGCGGACCACGGCCAAGCTGGACGAGGGCGAGTGGGTGATCAACGGGGCGAAGCAGTTCATCACCAACGCGGGGACGGACGTCTCCGGTTGCGTGTCGATCACGGCGATGACCGGAGAGGCGAACGGGCGCAAGGAGATTTCGAATCTGATCGTCCCCACCGGGACACCCGGCTACGAGGCCGGCGAGGCCTACCGGAAGATGGGCTGGAACGCGTCCGACACCCGGCCGCTTTCGTTCGAGGATTGCCGGGTGCCGGAGTCCGGCCTTCTGGGGCGGCGCGGCGACGGCTTCAAGAACTTCCTCCACATCCTCGACGGCGGCCGGATCGGGGTCGCCGCGATGGGCGTGGGCCTGGCGCAGGGCGCCCTCGACGAGGCGATCGCCTACGCCAAGGAGCGCAAGGCGTTCGGCCAGCCGATCTCAAAGTTCCAGGCGATCCAGGCGAAGATCGCCGACCTCTCCGCTCAGATCGAGGCCGCCCGACTGCTCACCTGGCGCGCCGCCCTCGAAAAGGACGCGGGCAAGTCGTTCACGCTGACCGCCGCGCAGGCGAAGCTGATCACCGGCCGCCTCGCCGTCAGGGCGACCGAGGAGGCGGTGCAGATCCACGGCGGCTACGGCTACATCGAGGAGTACCCGGTCTGCCGCTTCTACCGCGACGCCAAGATCCTCACTATCGGCGAGGGAACCGACGAGGTGCAACAGATGGTGATCGCCCGCCAGCTCGGCTGCTAAGCCGGCTGTGAAGTGACCGTGCCCTCCGCGCGGCCCGCCACCTCGGCGGCGCGGCCGACCCGCTCGCCGATCCCGTAGTGGGCGCAGATGGCCAGCTCGTGCCTGCGAAGCAGTGGGCGGGTGGGGTCGACTGCGGGGGCGCTGCGGATCTCGTCACGATCGTGGGCGGCCCAGACCCGGGTCGCCGCGGCGGCGCAGTCGCGAATCGGGATCGCAACCAGTCTGGCGGCACGGCGACGTCCCAGCCTGGCGATCAACCAGGTTGGCTCGGCGCTGTCGGCGTCGACGAAAAAGCCGTGCGCACGGCCCACTCTGCCACCGCCGAGCTCGTTGACCTCCCAATCGACCCAGTCCCCGACCTCGGCCCGGGAGGGCGTCGCGGCATTCCCTTCCCCCTCAGGCATCTGCTTGGCGCTCCAGCAGCTCGCCGGCGGCGCTGGCCGGGTCCAGCTCTCGTCGCACCACCCGCCCCAGCAGCTCGGCGATCTCCGGGTCGTCGGCGACCGTCGCCTCGAGCCGCCGCCGCATCCGCGAGGTGGCGATCCCCAACACTTCGTTGCGCAGGTTGCGGGCACGCCGCTCCTCCAGAATTCCGGCGGCCTCGATATGTGCGCGGTGCTCGTCGATCTTCACGGCCAGCTCCTCGACGCCCTCGCCACGCGCCGCCTCGGTGCGCAGGATCGGCACCTTCCAGCCGTCGGGGGGCTCGGACAAGGAGAGCACGCCGCGCACCTCACGCACCATCGTGTCGGTCATCGGGTGGTCGGCCTTGTTGACGACGATCACGTCGGGGATCTCCATCACTCCAGCCTTCAGCGCCTGGATCGAGTCGCCGGAGCCGGGCATCAACGCCAGCACGATCGTGTCGGCGTGGTCGACGATGTCGATCTCAGCCTGGCCGACGCCGACCGTCTCGATCAGCACGTCGTCCTTTCCGGCCGCGTCCATCGCCAGCGCCACCTGCAACGCCGCCTCGGAGAGGCCGCCCAACGCCCCCCGGGAAGCCATCGAGCGGATGAAGACACCCGGGTCGAGGAAGTGGTCGGAGAGACGAATCCGGTCGCCCAGCAGGGCGCCTCGCGTGAAGGGACTGGAGGGGTCGATCGAGAGCACGGCGACCTGGCGCTCGGCCTTGCGCAGCTCCGCGGTCAGCGCGCCGATCAGCGTGCTCTTGCCGACGCCGGGGGGGCCGGTGAAGCCGACGATCCGCGCCTTGCCGGTGCCCGGGTAGACCTCGCGCACCAGCTCCCAGCCGGCTGGGTCGTCGGACTCGATCAACGTGATCGCCCGCGCCAGCGCCCGCTTGTCCCCGGCGACGAGGCGCTCGGCGAGTGACGCGGTTTTGGCGGCATCGGGCATTGGGCGCTCAGTCTAGAGTGGCGCCCCGCATGCGCCTGCTTCGATTCGCCGCCCGCCACGGGATGCTGAACCACCGTTATGCCCGCCTGCTGTGGCGCTTCCTGTGGCGACGCTTTCTGACTTCCTCGGGCTGGCGCTGGCGCACCGACGGCATGCTCTTCCTCGGGCGCCGGCTGGAGCTGGAGATCGGCCGCGAGGCGGAGATCCGCTTCGGTCGCTTCGTCTGGATCGGCAACGGCTCGAAGATCCGCTGCCACGAGGGCGTGGTCGAGATCGGCGAGAAGACCGTGATGGGCCAAGAGTGCACCATCTCCGCATACCGGCGGGTGCGGATCGGCGAGCAGTGCGTGATCGCCGACCGGGCGATGTTCATCGACTTCGACCACGGAGTGGTCGAAGTCGAGCGGCCGATCCGCCTGCAGGGCATCTACAAGCGCGACGTCCAGGTCGGCTCCAACGTCTGGGTTGGCTACGGCGCCTGCATCCTGCGCGGCGTACGGGTCGGCGACAACTCGATAATCGGCACCAACGCCGTCGTCACCAAGGACGTTCCCGCAAACGCCGTGGTCGGCGGCGCACCGGCGCGGATCATCCGGATGCGGGAGGCGCCGAGGGGATTGCGCTGGCCCGACCCGGTCGAGCCCGACCCGACCGCCTCGACGACCCTCCCCCAGCCGGACTGACTGCAGAGCTGTTCCTTTTCCTCACATAACAAGGAAAAGGAACAGCTGAAGCCCCCCTTGGGGCTAGGCTCGGCTGGCTTCGCCGACCATCTCGGCATAGACGGAGGCGGTTTGCTCGGCGACGTCGCCCCAGTCGAAGCGGCGGACGTGCTGGTAGGCCTCGGCGACGAGACGATGGCCCAGCTCGTCGTCGGAAAGCACGCGGATCGCCACCTCGGCGAGGGCTTCGGGGTCGTGGGCCCGGAAGCGCAGTCCCGCCTCCTCGTGAGGTACGACCTCGCGCAGGCCGCCGGTGTCGGCGACTATGCAGGGGCAGCCTGAGGCCATCGCCTCCAGGGCGACCAAGCCGAAGGGCTCGTAGATCGAAGGGACCACGGTGAGGTCGGCGATCCGGTAGAGCGAGTGCAGGACGTCGTCGCCGATCCAGCCGAGAAAGGTGCCGTGGTCCATCAGGCCCAGGTCCTCCGCCTGCTTGTGCAGCTCGGCCTCATGAGTGCCGGAGCCGGCGACCAAAAAGCGCGTCCTCGGCACCTCCTCGATCACGCGGGGCATCGCCTCCAGGGCAAGCTGGAACCCCTTTTCGTAGACGAGCCGGCCGATCAGCAGGACCAGCTTCTCGTCGGGCGCGGCGAACTCGGAGCGCAGCCGGGTCAGCTCGGCGGGGTCCTGGGGCTGGAGGTCGTCGGGGTCGATTCCGTTGGGGATCACCGTGACCCGCTCGTCCTCGACCCCGAAGATGTCGGCGATCTGCTCACGCATGTAGTGGGAGCAGGCGATGACGCGCTCGGAGCGGTTGGTGATCCAGCGCTCGACCCCATGGATGTAGGTCTGGGGATGCTTGTCGACCCAGCCCTGGTGTCGGCCGTGCTCGGTGGCGTGGATCGTGGTGAGCAGCGGCGCGCCGTAGCGCTTGGCGAGGTGATCGCAGGCATTGGCGACCAGCCAATCGTGGCCGTGGACGAGATCGAACCGGTAGCGGTCGCCCAGCTCGACTCCCGCGGCGAGCATGTCGGAGTTCATCCGCTCCACCCAGGCGACGAACTCGCCCAGATCGGTGGGGCGCTTCGGTTCCCGGATGCGATGGATGACGACACCCTCGCTGCGCTCCTCGGCCGGGGACTCCTCGCCGCCACGGGTAAGCACGTGTACCTCAACCTCTCGCTCGACGAGGGCCTCGGAGAGCTTGCGCACGTGGCGGGCCAGGCCGCCCTCGATCAGGGGTGGGTACTCCCAGGAGAGGATGAGGACGCGGGTCAAGGCTGAAGGAGCGGCGAGAGGCTCAGGTCCGGGGCGAGGGCGCGCATGCGCGGGTCGATCGGGGAGCGGGAGTCTAGGGCCTCCAGTGCCGCTTGGGCGTGCTCGGTGGCACGCCGGTAGGGGTAGTCCCCCGCCTGACCACGCTTGTCCAGAAAGGCCCAGTCGCTGGATTGGACGGCGAGCAGCTCGCGCGCGGCGCGCAGGGCCGCCGGGCCGCGCAGGCCGTTGGAGAGGTCCCTAAGCAGACGCAGCTCCAGTCGCCGCGCCCCCCAAGCGAGGTCGGCGACGGCCGGGGAGTCCCACGTGCGGAAGCTCTTGTCCTCGCCCCAGGTCGAGGCGGCGAGCGGTCGCTCGACCGGCTCGTGCTCGGCCAGCGCCTGGGGAACGGTAACCAGGCGCACCCCCGCCTCCTCCGCGCCGGCAAGCACCGCCCCCAGCCAGGCCGGCCCCTCGCTCCACCAGTGTCCGATCAGCTCGGTGTCGATCGCGAAGACGATCAGGCCGCGGCGATCGCGGGACTCGGAGAACCCCCGTAGGCGGGCGCCGATCGCGCCGAGGAACTCCTCCGCCTGCCGACGTGCCGCGGCCTCCGCGGCAGCGGGGTCATAGGCTCCCCCGCCGACCTTCCAGAGGCGAATCCCCCGCATGGATTTGCCGGCGAACTGGGCGTGGGCCGGGTGGGAGGGGTAGCCGTCGAGCGACCAGAGCCAGCCGATCGCCTCCCAGTCGATCGGCAGAGCGACCGGCCCGGCCTCGGTGGCCACCGGAGCGAGGGCCTCCATCGCCTCTCCGTGTGCGCTCTGGTCGACGCAGAACCATCGCACCCCCGCCTCCGCCAGCCTCCATTCCAGGCCGGGGACGTAGGCGCATTCCGGTAGCCAGCAACCACCGTCCCAGCCGAAACGACGCCGGTGAGAGCGAATCCCGGCGTCGAGCTGCAGCCGCATTCCCTCCCGGGTGGCAAGTAGCGGCAGCACCGCATGCGTCGCCGCCGAGGCCGCCAGCGCGATGCGGCCCTGCTCCCGGGCCTCGCGGAAGGGCAACAGCGGATCCCCGCCCGCCCGGTCCAACAGCTCCAGGGCACGCCGGTAGCGGGCCAGCTCCGCCTCGCAAGCCGCCCGGCACTCAACCGGGACCTCGCCCGCGTCGGCCTCCGCCGCCCCGACCCGCCACTTGACGAGGAAGTCCCGCAAGCGCCGCCGCGTCCCCTCGTCCTCGAGCTGATCCGCCAGCACCGGGGTCACGGTCATCGTCAAGTCCTGCGCCACCTCCAGCACCGGCAGGTAGGAGCGGATGACCGCGTCAAACAGCCACTCCTCGCCGAACGGGTAGGTGCCGAACCCCTCCACGTAGGGCATGTGGGAATGAAGGACGATTGCGAGGTCGCCGGAGGTGTTCTCAGGCATGACAGACGGCGAGGAAGTCCAGCGCCTTGTCGAAGTCGCCGCCCTCCCTCAGCGCGAAGTCCGACGCCGCGATCGCCGGCGTGAAGCGATCGTAGAAGGGCCTGGTGAGGCGCAGGGCCTTGTGGACCGAGTCCCAGCCCAGCTTGATCGCCAACTCGTGCGCCCACAGCTTTCGCGCGTGGAAGAGGCCGAGCATCTCGACCTCCGGGAAGTGCGCCTCGCAAAGCCCCCGGAACTCGTCAGCGCGGTACTCGCGCAGGTGCCAGGGATTGTCGGACTTCTCGGCGCCCGGAGGGGCCAGGGTGAGCAGATTGGGGGTCGACACGTAGGCGGTGCCGCCGGGCGAGAGCATCGACTTGAAGTGCTCGAGGATCGCCCCGGCGTCCTGCACGTGCTCGATCGTCTGCAGGAAGACGACGGCGTCACATGGCTCCGCGAAGCTCTCGACCAGGTCGCGCTCGAAGCGCAGGTTGGCCCGGGGGTAGCGCAGCCTGGCGTGCTCGTGGGCGTCCGGATTGGCGTCCACGCCCACCACGCTCGCCGCAGCACCGGCCAGCACGTTGGAGCCGTACCCCTCCCCGCAGGCCATGTCGATCGCCCTCAACCCCTCCACCCGCGATGCGATCCACTCGTAGACGACCAGGTGCCGCCGGTACCAGTAGTTCTCCTCCGGCACGTCGGGCAGGGTCCGCTCGCCGGTCAGTGGCAGCGGCGGGACCCCTGGGGGCTGGTTGAGCTGGGCGTCCTCCGGGCTCATCGAACGAATCTCGCGCCTCGCACGTTGCGCGAATAGCCGGATCTGGATGCTTGCTCGTGCCGCACTCGCCGGACGGTATTGCCTTTAGAGTTCCCGCCCCCGTGCCGGCCTCGTCCACAGCCACCCCCCAGCACATCAAGGACGTCAACACGCGCTATCACGATGCGGCAGCGGAGGAGTACGACTCCAAGTGGGGCATCGACTTCGGCGACACCGGGCAGGAGCAGGTGCGCTTGAAGCTGGTCAAGGCGTTGGGCGAGTTGGACAGGCCGAGCCTCGGCGACGGGTTGGAGATCGGCTCGGGCACCGGCTACTTCTCGCTCAACCTGCTCCAGATGGGGGCGATCGATCGGCTGACCGCGACCGACATATCGCCAGGGATGCTGCAGCGGCTCGCGGAGACCGCGGATGCGCTGGGGATAGACGTCGACACCGTCGTCACCGAAGCCGAAGAGCTTCCCTTCGAAGAGGAGAGCTTCGACCTCGTCTTCGGCCATGCCGTGCTGCACCACATCCCCGACCTCGAAAAGGCGTTCGCCGAGTTCCACCGTGTCCTGCGGCCGGGGGGCATCGTCGCCTTCGCGGGCGAGCCCTCGCGCTACGGCGACCGGCTGGCGATGGTCCCGAAGCGAATCGGAAGGGTCGCCGCCCCGGTCTGGCGCCGGCTGGTGCGAGCGCGCCAGCGGGGCGTCCCGGACGGCGCGCGGTCCAACGGCCACGCCCTGGAGGGCGAGGTCGACGTCCACTCCTTCTCACCGGGCGACCTGCGCCGGCTGCTGCGGGAGGCGGGCTTCGAGGACCGCCGCGTGCAGGGCGAAGAGCTTCTCTCGAATGCCTGGGGCTGGGGCCTGCGCACGATCGAATCGACCGCCGAGCCAAGCTCCGTGCCGGTCGGCTGGCGCAACTTCGCCTTCCGCAGCTACCTCGCCCTGCAGAAGGTCGACACCCGCCTGCTGGAATCTCACCTGCCGGCCGAGCTCTTCTACAACCTGCTCGTCTCCGGCCGCAAGCCCGCCTAGGTGGCGCTTCGGACCCGACGGCGCGCGCGGTAGAGCCTCTCCTTGGAATCGAAGCCCTTGAGCCGGCGCTCGCCGGCGAAGGAGTAGTCGAATGCTTCTCCGGCCGCCCCTTTCGCCGCCCTGTCGATCAGCACGCTGCCCGGCTTCGCCACACCGGTGATCCGGCTGGCCAGGTTGACGGGGCGCCCGTAGTAGTCGCCGGCCTGGACCAGCGCCGAGCCGTAGGCGATCCCCGCCCGCAGCCGCGGGAAGTCCTTTCCCTCCCCGTCCGCCGCCTCGACCAGGCGTAGCGCCGCATCGACCATCGACGTGGGCTCGGTGCAGACCAGCATCGCCGCGTCGCCGATCAGCTTCACCAACCGCACCGGCGGCTCGGCCACCGCGGTCGCCATCTCCTCCAGGCGGCCGGCGACCAGGCCGAGCTCCTCCACGGCGATCTCCTCCCCCAGCTTCGTGAACTCGACCAGGTCGGCGAAGCAGACGGCCACGTCGACGGTCGCGCCCATCTCTCCGGAGGCGAGGTCGGCAGCGGCGATCACGTCACGGCGCACCTGCTCCAGAAGGTGGGTCTGGAGGGCGTAGGCCAGCGTCGGCTGGATCAGCGGCAGCATGTGGTGGGCGGCGGCGGCGAAGCGCCGCGCCAGGTCGCGCTCGGTGTCGCCCGGTTGCATCAGCGTGCGGATGATCAGCTCGCGGTTGGCCTCGGCGATCCGCGACGTCCCCATCCCGATCGTCCGCGCCACCTGGAGCATCCCCTCCTCGGGCAGGCCGGCGTCGCGGAACGCCTTCACCCGGCGCGCCGCCTCGACGTCGGCCTCGGTCAGCGTCCGCATGTCGGGGTCCGGGTAGGGGACGCCGAGCGCAGCGGTCGCCCGCTGCAATAGAGCCAGGTCGACGCCGGAGATCTCCGCGACCTCGCGCGGGGTGTAGCGGGGGCCGGCGCCGGCGAGCGCCCGCTCCACCGGAAGGAGGGTGAGCCGCCCGGCCTTCACGGCGTCGCGCAGCTCCTCCAGCGCCACGCCGTCGGCGGCCAGCTCCTCGAGCAAGGCACGGCGGGCGGCGCGAGCCTCTCCCTCCACGCCCTCCAGCAGGCCCTCGGCCTCGAAGTCGATCACGCGGTCGCCACCGCTCCCCCGCGGCGGGGATCGCCGCCGCCGTCACTCGCTGCCGTTGCGGGGTCCCGGGCGACAGCCTGCACGCCGCCGAAGAAGAGGTTGATCTGAGGGCGGCGGGCGACCGCGATGCCACGGTCCTCCAGCCGCCGCAACGCCGGCTCGTCGATCCCGGGCTCGGCCTGGACGAGACCGTGCTCGAAGTGCAGGCGCGGCGCCCGCACCGCGTCGGCGGCGCTCATCCCCTCCTCGACCGTCCGCACGATCGTCTGCAGGATCGCCGAGCGGATGCGGTTGGAGCCGGCGCTGCCCAGCCCCAGCTCGATCTCACCGTCGCGAAGGACCACGGTCGGCGCCATCATCGAGGGAACGCGCCGGCCCGGGGCAATGGCGTGGAAGCCCAGCGGGTTGAGGTCCTCCTCGCCGAGCATGTTGTTGAGGATCACGCCGGTGCCGGGCGCCAGCACTCCGGAGCCCGAACCGTTGGAGCAGGTGACGGTGGCGCACATCCCGTCGCCATCGAGCACCGAGAGGTGGGTCGTCGAGCCGAGCAGGTCGCCGGCGGCGAGGTCCAGACCGGACGGTTCCAGGAAGCTCGTCTCCAGCCCCTCGCCATAGAGGGCCTCGGCGAACTCCTCGCCGCGGGCGTCGTTGGCGGCGCCCATCGCGGCGACAAGCTGCTCTACACCGCTGTGCTCGCCGAGCCGCTCCAGAAGACCCAGGCAGTAGGCGATCAGGATCCCGCCCGAGGAGGGCGGCGGGTTGGTCAGCACCTCCGTGCCTCGGAACGGCGCTCGGATCGGCTTGCGTTCGACCGCCTCGTAGGAGGCGAGGTCGGTCGGCCCCAGGATGCCGCCGCCTTCGACCACCACCTCGCTCAGGGCCGCGGCGACCTCGCCCCGGTAGAACGGCTCCGCCCCTTCGGCGCCGAAGCGCTCCAGCGCGCCGGCCAGCTCGGGGAAACGGAACGTATCGCCCTCGCGCAGCGTTCGCCCCTCGGGGGCGTACAGCTCCCGCGTGCCGGCCAAGCGGTCGTGGATCGGCGCCAGGATATGGAGGATATAGGCCTGTTCGGCGTTGACCGGGGCGCCGTCGCGGGCGAGCCCGATGCCGGGCTTGACCAGCTCCTCCAGCGTCGCCGAGCCGAAGCGCTCCAGCGCAAGCTCCAAGCCCGCGGCCGTGCCGGGCACGCCGCAGGAGGCAGGCCCGACGTAGAAGGTCTGGACGGTCTCCTCATCGAAATGGACCGGCACCGGGACGAGCTCGGCACGGCGCTCGATCCGGTCCCTGCCCGGCGCCGCCACGAAGAAATCGATGAGCACCGTCTCTTCGCCCTGGTGAACCATCATGAAGCCACCGGCGCCGAATCCCGTCAGCGGGCTCTCTACGGCAAATGAGGTGAGCACCGCACAGACGGCGGCGTCGACGGCGTTACCCCCTTCGCGGAGAACCTGCGCTCCCGCTTCGGCGGTAATCGGGTGGCCGGCGGCGGCGACCCCGCTCATGGGGCCTCGCGACTAACCCGGAAGGAACTCGGGGACGTCGAGCGAGCCCAGCTCGCGGGAGCTCTCGACCCGCGGCGGCCGGCCGCGGCCGGTGTTTTTGGTGCGGCGGATGGTCGGCTCTGCGGCTCGGCGCGGGGGCGCCGCACGACCGTCGAAGCGCGTCGCGACGACGGTCACCCACACCTGGTCGCTCAGCTCCTCGTCGACGTTGGCGCCGAAGATGATGTTGGCATCGGGGTGGGCCGCTTCGCCAACCACCTTGGCCGCCTCGCTGACCTCGACCAACGAGAGGTCCGCACCGCCGGTGATCGAGAGCAGGATCGAGCGCGCGCCCTCCATGGAGGTCTCCAGCAAGGGCGAGGAGATCGCTTTCTCCGCGGCGAGCATCGCTCGCCCCTCACCGGTGCCCATGCCGATCCCGAGCAGCGCCCGGCCGGCCTCCGACATGATCGTTCGCACGTCGGCGAAGTCGAGGTTGATCAAGGCTGGAAGCGTGACCAGGTCGGAGACGCCCTGCACGCCCTGGCGCAGCACGTCGTCGGCGACCTGGAAGGCCTCGACCATCGAGGTCTGCTGGTCGAGCACGTCGAGCAAGCGATCGTTGGGAACGACGATCAGCGTGTCGACCTCGGCGGCCAGCGCCTCGATCCCCTGGCTCGCCTGGTTGCCGCGGCGGCTGCCCTCGAAGCTGAACGGCTTGGTGACGATGCCGACGGTGAGCGCGCCGACCTCACGGGCAAGACGAGCGACGACCGGGGCGCCGCCCGTGCCGGTGCCGCCGCCGGCCCCGGCGGCGACGAAGACCATGTCGGAGCCCTTCAGCAGGCGCTTGATCCGGTCCTGCTCCTCAAAGGCGGAGCGATGGCCGACTTCTGCGTCGGCTCCGGCGCCCAGCCCGCGCGTCTGCTCGTCGCCGATGTGGACGGTGACGTCGGCGACGCAGAGCTGCAGGGACTGCAAATCGGTGTTGACGGCCATGAACTCGACCCCGGGAATGCGAGCCTCAACCATGCGGTTGACGGCGTTTACGCCGGCGCCGCCGACGCCGACGACACGAATCACGGGTTGATGCGGCTCGCCGCTGCCCGGCGGCTCATATTCAGGCTCTTCCCGGCCATAGCGGGGGGTCTCCATTACGGGCTCGACCTCGCGGCGCGGAGAGGGCTCCTCCGAGAAGACGCGCTTCAGTCGCTCAGGCGGCGTTTCAGCCGGGGCCTCAGACGTCTCACCCGCGGGTGGCGCGGGGGATGGGGGGGTCGAGGACGGACCGTGGCCCGCCCGCAGCGCCCCCCCATCACCCGGGTCAGGACCCGCGGCCGGGCGGTCGGGGGGCCCAGTCGGAGCGGCAGGCGCATCGTCGGAAGTGCTGCGGAAAAGATCGGAGAGGGGGCCCTCCCGCATGCTTGCGCGCTTACGACGAGCCATTCGCAAGAACCTCCTTCGCCAGCTCCCGGTAGTAGTTCGCAGCGTTCCCCTGCGGATCGTACTTGAGGACGCTGGACCCCTTCACGGGCGCTTCGGCGAATTTGATCGCCTTGCGAATGCGGGACTTGAAGACCAGATCGCCGAAGTTCTCCTCGAGGATCTCCACCGCCTCCTTGGCGTGCACGGTCCGCGCGTCGAGCATCGTCGGCAGGATGCCCTCGATCTTGACGTCCGGGTTGAGGTTCTCCTGGATCATCTTCAGCGTGTTCTGGAGCTGGACCAGCCCGCGCATCGACAAATACTCGCACTGGACGGGGACAATCACCTTATTCGCGGCGGTGAGCGCATTGATCGTCAGCAGGCCGAGGCTGGGCGGCGTGTCGATGCAGATGAAGTCGTAGCTGCCGGAGACTTCTTTCAGCGCTTTCTCCAGCGTGCGCTCGCGGCCGATCTTGGTGCTCATCGCAATCTCGGCGCCGGCCAGGTCGATCGAGGCGACAGCGATATCGATCTCACGGTGCTGGATGATCTCGCTGATCGGCATGTCGTGGACGAGCACGTCGTAGAGGCTTTTATCGACCGTGTCGGGATCGATCCCCTGGCTCATCGTCAGGTTGCCCTGCGGGTCCAGGTCGATGCACAGCACCTTGTAGCCGAGCTCGGCAAACGAAACGGCGAGATTGAGGGTCGTGGTCGTCTTCGCCACCCCACCCTTCTGGTTGGCAAAGACGATGACATCGGGGTTCTTGGTCGGAACCTCGGCAGCCGGCCCCTCCACAGCAACCTCATGACGAGAGGGAGCAATCAGATCATGGGCCTTCATCCGTGCGGGCGCTCCAGGCTCATCGAGCGTCGCAGTTGCGGTTGAGGCCGTAGACGCTTCCTCCGCAGGTGGCGTCGAGATCGAGGCGTCGCCCACAGCCCCTGAGGACGACGAGTCCGTTTCGGCGACAGGACCCGCGGCTGGGCGGCTGGGGCCATCGTCGGACGGCGACTCTGAAGAGTCAGTCGACGAAGGCTCGGGAGGATCGGCGGCGGCCACGCGCTCCGAACGCTCAGGAACCGCCTCCTCCATGCGCTCCAGCTCCTCGACGATTGGATGCTGCTCGTCTACCAGGACAGTCTTGTTCTTGGTCTTGCGGCTAAGGAATCCCATTGCGCGGGTATTCGCATGGGTGCCGGCTTTTCCTGCCGCGGCTCGAAATTGCTAGGAATTGCCCGATCACAGATTTACTGGACAAGCGGTTGGTCTTTGTGACCGGCAAGGGGGGAGTCGGCAAGACCACCGTGGCGGTGGCGCTTGGCCTGCGCGCCGCGGCAGCCGGCAAGCGAACGATCGTCTGCGAGGTCTCTTCCCAGGAGAACGCCTCGCGGATGTTCGATCACACCGAGGTCGGCTTCCACGAGGTCGAGATGGAGGAGAACCTCTGGGCGATCTCGATCGACCCCGACGAATCGATGCGCGAGTACGTGCTGCTCCAGCTCAAAGTGCGCGCGATGCGCGACATGCTCTTCCGCAGTCGGATATTCAACTACCTCGCTGCAGCCACGCCCGGCCTCAAAGAGCTGGTGACGATCGGCAAGATCTGGGAGCTCGCCCAACTCGACCGCAAGGTGAAGAAAGGGCGCAAGTACGACCTGGTGATCGTCGACGCTCCCGCGACCGGCCACGGGATCGGCTTCCTGCAAACGCCACGCACCTTTGCCGCGATCGCCCGTGTCGGCCCGATCCACTCGCAGGCCCAGCGACTGGACCGCTTCATCACCGACCAGGAGCACACCGGCACGGCGATCGTCGCCCTGCCCGAGGAGATGCCGGTCAACGAGTCAGCCGCCCTGGAGCACGATCTGCGGGAAGAGGTAGGCGTCGCGGTGGACCGCGTCTACATGAACGGGCTCTACCCGGAGCGCTTCTCGAAAGCCGAGGCCGAGCGCCTCATGGAGGTGGCCGGTCGCGAGCACGGCGCCGTGCGGGCCGCCGCCCGCGCCGCCCTCTCCGAGCACGGCCGCGCCCGCTCGCAGCGCGCCCAGCTCTCCCGTCTGCGCCGGCGAGTCGAGGCGCCGGTCAAGACCCTGCCCTTCCTCTTCGAGCCCGAGCTGGGAGTCGAAGCGGCGCGGCGACTCTCCAAGAGAGTCAGCTGATGCCCGCGGTCGACCGCATCCTCGAGGGCAAGGACATCTGCATCTGCGCCGGCTCCGGAGGAGTGGGCAAGACGACGACCGCCGCGGCGATCGCGACCGGCATGGCGGCGCGCGGGCTGAAGGTCTGCGTGCTGACGATCGACCCGGCCAAGCGCCTCGCAGACTCGCTCGGCCTCAGGGAGCTGGGCAACGAGGCGGAGCGGGTCGACCCGGGGCTGTTCGAGGCGAAGGGAATCGAGATGGAGGGTGAGCTGTGGGCGATGATGCTCGACGCCAAGGCCACCTTCGACGAGCTTGTCGCCCGCCAGGCGCCCGACGAAGAGAGCCGCGACCGGGTCTTGAACAACCGCATCTACCAGCAGATCTCCAACGCGCTGGCCGGCTCGCAGGAGTACATGGCGATGGAGAAGCTCTTCGAGCTGCACACCGAGGGACGCTTCGATCTGCTGGTTCTCGACACGCCGCCGACCCGCAATGCCCTGGACTTCCTCGACGCGCCGCGCCGCCTCACCCAGTTCATCGAAGGCCGCTCGCTGCGTGTCTTCATGCGGCCCACGGGCCTTGCCGCACGGGTGGCCGGGCGCGGCGCCTCAGTCGCGCTCTCCATCTTCAAGCGGATAGTCGGCTTCGACCTGATCGCTGACCTGGCCGAGTTCTTCAACGCCTTCAGCGGCATGGTCGACGGCTTCCAGGCAAGGGCCAAACGGGTCAGCGCCCTGCTCGCCGACCGTCGCACCTGCTTCCTCGTCGTTTGCGGCCCGCAGGGGGAGCCGATCGACGAGGCCGTCTACTTCCATCGCAAGCTTGTCGAGGCGAAGCTGCCCTTCAGCGGCGTCATCGTCAACAAGGTCCACTACCCGGCCGAGCGCCTGCGCGGCGATGGAGCCGACTTTCGGGCGGCGCTGGAGGCGGGGCTGGGGGACGAGGACCTCGCGGGGCGCGTGGCGGTCAATTTCGCCGACTACCAGGCGCTGGCCGAGCGTGACGCGCGCAACATCGAGCGCCTGGGGGCGGAGCTCCGGACCAAGGCGGTGATCCGTGTCCCCTACCTCGACGAGGACGTGCACGACCTCGCCGGCCTGGCCGAGATCGATCGCTACCTGTTCGCGACCGACGAGGAGCGGGTCGCGATCGCCGCCGGCCGCCCTTAATGGCGAGTTTGTTCCGCTATCCGGAACAAACTCGCCATTCCTAGCCGGCGCGGCGGTCGTGGTCGTAGTGGTCGTACTTCAACTCGCGGACTTCCCACTCGGCGTCCTCGGGGACCGGGAAGAGATGCCGGACGCGCGGCGTGTCGATCCGCTCCCGGTCGCCCACGTCCCCTTCGATCGCCGGGAAGTCCAGCGTGCGGTCATCGACCGAAACCTCATCCAGCCAGTTGGTCGCGGTGATCGTGATCTCATCCTCGTCCGGGATCGGCTCGAGGATTCGCGTGTCTTCCATGTCGTCCTCCTGGGGTGGCGAGTGAAGGTAATCGGCTCGGTCAATGGGCGACTTGAGCCGGTCGGCTTGTCCCTCATCCGGCCCCGAGAGAGCCAGACTGCGGTCGGGGGATGAGCGCTGGGTTTCGTCAATTCCGTCCATGTCCTCGCCTTCGCGCATATTTGGGCTGGCCGTGGGAACGGTGACCGCGATCTCAAGATCTCCCTCTGCAAGGCCGGTGGCGATCAGCGTCTCGTCGGCGGCGGCGCTCATGTCCTTGCTCAACTTGCCGAGGGCCGCTTCGCGGAGCATGCGGCGCAGGCTCTCCTCTACCCAGGCGGCGAGCTCGGGCCCCTGCTTCGCCGCAACGCCGTTCATCAGGGATCGCTCGAGCTCGAGCGCGTGCTCGACGCGCTCGCGAATCTCGATCCGGTCATCGGAGTCGCCCGCGATCAGCGCCGCGGCGCGCATCGGCAGCGAAGCGCCGACCGGCCCTTTCCCTTCCAGCACAGCGCGCAGCGACATCAGGTGGTCGGTCAGCCCTTCCATCGCAGTCTCGCGCTCGCAACCCATCTCGAAGCGACCGACCGCCCAGGCGAGGGCGCCGTCGGGGTCGGGTCGGGCCTCAAGCGCGCTCGCCAGCTCAGCGAGCTCGGCGGCCTCGTCCTCATTCAGGCGGTAGCCCCCCGGCCGGGTCGCGGAGGCACCCGTGGCGAGTCGTCGCCACTGGCCCTCCCCGGTCGGGGCGAAGGCGTAGGGGCCGAGGCCGATGCCTCCGCCCTTGAAGAGTCGCATCACGCTGATCAGCTCGCTCAGCTGGCAGAGCGCCGCTTCGGCGCCCTCCGGCCCGTCGCTCTGCTCGGCGACCGCCAGATACTGCGGCTCCCAAGCGGCGCGGCCCATGCCGTCGCAGCGCATCGCCTCGATCGGGGCCTCGACCGTGTCGGCGCGGACGACCCGCATGCCGCTCGGCAGGTCCAGTCGCGACAGCGACATCCTCAGCCCCACGATCGGCGCAATCAGGACCTCGGCGTCGTTTATGTCCCGCGCCTCGGCGTCGAGCACGGCGAGCGCCCGTTCCAGGCGCTCCCGGTTGAGAGAGAATTCGGTGCAACCGTCCCAAAGGGAGGCGATGAAGACCGTCAGCATTTTGGCGGCCCGCTCGTCGGGCTCAGGGGGAACAACCTCCCCGCGGGTCTCCAGGTAGGAGGCAGCCGCGCCGGCGACGTTTACCGCCTCGCGGGCGGAGCCGAAGGAAGGCAGCATGCGCAGCTCGTCCTCGCGCTCCCGCACATAACGCGAAGTCAGCGGCTCGTAGATGTGGAAGAGGGAGTCGGGCCCTTCCTGCTCACCCACGTCGAAGGGAATCTGGTCCCCGCTCGCAACCCGTGAGCTGAAATGCGTCGCGGCGTCGGTGGCCAGCCGCTTCAGCGCTTCGGTGAGGAGGAAGTCACGCACGTCCCACGCTTCCGCTCGCCGTGAAGCGCTCCTGCGCTTGCACGAGCGCTTGCAGATCGCCCGCTCTGGACGTTTGATCTAGACGGCGGCGGCCGTCTGCTCGGCGTCGGCCGTCGGCAGCCAGCGCCTTCCGTAACTCCGCATGTCCTCGATCAGGGGCACCAGCGCCTCGCCCTTCTCGGTCAGCGCGTACTCGACCCGAGGCGGCACCTCGGGGTAGGTATGGCGCTCGACGATGCCCTCCTCCTCGAGCGCCCGCAGGCGCAGCGAGAGGGTGCGCGGACTGATCCCCTCCAGCGATCGCTCGAGCTCGCAGAAGCGGCTGGAGCCGTCGGCCAGGTCGCGGATCACGAGGAGGGTCCACTTGCCGCAAACCACCTCGGCGGTACGGCAGACGGGACATCGGGAGTTAGTGAGAGCACTCATTGCTGAGGGAGGCGGCTTGTGTCGATCGCCTCGTTCATCGAGTGTAGCGACAAAGCTTCACTTACTGAAGCTTTGGGCAAAGCCCGGCGTGCTCAGGAATGCCGGTCGACCGGCTCGATCCTGAGCACGGTGATCCGGTAGCGACGGTTGCCGGCGCCGTAGACGAACGTCTCCGGGAAGCCGGGCTCCATCGCGAGGAGGTCGCAGGTCTCCGAGCCGAGCGAGCACTTCGCATCGCCGAACACGGAAACGACGTCGGAGGAGACGAGCAGCAGCGCCTTCTTGCCGCCGCCATCCGCCCCCATGAACATCACCGCCGGCGTCTTCTCGCCGGGCAGCTTGGTCATCTCCGGCACCCGCTTGCGGGTCTGGGCCTTGCCGTCGTGAACGATGCGGACGTCGATCGTGTAGCCGGCCATTTCCGTTTCGCCCTCGCCCTTGCCCCCGCGCGGGGGCGAACTTCCGCCGTCCGCCGTCGTGCCGGAGGGCGACGATGCGGTCGGCTCCGGGGAGGCCGAGGGGGTGAAGCTTGTCGAAGTCGAGGTGGTCGTGCCGGTCGAAGTCGCGCCGGAAGTCGACGTCGTCTGGGAGTTCAGCTCCGCCCCTTTGAGCACCGGCCCGGTGTAACGCTGCTTGAACGGGTCCGTGGGGCTCCGCCCGGCAAAACGCTTGCGGTAGTCGCGCAGGCCCGGCGCGGCCGGGACGACGGTGAGCTTTCCCGTTTCGACAACGGAGTACGCCGGGGGCGGAACGTTGGCCGGGGGCGCTGGCGCAGGAGACTCCGACTCCCCGCCGAGCAGAAAGGGGACGGCGACGATCGCGACTGTCACCAGCGCGACGAGCGGCAGAAGACGTCTGTCGCGCAGGTCAAAGAAGAGGTCCGCGAGGAAGGGCGGCACCTTCAGCTCAGGACCTTTCAGCCGCTTCACGGCGCCCCTCCGGTGGTCGTAGCCACGGGGGTGGCGGTGGCCGGGCTTGTCGGCGTGGCGCCGGCGGTGACGCCCTGGCTCGGTGGCGTCAGGTAGGTGGTGACCGAGAAGGTCGCCTCCAACGCCGGGAAGCCGGCGGCGGGGTCGGCGGACAGCGAGAAGGCGTCGATCGTGATCAGGCGTCCGTCGACTGCGACCTGCTCATTGGTGGTCTTGACCAGCGCGTCGAGCCCCTTGATGAAGTCGGCGATTTCAAAGAAGTCGCCGTCGAAGGTAAGCGTGTACGGCATCACCCCGAGGCCGGCGGGGCCGATCGTCGCGCCGAGTGGCAGCGTCGAGGCCGCAACCTCGGTCGGAGAGACGGGGGCCGAGGCCGGGACCGCGCTCGCGGAGCCGCCGGTCGGAGCGGGAGTCGCCGGAGCGGGCGCAGGCGCCGCCACACCGCTCGCTGCGCTCAGCTCGAGGTCGCGGAACGTCACCCCTGCATCGTTGGAAATACGGTTCACTTGTACGAGCAGCGAGGCGGTGTCGTCGTCGTCGGGAACGGCCTTGCCGAGCACGACCAGCTGCTGGTAGTCGGTAGCGAAGGTCTCCCGGGCGGCGAGCGCGACGGCGGCCTCCTGCTCGTGCTGGGCCAGCGAAGCCTTCAGCTCCTCGACCTTGACACCGAGGTCGCTCGCCTCTTGGCGCTTCGGCCCGAGGGCGAGAATCCAGAACGCCACACCAAGGGCGGCGACGGCGAGCATCGCAACGACCATCCTGTTGCCCGAGCTCATCTTCATCTCAGCCGCCCGCCGATGTGGTTGTTTCCGTCGAGGTGGCGGGCGCCGGTGCGATCACCGAAGTGGACGCGCTGGTCGCCGGGACCGGCGCCGCGTCGAACGCGACGACGATCTCGAACTGGGCGATGAAATCGCGCGTGCGGCAATCGTCTCCGGAGCCCGCCGCGGACGCGTCGCCGCCGGCCGAGACGCCGGCGCCGCTGCTCTGGTCGGCGAGTGCGGAGGATTGGACGCCGACCCGTGTCACCCCGTCGATGTCCTTGAGGACGGTGACGAAGCCGGCCACCGCCTCCTGGCCGGTCGCGCAGCCGCTTATCTCCAGCGCCGGACCGAGAGCCGCCGCGCGCAGCCCGGAGGCGGACGACGATGCCGACCCACTTTCCGAGGAGCCGCCGGCGCTCGCCGTGGGCGAGGCGGATGCGTTCAGGCTGATCAGCCAGACGTCGCTTGGCAGCACCAGGGAGAGCTCGCGCATCACACGCTCCCAGTCGAAGCGGCTGTCGGCGAGGCTGGTCACTGTCGCAACCCGCTGCGCGCGAACCGCTTGGAACTGGGTGAAGGCGGCGAGGCGTTGCGCGCGAGCGGCGGCCGCGGCGTCTTCGCGCTCCAAGCGCTCGACCTGGCTCTGCCGATCGGAGATCTGGTTCCCGATCAGGGCCAGCGCTGTTACCCCGACTAGAACGGCGACCAGCGCGCCGACGACGACGTAGGCGAACGGGCCGGTCCGCGTGGGAGCGTTCTCGCCACGGCGGTCCTCGGCGGGAATCAGATTGACGGGGCGCATCTAACTCTCCAGCGCCAGGCCGTAGGGAAGGGTAAGCCGCGCCGCCGAGGCCTCGTCGAATCCGGAGAGCGCCGGGGGGCGGGCGGTGACGATCGAAAGGCCGAGTCCGCCTTCCATCCGCGCGGCGAGGCCGGGAATTGCGCTGGCGGGGCCGCAGAGGACGACACGCTCGACCCGCGGCCCGCTCTCCTGCGCGCCGTAGTAGTCGAGCGAGAGGCGCAGCTCATCGACCAGGGCGGAGACGCCCTCTTCGAGCACCCTCCGCGCCTCGGCGAGGATCTCGGGGTCTCCCTCGAGCTGCTCCAAAGGCGTCTCGAGGCCGACGTGCGCCAGCCACTGGAAGGAGTGCTCGGGAGCGAGGCCGCGGCCAGCGGCGAGGCGGTCCGCAAAAGTCTCGAGCCCGACATGGGAAACCCTGGTGAAGAGACACGCCCTCCCCCGCGCCACCGCAAGGTTCGTGACGTCCCCGAGGTTGCAGTAGAGAACGGCTTCGCCCCCCGACGGGAAAGCGGCATCTCCGCCGGCGACATCCGTCTCGGCGCCGGCGAGGGCACGGATCATCGCGAAGGCGGAGAGGTCGACGCCAACCGGCTGCAGGCCCGCGCGACGGATCGGCTCGAGGAAGGAAGCGACCATGTCGCGGCGGGCGGCCACCACCACTACGTCTATCTGGGGCGTGGTGCCTTCCTCCCCCGGAACGCCGCCCACGACCCGATGCTCCAGGACCGCCTGGTCGAGCGGCATCGGTATCTGCTCTTGCGCCTGGAAGCGGACGGCGGCGTCCAGCTCCTTTGGATCCTCGATCACCGGCAGCCGCAGGGTGCGAACGACGACTCGCTGGTTGCCAATCCCGAGCCGGACCCGCTTGGAGAGCTTGTGCTGGGCGAAGAGAGACATCAGCGCCTCGACGACGCCGTCACCATCGAGGATCTCGCCCTCGCCGAAGGCGCCGGGGGCGAGTGGCTCGATAGCTGTTGCGGTCACTCGTGCCGAACCGTTGACCTCGACCTCGGTCGCGGCAACGCTGTCGGCCTCGATGTCGAGGCCGACGACGGCGCCTGTCTTCTGCTTGGTCAGTCTGAGTGGCATGAGGGCGGGGGGCAGGCCATCGGAGATCGCCTGTCCCCCCTGAATCGACAGAAGAGCCGCAGAACTTTCGCTATGCAACTACTCAGTACTAGGAAAAGGTTCCGAGGTACCAGTCGACGAGGTCGTCCCCGGCCAGCAGGCCGACGACTCCGCCGAGGGCGAGGAAGGGGCCGAAGGGGATCGCCCGCTTGCGCGCCGCGACCCCATGACGGGCGATCATCGCCAGTCCGACGAGGGAGCCGGCGAGCAGCGCGACCAGGATCGCGGCAGCGACGTTTCGCCCCAGGAAGAGCCCCATCACCGCCGCCAGCTTCACATCGCCCATCCCCATTCCGCGCGGATAGGCGAGCGCCGCCAAGAAGAGGAGGCCGCCGGCCGCCGAGGCCGCGATCGCTCGCTCCGGCAGGCTGCCGGGGTCGCTCGCGGCGACGATCGCGAGCCCCAGGACGGCAGCGACGATCAGGACCTTGTTGGGGATGACCCGCCGTTCGAGGTCGGTCAGGGTGATCGCCGCGAGCGTCGTCATGAAGACGAGACCGAGGACGACCTCCGCCGGATCGTCCCAGAGGACGAGAACGGTGGCGGCGAAGAGCGTGGCTAGGACCAGCTCGGTGAGCGGATAGCGAGGCGAGATCGACGTCCCGCAGCAACGAGCCCGGCCCCGTAGGACCGTCCAGGAGACGACCGGGACGTTGTCGTAGGCGGCGATCTGCGCCCCGCACGCCGTGCACCGCGAGCGCGGCCCGACGATCGACTCGCCTCGCGGCACCCGGTGGGCGACCACCGTCACGAAGCTGCCGGAGAGGAGCCCTCCGAGGAAGGCGATCGCCGCCACGGCGGGAGCCAAGCCTAGCCCCCGTCGATCGGCGTATTGGTGTCGACCTCGATGCGGGTCGGGAAGTTGGGGTGGTCGTACATGACGGGGATCGCGTCACCCTGGGTGGCCCCGTCGACGCTGAGCGCCAATCCCAGCCGGTCCCCGGCGGGAATCGTGGACGGAGCGTCGTTGAAGATCATCGTCAACCGCAACTTGGTCCAGGCATTTCGCGGCCAGAAGCCACTTTTCTCCGGCGTGTAGGTCCAGTAGGGAAGTCCGCCGCTTTTGTCTGTGAGCTGCGTATCGGTAGCGACGAGCGGCGAGCCGGCCTCGTGTCGTTTGAAGAGGTAAACGCAGAGTGTGCCGGTGTAGAGAGCGTCGTTGAGCGTGCGCGTGTAGAACTCGAGCGTCACCTTGCTGGCCGTCGCGTCGGTGCTGGTCATCGTGAAGGGCGACGCTATCGGGTCGGTCACCCAGCGGTGGACCTGGGACTCGGGATGGCTTTTCCCCGTTGGGATGAAATGGCAGCCGCTCGTATCGTCACGGACGATCTGGAGACCCTTGTCGGTATCGGGGGTCGGCTCCAGATAGGGGTCGTCGGAATAGTCGTAGAGGAGGGGGTTCGCCGGGTCGAGCGGGTCCGGGTCGGGCGGCCCTCCCATCAAAAGCGCGTCGGGCGCGCCCTGAGCAGTCCCCGATTTCGGCCCGTCGACGCAGGTCCCGAGGGTGTTGTGAAGGAGGTGGTCGCCGGCTATCTCCTGCCGCAAGGTCGTCCCACTCGATGCGCAGGGAGTGTCGGAGAGGAAGAACTGCTGCGCGGTTACCACCCCGTTCGCCCCCGGGATCGGGTCGTTGAGGGCGCTGTCGGTCGGGTCGACGAAGTCCGACTGGACCTCCACGTATCCCCTCTCGCCTGATTGGTTGCCGGGCGTGTCCAGCTTCACCGCGACGACGACCTGCTTGTAGTCCTGGGTGCCGGGACAGGTGGCGGCCGGGCAGCTCGTGTCGTCCCGCCAGACCACGTAGCGATAGACCTTCCCGGTCACGTCGCCGCTGCTGAACGGCGAGGGGCCCGGATTGACGATGCCGCCCTCGACAACACCGCCGCCGTAGAGGCTGCCGCCGTTGACGACCATGTTCGCGTAGCTGCCTACCGGCTGGCGGATCAGCGCAAGGGTGCCGTTGCTGACGCGAGAGTTGGGGCTGAGTGGGTTGGTCGACGGAAGTGGCGCCGCCGTCATCGCGAGCTGGTCGTTGGTGAGGCTGCGCATCGCCTCCATCTCCTGCTGGGCGCGGTTCAGCGCGACCTGGGTCGCCTTCGCCCGCTGGGTGTTCTTGGTGGCTGCGCTCAGCAGGCCGAAGGTGGTCAGCGCCCCGACCGCAAGGATCACGGCGGCGACAACGACCTCGACGATCGACATGCCCCCCTCGGAGCGGAGAGGGGCGATTCGGGTTGTCAGGCGGGAACGCATGTCAGTTGTCCAAGAGCGCGTTGCGGAGGCTGGCGCCGTCGGAGACGGTGAGAGCGCTGGGCCCGCTCGGGTTGGGAATTCGCAGCGTGATGCCGACGTATGTGGGATCGGTGGAGGCGCTGGCCGGGCCGCACGTCAGCGGATCCGGGTTCGCGCTGGGGACGTAACAGAAGACGTCGCTGCTGTCGATCCCGCTGAAGATCGTCGTCGGCGTGCCGGTGTAGACGCCCGGGCCGGCCTCGATCCGCGTGCACGAGGTGGTGGTGCAGGTATAGGTCACCTCGCATTTGATCGCCGGCGAGCCGCTTGGCAAGGTGTCGCCGCCGCCGCAGGCGGTGCGGCGCACGTAGGTCTCGAAGGAGACGGAAGACGAGGTCGCCTGGTCGATCACGACGCCGTTGCGGATCTCCCGAGTCAGGCGCTCCGTCACCCAGCGCGCGGTCTGGACGTTCGCCGCCCGCTGGCTGATTTTCGGCTGACTGTTCATCGCGCTGACGACCATCGAGCCGACAGCGCCGAGCAGGATGACGCCCATCGCCGAGGCGACCAACAGCTCGGCCAGCGTCACGCCGGACTCGTCCCGGACGCCTGTGCGCGAGCGGAAGAGCTCAAGCTTTCGGTTGAGCCGCGCCGTCATCAGCGCACGACCTTGAAGCGATGCTTCGCGACATCGGGCTCTTGAGCCCCGGCGGCATTGGTCGCGGTGACCTGGAAGGTGTGCTTGCCCCAGCGCAGCTTCTTCAGCCGCTGCGGGGAGCCGCACGCCTGCCAGGCGCGGCGATCGACCTTGCAGCGGAAAATGGTCCCCTCCTGACCGGTGATGTCGGTGAACCGGAAGACGGGACGACGGGCTCTCGTCTTGGCGCCGGGCGCGAAGGTGATCCGGGTCTGCGGGATGACGACTGTGCGACCGCCACCGGGACCCCCGCCGCCTTGTGAGCCGCCCCCAGAGCCGGAGCCCGCGCCGGATCCGTCACCGGATCCCGTGCCTGGATCGGGCGGGGGCGGAGGAGGTGGCGGGGGCGTCGAGCTCTGCTGGGTGTAGGAGACGGGTGGCGAGCAGGGCGACGTGTCGCCGTTGGAGTCGGTGGCGATCGCCCGGAAGCTCGTCGTCGAGCCGCCGGCGACGGTGGCCGCGATGCCGGCGCCGCCCAGCTCCAGCGAGGTCCCGGTGGCGATCGGGGCGCCGGAGCAGTCCGGCGTCGTGTAGAGCTTGATCGAGGTGCTCGGGTCCGATTGGCCGAGGATCGAAGGCGTGGTCGATGTTCCGGGGGAGGTTGGGTTGGTCGCGGTCAACACCGGCGTGGCCGGGCCGAGAATCACCGAATTGCCTGTGGAGACGAGGCGCGTCTCGCTGTCGGCGCGCTCGTAGACATCGAGCTCCGAGTCGACGTCCTCCGTGGCGAGCCGCTCCTCCGTCTGGAAGAAGAGGTGGGCCCCGTCGGTCGAAGTGCTACGGAAGATCGCCTCGCAGCCGTTCTGGACGGGACAGAATCCCGGCCAGCTGGCGAGGATCGTCGTCGAGGCGCCTACGTCGCGCATGTAGATATCGGCGTCGGCGTCGAAATCCTGCGGCGATAGCGGCTCATCCGTGGTGAAGAAGACCTTGGAGCCATCGGTGGACGTGCGGTTGAAGATCGCCGACGCGGCGCCGTTGCCGCAGCTGGGCGCGCAGGAGGCGACGCCGCGCGAGGCGAGCACCGGCGCGCCCCCGCCGATGAGCTGCTCGTAGACGTCGTCGCTCGAGTCGGTGTCGGCAGCGTCGAGTTTCTCGGTCGTCGTGAAGACGACCTTCAGGGCGTCGGGGGTCGCGGCGCCGAAGGTGGAGCCGCAGCACGAGCCCGACGTGACAAGGCTCGGGGCGCCACCCGACCACTCGTAGACATCGGATGCGTTGTTGGTGTCGCCGCCGACCAGCGACTCGGTGGTCGTGAAGAAGGCGTGGGCCCCATCGCCGGAGGCAGCTGCGAAATTCGCCGTCAGGCTCTGCGAGGCGCCGGCCGAAACCAGTGTCGTAGGACCGGCGGGAAGGTCGCGGGCGTATACGTCGGTTGCCGTATCGGTATCGGCGTCGGCGAGCGGCTCGTCGGTCGCGAAGAAGACCCTGGATCCGTCATCCGAGCTGCGCCGGAAGACAGGAACCGAACCACCGTTGCCGCAGCCAGGGACGCAGGAGGCGGCTCCCTGGGAGACGAGCACGGTCGGGCCGTTCGGCAGGTCGCGCGCATAGATGTCCGTGACCGCGTCGGTGTCGGCGGCGTCGAGTTTCTCGGTCGTCGTGAAGAAGGCTTTGCTCCCGTCTGAAGAGATCCCCCAAAGGAACGCGCCAACCTCCCCGCTTCCAGCCGAGACGAGCGTGGTCGTGCCGGTCGACAGCTCCCGTTCGTAGATGTCCACCGAGTCGTCGGTGTCGCCGGCCGCGAGACGTTCGTCGGTTACGAAGAACGCCTGAGCTCCATCGGGGGCGGCGCCGGCGAAGCCGGAATCGGATGGCCCGTTGCCACAGCCGGGGGAGCAGGACAGACCGCCCCGGGACACAAGCGTGGTTGTGCCGTTGGCGCGATCGCGCATATAGAGGTCGCCGGCCTGATCGGCGTCGGCGGCGACCAGCGACTCCTGGGTTGAGAAGAAGATCCGCGACCCGTCAGCGGAGGCCTTTTCGAAGAGGGCGTCGAAGGCGTCGTTGCCTCCCGTTGGCCCGGTCGACATCTCCCTGGTGACGTAGGCGCCCAGACCTTTGTCCACCGTGGGGTCGAATGAACGGTCGTAGACATCCCGCCGGGTGTCGGTATCCCCGGGGACAAGCTGCTCAGTGGTCACGAAGAAGGCGACGCTGCCGTCGGCGGAGATGTCCGAGTAGCCGGCGGGCGCGGCGAGGGCGGCCGGGGCGGCGAGCATGGCAGCGGTAAGCGCAGCGACGACGTACCCCAAGCCGCGGGAGGCCGGAGCGTGCCAAGAGGAAGTTGTCGGCGAGGAGGCCGGCATTGGATTAGGTATCGACCGGATCCGGAATTCGCTTAGCGATGCCGCGCGCTTGGACGAAACGCGCGAGGGGCGGGCCAACCGGCCCGCCCCTCGGCAACGTTCACGCTTGGCTTCATGCCAGGCGATTTCGATCAAATAATTCCTAGTTCCAGTTACCGGTCGAGGGACAACCACCTTTACCGTCAGCGTCACAGGTATAGGTCAGAACGCCCGCAGCGTTCGCGATACGAAACAGCTGCGTGGCTTTACTGCCCTGAACCTGGATGCTGTAACTGTCCGCTGTGGCTACAGTCGGAAAGGTGACGGGAGCACCAGTCAGAGTTGGCTCGATGTCGTCCAGCACGCCGAGAACGTCGCATCCAATATAGGTGCCTTTATCGGTGAAGCAGGTCTCCATAGCGACCTGGGCCGAGTGAGCCGTTTCCTTAGCCTTGGCGTCCCCTGCCTTGTCTTTCTGGTTGAAGAAGGCGGGCAGCGCGATCGCGGCCAGGATTCCGAGGATGAGCATGACGACGAGAAGCTCGATCAGCGTGAAGCCGCCCTCGCTGTCGCCGTTGAGCCAGGCACCAATCTTGGCCCGGAGATTCTGGAGAAACATTAGGTACCTCCTATGGTCCTAATCGTTTGCGCCAGAGCCCCGTCGCTTACAGCCACGTGGTGTCCGATGACCCCGGTGGTAGCCCGGCCGACTCCGAATCGAGTCCCGAAGCTTTGCGCCCTCGCTTCGCAGCGAGTTTGCCTTTTGCACCAAAGCACTGGCAGATTCAACACCCGCCCTTCATCGACCCTTCCTCACGCACCTTTAGCACTCCCCGCCCAGATCCCAAAAGAGACCGACTTTTCGCATAGCGACGCCAAAAACTAGCCCTGCCGATTCCCCAAAACTGCTGAGGTCCCGATTCCTCCGGTTCTTTGGCCTCAGCCGCCATACGAACGTCCAAGCGAGAGTGAGCCCGACGGACTCGACGACAGCAGAGCCGTCACCGGTCCAATCGGGGCCCGTCACCTAGCGACGGGGCCTCCCAGCGTCGCTCAGCGGATCTTGTCGTAGAGGCTGAAGATCGGCAGGTACATCGCGATCACGATGAAGCCGACTATGCCGCCGACGAAGAGGATCATCACCGGCTCGATCAACGCGGTGAGGGCTTTGACCTTTGCGTCGACCTCAGCCTCGTAGAAGTCGGCGATCTTGGCGAGCATGTGCTCGAGCTGGCCGGTCTCCTCGCCGACGGCGATCATGTGGCCGACCATCGGCGGGAAGATCGGGTTCTGTTCGATCGGCGCGGCTATCGAGCCGCCTCGCTTCACCGATGCGTAGACGTCCTCCATCGCCTGCTCGACGACGACGTTTCCGGCGGTGTCCCCGGTCAGCTTGATCGACTGGAGCATCGGCACGCCGGCGGCGACCGAGCCCGAGAAGGTGCGTGACCAGCGGGCGAGCGCCACTTTCTGGATCACGTCGCCGATCTTGAACGGCAGCCGCAGCTTGAACTTGTCCCACAGCTCGTGCCCTTTGTCGGTCTTTTTCCATCTGAAGAAGGCGAAGAAGGAAAGGATCAAACCGGGCAGCAGCAGGTACCAGTAGCCGGTGATCGCGTCGGAGGCGGTCACGCAGATCTGCGTGGGCAGCGGCAGGACGGCGCTCTCCCCCGGGTTGTCGGCGGCGATCTCCTCGAAGATGCCGACGAAGACGGGGATGATGAAGGCGACCACGGCGAGCAGCACCACGACCGCCACGCTGAAGACCAGCGCCGGGTACATCAGCGCCGATTTGACCTGGCGGCGCAGGGCGTCGGCCTTCTCCACCTGATAGGCGATCCGGTCGAGCGCCTCCTCGAGCCGTCCGGATTGCTCGCCCGAGCGGACCATCGCCCGGAACAAGCGGTCGAAGACCTTCGGGTGGCGCTCCATGGCCTGCTCGAGGGAAGAGCCCGCCTCGACGTCCGCCCGCACCCCCGCGACCGCCTCGCTGATTATCTCGTCCTGGGTCTGCTCCTCAAGGGTGTGCAGCGTGCGGAGCATCGGCATTCCCGAGGCGACCAGCGTGGCGAACTGGCGCGACAAGACGGCCAGCTCCCGCGTGTCGACCTTGCTCCAGCGCTGGAAGAGGTTTTCGATCGCGAAGGGCTCGCTCTTCTCGCTGACGTCGAGCACGATCAAGCCGCGCTGGCGCAGCTGCTCGGAGACCTGCGCCTTGGACTCGGCCTCGAGCTCCCCGGCCGTGGCGGCCCCGGATACGTCCATCGCCCTGAAGGCGAAGGTGCTCGCGCCTGCCATCGGCTAGGCCCCCTGCGTGTAGGCCGGGGTGGGAGCCGGCTGGGAAGCCCCATCGCCGGCGACGCCACCGCCGGGCATCTGGGCGGGGACCCCACTCAGCAGCCGTTTCAGCTCCTCGGGCACCGAGGCGCGCTGCTCGGCCAGCGAGCGGGTGATCTTTCCCGCCCGGACCAGCCGCGCCAGGTCGGCGTCCATCGTTTGCATCCCGACCGCGCCCGAAGTCTGAACCGCGGCGTAGATCTGGTGCGTCTTTCCCTCGCGGATCAGGTTGCGGATCGCCGGGGTCGGAATCAGCACCTCGCATGCGACGACGCGTCCCTTCCCGTCGGCGGTCGGCAACAGCTGCTGGGTGACGATTCCCTGCAGGGCGATCGAGAGCTGCGTTCGCACCTGCCCCTGCTGCTCGGGCGGGAAGACGTCGATGATGCGGTCGACCGTCTGCGCGGTCGACTGGGTGTGCAGGGTCGCGAAGACCAGGTGGCCGGTCTCTGCCGCGGTCAGCGCCGTGGAGATCGTCTCGAGGTC
>CAZHZI010000007.1:0-34907 GCA_964536955.1 uncultured Conexibacteraceae bacterium
CGTGGATCCCCAGCCGGTGGGCCAGCGGCGCGTAGATCTCCAGCGTCTCGCGCGACTTCGCCGTCTGCTTCTGCTTGGGCAGCGCGCCGAGCGTGCGCATGTTGTGCAGCCGGTCGGCCAGCTTGATCAGGATCACCCTGACGTCGGTGGCCATCGCCACCATCATCTTGCGGTAGTTCTCGGCCTGGCGCTCGTCGCGGCTCTCGAAGGTGATCCCGGTCAGCTTGGTGACACCGTCGACCAACTGGCCGATCTCCTCGCCGAACTCGGCGCGAATCTCCTCGAGGCTGGCGCTGGTGTCCTCAACGGTGTCGTGGAGAAGCGCGGCGCAGAGGGTCTGGGTGTCGAGCCGCATTCCGGCGCAGATCTGGGCGACGCCAACCGGATGGGTGATGAACTCGTCGCCGGAGCGGCGCATCTGATCGGCGTGGCGATCGCAGGCGAACTCGAGGGCGCGCTCGACGGCGGCGCGATCTATCGTCGCGACCGCCAGCGCGGTGTCGCCGTTGCTCCCTGAGCCCTCGGGGCCGTTATCGCTCGGCGAGGCGTCAAACTCCTCGACCACGGCGAAGAGGTCGGCGAGGAGCTCGCGTTGCTCTACGGGTGTCTGCGTCTTTCGAGGTATTGCTTGCCTTCCTCGTAACGGGCGCTGTAGGCACGGAAAGCCGCTGAGCGCTCCAATTCCGTCCCCTCCGAGGATACGACCCTGACGCCTCCGCGGCCTGCGTCGGGGGTGCCGTGCACCAGGCCCAGCTCGGCGAGGACGCGGAAGCAGCGGGCCGCGGCCCTGGGGTCGCGGGGATGCGTGCCGCTGCCCAGAAGGGCCTGTCGCAGCCCTTCGCCATCGACCTCCCCCGCCTCGCGAAGGTCTCTGAACATGTTGACCAGCTCGCGACGACGGGCGTGCCTCGACTCGAGAACCGCCAGCGCGAAGCGGTGCTCCGCATCGCCCCAGACGGGGTGGAGGAAACCGCCCTCCGCGCTTGGCCGCGAGGCGAGGCGCTCCAGGTAAGCGCTGGGGGGCGGGTCGACAAGGACAACGTGGGCAAAGCCGCGGGCGAGGTCGGGGTCGCGCTCCAGCTCCGCGTAGTCGGCGAGGGTCAGGCCATCGCGCGCCAGCGCGGCGCGGCGGGGAGCATCGGCGACGAGTGCGAGCACGCCCGCCCCGCTGGAGAGCAACTCGAAAACCGTCGCGGCGGGCGAGTTCGCGCCATGGATGGTGCGCCGCTCGGGATCTTCGGCCGGTAGATCATCCTCCGGGGGGCGCCCGTCGAGGTCGGCCACCAGCTCGGCTTCGAAGCGGCGCCACCACGCGGCGACATCCCCATCCCCATCGTCATCGGACCCGTTCCTGCCGCCGTTCGCGGTGTTTTCCCACGGGTACAGCTCGCGCAGCACGACGCGGGGCTCCACGGCGCCGTTCCAGTGGTTGACCTCCAGCCGAACGGCAGCATCGACCGGATCGTCGTCTCCAACTCCCAGGCCCGAGCGACCGAAGGCGACGCCGAGCGCCCGGTGGGAGCCGCTGTGCAAGCTGAAGCGAGCGTGCTTGCCTTCGCCCATCGGGCGAACGTCGCGGACCCGAGCAGATGGGACGAGCAGCCTCACCCCGGGGTTGCCCATCCCGAAGGGGGCAAGGCGCGACAGCTCTTCGGCGAGATCGATGCCCAGGCTCTGGCCCCCCACCATGGCGTCGATCCGCTCGGTCCGACGCAGATCTTCGCTGCCGAGCAGCGCGGTGGCATGGGCGGCAAACGCCTCCCGGAAAGCGTCGAGGTCCTCGGCGCGCAGCTCCAGGCCGGCGGCGGCGCGGTGGCCGCCGAAGCGGACCAGGTGCTCCGAGCAGGCCTCCAACCCGGCCAGCAGGTCGAAGCCCGGGATGCTGCGGCCCGAGCCGCGCCCACCTCCCTCTTCGTCGAGGGAGACGACCACCACCGGGCGATTGTGGCGCTCGACCAGGCGGGAGGCGACGATCCCGATCACCCCGGGATGCCAGCCGGAACCGGCTAGAACGAGGCCCGGAGCATCGCGCAGGTTGTCGGGAAGCTCCCGGCGGACGGCCTCCGCGGCGGCGTCCACCTCGCGCTCGGCGCTTCGCCGCTCGCCGTTGGCCCGGTTCAGCTCGGCGGCGATCTCGGCGGCACGCGCATCGTCTGCGGTGAGGAAGAGCTCGACCCCGGCATCGGCCCGGTAGAGGCGACCCGCCGCGTTGATCCGTGGGCCCAGCCGGAAGGCGAGGTCGCCTTCGTCGAGCTGGGTCGGCTCGCAGCGCGAGGCCGCAAGCAACGCCCGCAGGCCGGGGCGCCGCGCCCGGCGGGCCTCCTCCAGCCCACGCTTCACCAGCGAGCGGTTCTCACCGACCAGCGGCACCACGTCGGCGACCGTCGCCAGCGCGACCAGGTCAAGGTCGTCCTGCGGCTCCCGCCCGCTGCCCGTGGCCTCGCGCAGCGCGCAGGCAAGCTTCCAGGCGACCGCGGTCCCGCACAGCTCGGCGAACGGGTAGCCGCTGAGCGCAGGGTGCAGGATCGGGCACTCGGGTAGCTCCGTCCCCGGCTGGTGGTGGTCGGTGACGACGACCTCGATCCCCAGCGAGCCGGCGAGCGCCACCTCCTTCACCGAGGTCACACCGCAGTCGACGGTGACGAGCAGAGAGGTCCCCCGGTCCGCGAGCTTTCTGACGTTTTCCTCGCTCAGCCCGTAGCCGTCGGCAAGCCGATCGGGAATCAGCCAGTCGCACTCGGCGCCCAACTCGCGCAGCGTCGCGACCAGGATCGACGTCGCGCAGACCCCGTCGACGTCGAAGTCGCCGTGGACGGTGATCCGCCGCCGCTCGCGGACAGCGCCGAGCAGGCGGTCGACGACCTCGCCCATCGAGTCGAACTCGGACGGCGAGTGAGACTCGTCGGCGGCCAGGAAGGCGCGCGCCTGCTCGGGAGTGCGGTAGCCGCGCCGGACCAGGGTTATCGCGACCGGCTCGCTCAGGCCCAGCTCGTCGGCGAGCGCGCGGGCCTCGGGGTAGGAGTACGGATCTGCCTCGTAGGCGCGCAGGGATTCCGGCACGCAACCAGGCTAGGAAGCGGCCGGGACGGATTTCGCCCCACCCCGCCGCCCAATTTGCGGGCTCTACGCCTCCCGCTCGGAGCGAATGCCGATCGCGTAGACGATCGCCAGGCCGATCAGGACCCCCGGCACGGCCATCAGCGCGGTGGCCAAATCGGTCTCGCCGAGCCCGCGCCCGCTCACCGCCTGAACAATCGCGCCGGAGACCATCGCGCCGATCACCGAGCCGACGAAGGCGCCGACGATCCCCTGCCAGAAGCGATCGGGCACGAAGACCGTGAAGTGCCAGAGGGCGATCCCCATCGTGAACCAGACGAAAACGGCCATCAGCGATTCCTCCCGTGCTTGCGACGCTGTTGACGGCGAGCGTTGCGGCGTTCGGTGCGCTCAAGGCGCTCCGCGGTGGCCGCGTCGGTCGCCGGCGCCGGCGCCGCGTTACCGTCGTCAGCCGGCTCAACCGTCGCCACCGCCCCCGCCTGCGGCTTGGCGTCGAGCTGCGCTGCCCCGTCGGCGGCGATCTCCTCGTCGCTCTCCTCGTCGCCGCCGAGCTTGGCCATCTCGATCTCGTCGGCGAAGGCGGGAACTCTCCCCTCGAGGTCGACGATCCTCGCCCGGCGCCGGACGAAGCCGGGCTCGCGTTCCTTCCAGGCGGTGAGCACCGGCGCGGCGATGAAGATCGAGGAGTACGTGCCCGAGGCGATCCCGACCATCATCGCGAAGGCGAAGTCTTTCAGCGTCTCACCGCCGAAGATCAGCAGCACCGTGACCAGGAACACCGCGGACAGGCCGGTGATCAGCGACCGGGTGAGGACCTCGCTCATCGAGCGGTTGACGATCTGGGAGAAGGCGGCCTTCGGCATGCGCGGCACGTTTTCCCGAATCCGATCGAAGACGATCACGGTGTCATAGAGCGAGTAGCCGAGGATGGTGAGGAAGGCGGCGACCGTCGCGCTGGTCACCTCACGATCGGCCAGCGAGTAGACGCCCGCGGTGATCAGGATGTCGTGCGCGACCGCGATCAGCACCGGCACCGCGTACTTGGCCTCGAAGCGGAAGGCGACGTATGCGGAGATGAGCAGCAGCGAGAAGATCACGGCGAGCACAGCGCTGCGCGCCACCTGCTCGCCAAAGGTCGGACCGACGCTGGTGTTCTCGAAACTCCCCGGCTGGATGCCGAACTCCGATTGCACGGCATTGCGCACGTCGGCGACGCCGTCCGGTTGGAGCTCGCCCGTCTGGATCTGGAAGCCGCCGCCGAACTGCTCGTCCTCCGTCTCCTGGATCTCGGAGTCCGCCAGGCCCTGATCCTCGAGCGTCGTCCTCACCTGCTCGACCGTGACGCTCCTCTCCGGGGCGAAGTTGAGCCGGGTTCCCGACTCGAAGTCAATGCCGAAGTTGAGCTGGCTGGCGGCGAGCGAAAGCGCCCCCGCGGTGAGGATCACCCCGGAGACGGAGAAGAACCAGCGGCTGGCGCCGACGAAGTCGAAGTGCCACCTCACGCGGGACTCCCCCGCGCCGAGCACGCGTGGCGAGGAGAGCAGGCGACCGTGGCCGAACGCGCCGAGGAATGCCTGGGTGAAGACCACCGCGGTGAACAGGGACACGAGCGTGCCGACGCCCAAGGTGAAGGCAAACCCTTTGACGCCGGCGGTCGCCAGGACGAAGAGGATGAACGCGGTCAGCAGGGTGATCACGTTGGCGTCGATGATCGTCCCGATCCCGCGCCGGTAGCCGATCGCGATCGCGCTCGAGAGCGAGCGGCCGGCCCGGACCTCCTCCTTTATTCGCTCGAAGACGATGATGTTGGAGTCGGCCGCGACACCGATCGTGAGGATCAGCCCAGCGATCCCCGGCAAGGTCATCGTGATCGGGATCAGCTTGATCAGGGCGAAGAAGAAGACCGCGTAGACGGCGAGGCCGAGGGCGGCCACGACCCCCAAGAAGCGGTAGTAGAAGACCAGGAAGAGGACGACCAGGATCAGCCCGATCAAGCCGGCCTTCAAACCCTGGTCGAGGGCCTGTTCGCCGAGCGTCGCCGAGACCTGCGTCTGGCTGATCAGCTTCAGGTCGATCGGCAGCGCGCCGATCTGCAGGAAGGTCGCCAGGTCCTGGGCTTCGGTGATGTCGGAGAAGCCGCCGGAGATCTGCGCCCCCGTGCGGCCGTCGATGCCGTCGGGGTTCTCGACGAAATTGATGATCGGGCGGGTCTTGACCTCGTTGTCGAGGACCACCGCGAAGTGGCCGGAAAGAGCCGAGGCCTGTTCGGTGCCGACCGGGCCGATCGCCTGCGCCTGGCCACGCTGGGCGATCCGCCTGGTGACCTCCTGGAACGCCTCGCGGCCATCGTCGGTGAAGCCGAAGTCGACGGTCGACTGGTTGAACTCGTCGAAGTTCTGCTTCGGGTCGGTGATGTCGGTGCCCGAGAGCGCCGGCTCGTCGTTCAGCGCGAACCAGCCCGGCTCCGCCGTGTCGTCGACCTCTCCCGACTGGTCCGTCGGCTGCTCGGAGACGACGATCGTCCCGACCGGGACCTCAAGGACGATCCCGTCTCGCGAGCGTTTTTTCCCGGTCGGGGTGACGAAGAGCGCGTTGCGGGTGGGCTCGGGGCCGGCGATCAGGTCGTGCGGAGCCTCGCGGTCGAAGAGGTAGAAGCGGGGCTGGCCGGTCGAGCAGGTCTCGCAGTTCTCCACCGGCGGCTGCTGGGAGGCGAGCAGGACGGCGTCATAGGCGGTCGGCAGCGCCCCGGCGAAAATCAGCTGCCGGTTGAGATACGTCTGCGGGTCACGGCCGGCGTCTTTCCAATCCTGTTTCGCCTTTTTGACCGCGGCGGGCGGCGGTTGCTGGCCCGGTCGGCCGCCGATGACCCGTTCGGCCCCGACCAGATTCGGCTCCCAATCGAAGAAGAAGAGCTGCGCCGTCGTGCCGACCTGCCTGATCGCGCGCTGCGCGTTGGTGACGTCGGGGAGGCTGACCGAGATGTTGTCCGTCCCCAGGCGCGAAACCTCCGGCTCGGCGACGCCGAGCTTGTCGATCCGTTCGCGGATGATCTCGATCGAGCGATCGATGTCTTCGCCGGTGACCTCTTTGACCTGGCCGGTCGGCTGCCCCTGGTAGATCAGCTCGACCCCGCCCTTGAGATCCAGGCCGAGCTTGGTCGACATGGTGGCGATGACCGTGGCCGAGGCCGCGATCATGCCCAGTACGAAAAGCAGGATGAAGAGGTTCCAGCGCCCCCGTTTCCTCACCGGTGTCCCCCTCGCACGCTGGGCCTAGCTTTCGGGGGTGAGGACGATCAGCAGGCCGCCGTCGTCGTCGTAAGCGGGAAAGACGTCGGCGACCGCTTCGGCCGGAAGGTCACCCTCGGCGTTGACCGAGACCTTCTTGCCCAGCGACCGAACTCCCCACTCGAGCGAGGTCTCGATCGGGTCGGTCTCCGCGTCGCCGTTGACGCCGGCGGCCTTGCCGCCGCCGCCCTTGTCGATCCAGCGCAGCCCGAGCACGTCCTGCACCGGCCGGCCGATCACGTCCTCGTCGGTGAGGCCGGTCAATTCGAAGCTGCCTTTGCCGGCATCGATGACCCGGGCCTGGCGGTCGCAGACGAAGAAGGCGGCGTTGGGCGCCGGGTAGTAATCGTCGAGCAGCTCGAAAACGAACCCGAAGCCGCATTTCGAGCAGCCCTTCGGGCGCGCGCTGAAGCCGGCGGTTCGGTCCCCGCCGGACTCCCTGTTGCCGCAGTTGGGACAGATGAAGTAGGGCATCTCCTCGACAGGCTACAAAGCACGCGCCGGCCGCCGAGCCTAGAAAAGGCTAGCCGCGCCCTCGGGGGCGGGAATGCCGAGGTGATCGAAGGCCCCCCGGGTGAGCACACGGCCCCGCGGAGTCCGCTTCAGCAAGCCCTGCTGGAGCAAATAGGGCTCCAGCACGTCCTCGATCGTGTCCTGCTCCTCGCCGATTGCGACCGCCAGGGTGGAGAGGCCCACCGGGCCGCCGCCGAACTTGGTCGCGATCGTGTCCAGCAGGGCGCGGTCGCTGCGATCGAGGCCGCCGGCATCCACTTCGAGCATCTCGAGGGCGGCCTCCGCGACGTGCGCGTCGATCGGCCCCCGCCCCTTCACCTGAGCGAAGTCGCGGACCCGCTTCAGCAGGCGGTTGGCTACGCGCGGGGTGCCACGCGAGCGGCCGGCGATCGTGCGGGCGCCCCCGGCATCGACCTCGACCTCGAGGATGCCGGCTGAGCGTTCGATGATCAGCGCCAGGTGGTCTGGCTGGTAGTGCTCCAAGCGGTGACATACGCCGAAGCGGTCGCGCAGAGGCGTGGTCAGCAGGCCTGAGCGGGTCGTTGCGCCGACCAAGGTGAACGGCGGCAATGGCAGCGTCACGGTGCGAGCGCCGGCGCCCTGGCCGAGCACGACCGGCAACTCGCCGTCCTCCATCGCCGGGTAGAGCGTCTCCTCGACGGCGCGACCGAGCCGGTGGATCTCGTCGATGAAGAAGACGCTGCCGGGCTCCAGCGCGGTGAGGAACGACGCGACATCGGCCTTGCGCTCGAGCGCCGGGCCGGCGGTCTGGACCATCGGCACCCCCATCTCCGCGGCGACGATGTGGGCCAGCGAGGTCTTGCCAAGGCCGGGTGGACCGGCCAGCAGGACGTGGTCGAGCGGCTCGCCGCGACCACGCGCCGCTTCGATGAAGATCGCCAGCTGCTCCGTGACCTGCTCCTGGTTGACGAAGTCGGCAAGCGTCGGGGGCCGGAGCGAGCGATCCAGATCCTCGTCTGGACCATCCGCCTGGGCGTCGTGAACCCGGATGTCATCCTCCACCGCCGGCGCCTCGTCGATGCCGGGGGTCTTGATTCGGTGGGCGCCGATGTCGGGCGAGTCGGTCATGCGGCCCTGCTCGTCCCGGCCTTGCGCAGCGCGGTCGCGATCATGCTCTCCGCGTCGCCGCTCTCGATCCCGGTGAGCAGCTGCTCGGCCTCCAGCGGCGCGTAGCCGAGGTTGACCAGGCCATCGCGGGCCAGGGTGTGGGCGTCGCCCTGCTCGGCGATGCCGGTGGCGACCTCCTCCTCCAGCGCTCCCGCAACCTTCTCACGCAGCTCCACGATGATCCGCTCCGAAGTCCTTTTGCCGATCCCAGGCACCGCCTGGAAGCGTTTTGCGTCGCCGGCGGCAATCGCCCTCAGCAGCTCGCGTGCCGGCCCGCCGGAGAGGGTGGCGATCGCCACCTTCGGCCCGACGCCACTGACCGAGATCAGCTCCCCGAAGAGGTCGCGCTCCTCCTCGGAGGCAAAGCCGAAGAGGGCGAGGGAGTCCTCGCGGGAGATCAGCTCGGCGTGCAGAAACGCCTCTCGCCCGGTGGCGGGCACCGCCTTCAGCGTCTCAGCCGAAACGGTGAGCCGGTAGCCGACGCCGGCGGCGTCGATCACCACGTGGTCGGGACGGCGAACCATCACCTCGCCACGGACCGCGGCGATCATCCGGCCACCCGCTGCCGAGGCGCCTTGACAGCCGTCGCGTCCAGAGCCTCGACCGCCGTCCGCCGGGCGGCGCCGCCGCCATGGCAGATCGCCACCGCGAGCGCATCGGCGGCGTGGTCGGGCGTCGGCGGCTCAGGCAAGCCGAGCAGCGTGCCGACCATCCGCTGCACCTGGTCCTTGCCGGCCGCGCCGGAGCCGCAGACGGCCATCTTGATCGCCTGTGGCGTATAGGTGAAACAGGGGACGCCGTGTTGGGCGGCGGCGAGCATCGCGGCGCCGCTGGCCCGTCCAACCGCCATCGCCGAGTGCACGTTCTTGCCGAAAAAGAGGTCCTCGATTGCCATCGCCTTCGGCTCGTGCCAATCGATCAGCTCGGAGAGAGCGCGGTGAATGCGCTCCAGCCGGCGCTCGATCGGAAGCTCGGGCGCGGTCTCCACGACGCCGCCGTCGAGCGCCGCCACCCGGTTGCCCTCGACCCGCACGATGCCGAAGCCAAGGTTGGCTGCGCCGGGGTCGATTCCCATGACTACCTGCATGGGAAGTGATTCTGGAATCCGCTTCGGATGCCTCTTTTCGAGGGCTTGGCCTGAGAGCCTAGGCCGCCGCCCGCTCCAGGACGTCCTCGGGGATGTCGAAGTTTGCGTGGACCTCGCTGACGTCGTCATGCTCCTCGAGGGTGTCGATCAGGCGCAGCAGGGCTCCGGCGTCCGACTCCCCCACGTCGACGGTGCTCTTCGGCTCCATCGCCAAGTCGGCCGACTGGATCTCGACCCCCGACCCCTCCAGCGCAGCCCTGACGGCGCTGAGGTCGCTCGGGTCGCTCAGCACTCGCAGCAGGTCGCCGTCCTCCCGCACGTCCTCCGCGCCGGCGTCGATCGCGGCGATCAGGTCGTCCTCGCCGTACCGGTTGCCGTCGACGACGATTGCACCGCGCTTCTCGAAGATCCATGCCACCGAGCCCGGCTCGCCGAGGCTGCCGTTGTGTTTGGTGAAGGCATGCCGCACGTCGGCGCTGGTGCGGTTGCGGTTGTCGGTCAGCGCTTCGACCAGGACCGCGACCCCGCCCGGGCCGTAGCCCTCGAAGACGACCCGCTCGATCGACTCCCCCTCGGCACCGGCGCCGGTGCCGCGATCCACCGCCCGCTGGATGTTGTCCTTGGGCATCGAGGCGTCGCGAGCCTTCTGGATCGCCGTCGCCAGGGTGGAATTCGCATCGGCGTCTCCCCCACCCTCGCGCGCCGCCACGGTGATCGCCCGCGCCAGCTTCGTGAACTGTTGGCCCCGCTTGGCGTCGACCGCTGCCTTCTTGTGCTTGATCGAAGACCACTTCGAGTGCCCGGACATGCTCAAAACCTACCGCCGCGACCTGCTCCCCTGCGCTCGGTGGCATCCTATGAAGGGGATGGCAACGGACACACACAGCTACACAGCGGCAAGGGGCCTGGCGGCGAGCGTCGTCTTCGTCGCGATGCTGCTTGCCGCCCTGTCGCTGTGGACCGCGGTCCCGCTGAGCTGGATCTACATCGGCTCGAAGCTGTCGGAGACGCAGTTCCCCAGCGGCGGCCCCTACATGATCGTCGCGATCGGCATCGTCATCTCGATCCTCGGCGTGGCCTGGCTGCTCGGACGACTGAACCGGCTCTACGTGCGGATCACCGGCACCAACCGGCTCTCACCGATGCGGCCGACGTGGCTGAAAAGCATGCGGGACACGTCTGCGATCGGGGGCACCACCACGGTCGTGGAGGCGGTGCTGATGGGCTCGGTGCTGCTGGCGGGGTTGACCCTGACGCTCTGGTTCTTCCTGCTGGCCGGGTCCCCCCTTCCCAACCAGTAGCGATTCCGGAATCAGACGACGAACTTGCCGTTCTCCTGCATCGTCTCGCCGTCGACCTCAAGCTTGCCACCGAGGCGCAGGTCGCAGACGAGGTCGGTGTGCACGGCCGACTCGTTCTTTCCTCCCGACTCCGGGTAGCTGCGACCGACCGCCATGTGGACGGTGCCGCCGATCTTCTCGTCGAGCAGGACCTCGCGGGTGCCGCGGTCGATCCCGTAGTTGGTGCCGATGCCCAGCTCGCCGAGTCGGCGGGCGCCCTCGTCGGTGTCCAGCAGCTCGATCAGGAACTCCTCGCCGCGCTCGGCGCCGGCGTCGACGACCTTGCCGGCCTCGAAGCGCAAACGCACGCCGGCTACCTCGCGCCCGCCGATCACCGCCGGCAGATGGAAGGTGACCTCGCCCTCCACCGAGTCCTCGACCGGGCCGGTGAAGAACTCGCCGTCGGGCATGTTGTGCTCGCCGTCGCAGGGGATGAACTTGCGTCCTGCGATCCCCAGCCTGATGTCGGTCCCGGGGGCGGTGACGCGGACCTCCTCGTGGCCGTCGATCCACGCGGCGAGGCGCCTGGTCTCGGCCGAGGCCCTCTCCCAGGCGGTGAGCGGGTCGCTGTCGGTTGCCAGGCAGGCGCCGAAGTAGAAGTCCTCGTAGTCGGCGAGGCTCATCTCGGCCTCCGAGGCGTAGGCGCTGGTCGGGTAGAGCGTGTAACACCAGCGGAAGGAGCCCTCGGCGCTGCGGTCCATCGCCCGGGCGAGCAGGTCCCCGGTGGCCGTCTGGCGGCGGGTCTGGCGCTCCGGTGGGACGCCCGACAGCTCGCGTGTGTTGGTGCTGGCGCCGACGGCGATCCGCACGTCGACGTTCTCGACCATCCACTCGGCGACCGGCGAGACCCAGTCCAGCTGAGCGTCGGAGGCGTGCTTGAAGTAGATCGGGGATTGGCTTTCCAGGGAGACGTTGAGGATGGGATTGGCGCCGGCTTTCAGCACCTCCTCATAGACCGCCAGCAACAGCGGCTCGGCGGCGTTCTCGCCGTCGATCGAGACGACCTCCCCCTCCTTCACCCCGGTCGAGTAGCCAACCAGGATCTTCGCCAGGGCCTCCACCCGCGGATCTCTCAACTCCTCGCCTCCTCGCTGTCGTCATCTATGCGAGCACTCCGCTCACTCGGGCCAATCATCGCCGAAGATCTCGCTCACTCGCTACGCGCTCGCCGGCGCGACGCTCCACGGCAGCGGTGGTCATGGCCATGAAAAGCGCATGCACGCGCGAATCGTCGGTCAGTTCCGGGTGGAAGGCGCAGGCGAGCACCGTCCCCTCGCGGATCGCGACGGCGTGCCCCTCGTAGTCGGCGAGGATCTCGACGCCGGGACCGTGGCGCTCTATCCAGGGAGCGCGGATGAAGACGGCGCGAAGGGGCTCCTCTCCGATTCCCTCCAGGCGCAGATCGGCCTCGAAGCTCTGCAGCTGGCGGCCGAAGGCGTTGCGGGTGGCCGTGGCGTCGACCAGGCCGAGGTGGGCGTCGTCGCAGACGATCATCCCGGCGCAGGTGCCGAGGATCGGCCGGCCCTGCTCGTGATGAGCGCGAATCGCCGACTCCAACCCACCCGACTCGATCCCCATGCAGATGGTCGTGCTCTCCCCCCCGGGAATCACCAGGCCATCCAGTCCCTCCAGATCGGCCGGAACCCTCACCTCCTTCGCCTCGGCTCCGAGCCCGCGCAGCATTCGCACGTGCGCCTCGAAATCCCCCTGAATGGCAAGGACCCCGATCAGCATGGTCCGTATCCGCTCCGCCCGCCGAGCGGCTATGCGCCGCGGTCTTGGAGAAGCGCATCGGCGGCAGCCAGCTCGGAGATCTCGAGCCCCGGCATCGCCTCGCCCAGCCCGATCGAAGCGGCCACAACTCGCTCGGGATCGTTGAAGTGCGTGGTGGCCTCGACGATGGCCCGGGCGCGACGCTCGGGCTCGGAGCTCTTGAAGATCCCCGAGCCGACGAAGTTGCCCTCGGCGCCCAGCTGCATCATCAGCGCCGCATCGGCCGGCGTGGCGATGCCGCCGGCGCAGAAGAGCGGCACCGGCAGGCGCCCGGCGGCGGCCACCTCACGAACGACCTCCAATGGCGCCTGGTGCTCCTTGGCGGCGGCGGAAAGCTCTTCAGGCCCAAGAGCCGCGAGTCGCTTGATCCCCGCAATGATCTCTCGCATGTGGCGAACCGCCTCGACGATGTTGCCGGTGCCGGCCTCGCCCTTGGAGCGGATCATCGCTGCCCCCTCGCCGATCCGCCGCAGCGCCTCGCCGAGGTTGGTCGCGCCGCAGACGAACGGAACCTCGAACGCGAACTTGTCGATGTGGTACCGCTCGTCGGCGGGAGTCAGCACCTCCGACTCGTCGACGTAGTCGACATCCAGGGACTGCAACACCTGGGCCTCGGCGAAGTGCCCGATTCGGGCCTTGGCCATGATCGGAATCGTCACCGCCTCCTGGATCCCCTTGATCATCGCCGGGTCCGACATCCGCGCCACGCCGCCGTCCTTGCGAATATCGGCCGGCACCCGCTCCAGCGCCATCACCGCGCAAGCGCCGGCCTGCTCCGCGATCCGTGCCTGCTCCGGGGTGACGACATCCATGATCACCCCGCCCTTCAGCATTTCCGCCAGGCCGGTCTTCACCCGAAAGGTGGCTCGCTCGGTCACGAGGCCAATATTACGTGGAGACAGGGCGCACCTCCGCGGGTGGCACGGGTGGAGGGGGTCGAGGACGGACCGTGGCCCGCCCGCAGGCCCCCTCCACCCGTGACAGGACCCGCGATCGAGCGCCCCGTCTTACTTCAGTTTGTAGGCGCGAATGCGGTCTTTGTGCGCCGCTTCGTCGCGCGCGTATAGGCCATGGGCCAGTGCCTGGACAAGCGCCATCAGGGCCGTGTTCGAACGGGCGAAGGAGGGGCTGTTCGAAGAGAAGTAAAGGGTCAGCTCGGCGTGCTCGCCGACCTCCGACCTCGAGGCGTCGGAGATCGCCAAAGTGTTGGCTCGGCGGTGCAGGGCCAGCTTCATCGCCCGCAGCAGCAGCGGATGCGCGCGGCCGGAAGAGAGCACGATGACCAGCGTCTCCTCGTCGATCCGGCCCAGCCGCTGCAACGACTCCCCGCCGGTGCTGGCGACGATCTCGGCGCGGATGTCCAGCAGGGAGAGCGTGTGCCGCAGGTAGCTCGCGAAGAACGCCATCTGGTCGACCCCCACGATCACCACGCGCTGGGCCTCCGCGAGCGCGGCGACGGCGCCGTCGACCTGGGCCCGCGTCAGGTTGCGCGCGGTTTCCTCAAGATTGGCGTGGTCGGCGCCCAGCGATCCCTCCAGCTCGGAGTGGTCGAAGGAGAAGAGCGCGCCACCGTTGGACGCGGCGCCGTTGCCCCCGGCGATCGAGTTTCGGTACTCCTCGATGGCGGCCTGCTGCAACTCTGGATACCCCTCGAAACCGAGGGCTTGGGAGAAGCGCACCACAGTCGAGGAGGACGTGCTGGCTCTCCGGGCCAACTCCTCGGCGGTGAGGAACGCGGCTTCGTCGAGGTGGTCGACGATGTAGCGGGCGACGTCTTTCTGGGAGCGGGAGAACTCGTCGAATCGCTCCTGGATGTAGTCCGACAGTTTCTTGAGCTGGGGCTGGGTCTTCGTCGCAGTCTTGGTCACGGCGGTCCATTTCGCCGGGCCGACGGCTTTCCCTTCCCTAGAGTGCCCCGGCGTGAAGCGGGTCGCCTCGATCTTCGGACAGGTCCTGCGGACCTATGTCAAGTGGGCGCCCACGCTGCTGGCGCTCGCCGCGATCGTCTTCGTCCCGCTTGGCCTGGTCCATGCTCTCACCCTCAACGCCGACATCGGCTCGCTCGACTTCGATGGCGGAGTGAAGATTGCGGCGGCCGCCACGGCGCTGCTGGCGCTCGCCGCAACCGGCTTGATCGGCGAGGTCTTCTACGCCGGCGCGGTCGCGATCTCCCTCACCCATCCGCACGACGGCCGCCCGCCCTCGCTGCGGGAGATCGCCGGCATGATCGACTACCGCCGGCTGATCGCCGTCGACCTGCTCTACGGCGCGATCGTCGCCATCGGCGTCGTGCTGCTGGTCGTCCCCGGGGTGGCCGCCTTCGTCTGGTTCGGGCTGGCCGCCCCGGTGGTGGAGATCGAGCGCCGCGGCGTCCGGGAGGCGTTTGCCCGCAGCGCGCGACTTGTGCGCGGCAGCTTCTGGCTCGTGGCGGCGGTGCTCGTTCCGATCGAGATCGCCGGAAACGCGATCACCGGCCTGGCGACCGGCTTCGCCCACAAGCTGCTCGGCGAGTCGCTGCTTTCGGAATGGCTGGCCGATTCGCTCTCCAACATCGCCTTCACGCCGTTCTACGCGGTGGCCGTGGTGTTGATCGCCGTCGAGCTGATCCACGCAAAGGAGGGCGCCGGCCCCGCTCTACACTCTGAGCCGACCCGCGCATGAGCACAGCCTCGATCTTCACCGACTTCTGGAATGACCAGATCGTCGCCGACGAGAAACAGGGGATCTTCCTGGTGCTGGTCGGGTTCATCCTCTCCTTCGCCTTCATCCGGATGAGCACCCGGCTGATGCGCAGCCCGCGCGTGCCATGGTGGCCGGGCAGCCTGGTCAGCGAAGGCGGCGTTCATCTCCACCACCTCGTCTTCGGAATCGTCACGATGATGATCGCGGGAACGCTGGGGTTCGCGACGCTCGGCCAGAGCCCCTACGCCGAGGTTTGCGCGCTGTTCTTCGGAGTCGGAGCCGGGTTGACGATCGACGAGTTCGCCCTCTGGGTCTATCTAGACGACGTCTACTGGGCCGAGGAGGGGCGCAGCTCGATCGACGCGACGGTGATCGCCGCCGCCGGGATGGTCCTGATCCTGCTCGGTTTCAGCCCCTTCAGCTTCGAGACCAGGTCGATCGACGAGACCGTCGGCAGCATCACCGCCGCCGCCGCCGTCTTCGCCCTGGTCGCGATCTGCTTTGCCAAGCAGCGGCTGCTGCACGGTGCGGTCGGCTTCTTCGTCTTCCCGGTCGCCCTCTATGGCGCCGCGCGGATCGGCAAGCCGGCCTCGCCTTGGGGGCGGAAACGGTACGAAAAGCGAAATCCGGGCAAACTGGCCAAGGCCGAGGGGCGCTTCCCCCCCGACCGCCGCACCGAGCGCTTCAAGAACGCCTTTCGCGACATCGTCGGGGGCAAGCCGAGCGAGGGCCTTGCGGTTGCGAAAGAGGAGACCCTCGCCGTCACCCGCGAAGCGACGGCGGAGATGCGTCACCGCGCCGAGCGCGTCGGCCACCCGCCCGACCGGGACGAGGATCCTGAGTAGGTGACCGAGTCAGGTAGTTGACCGAGCCGCGAGCTGCTGGCCCGGCCAGAATGGCCATTCCTCGAATTCGCAACAGCGGCCGTCCTTCGCGAAGCGAGCGATCCAAAGATCGCGGTATTCGGCGCGGCCCGGATCGCCGTAGCGGACCTCGACCTTGATGACCGCCACGTTCCCTTCCACGGCGACGATCTCGTGGGTCATCTCAAAGGGCTCGTCGGGGCCCTTTCGCTCTCGCTCCCACAGCTCGCCAATCGCTTCCAGCCGCTCAACCGGTTCCTCATAGGGCGACATCCGGTAGGTCGCGTCCTCGGTGAACAGCTCCCGCAGTGACTCGACGCCCACAGTGCGCCAGGCTCGCTCGTAGGCGGCGACCCAATTCTCGGCCTGCTCTCTGTCGACAACCGCACTCACACGCTGAGTCTGGCGGATTCGATTGCATCGAGTCCTTGTGTTCGCCGTCGGAGTCGAAACTTCGGTTAAGCCTTTCGCTACTCTCGAACCGAGGACAAGCGTTTGGGAGTGAGGACAAGAGGTGAGGACGGCGGCACAGCCGCCGGGCGCTGCACGGCAATCGGTTCGAGCTCCAGGGCGGCGCCGGAGCAGCAGGCTGAATCCGGCGTTCAAGCAATGGCAGCAGACCCGAAGAAAGAAGAGCGAGCGCTGTGGGAAAAGTTCTCACGCGATCGCGACCCCGCGACCCGCGAGGAGCTGGTCAGGCGCCATCTTCCCTTTGCGCGAAGCCTGGCGATGCGCTACCGAGGGGCCAGCGAGTCCTTCGACGACCTGGTCCAGGTCGCCAACCTCGGGCTGGTAAACGCCGTTGACCGCTTCGATCCCGAGCGCGGCGTTCCCTTCACCGCCTTCGCGTCGCCGACCATTCTCGGCGAGCTGAAGCGCCACTTCCGCGACCGCGTCTGGACCGTGCGGGTGCCGCGCGGGCTGCATGACCGGATGGCCGAGGTCGACAAGGCGATCGCCGAGCTGACCCGCGAGCTGCAGCGCTCGCCGACCGTCGGGGAGATCGCCGAGCGGCTGGAGCTGGACCAGACCGAGGTGCTGGAGGTGATGGAGGCCAACCACAACCGCCGCCCCCTCTCCCTCGACCGCCCCGGCAGCACCGAGGACCCGGACGAATCGCCGGCGAGCGAATGGATAGGCAGCGAGGACGAGGGCTTCGAGCTGGTCGAGGGCCGGGTCGCGCTGAGCGCGGAGCTGCCCCATCTGGATGAGCGCGAGAGGCTGGTGCTGCGCCTGCGCTTCGTCGAGGACATGACCCAGTCGCAGATCGCGGAGCAGATCGGCCACTCCCAGATGCACGTCTCGCGGATCCTGCGGCGCACCCTGGCGCGCATTCGCGAGCGGGTCGAGCAGGAGCGCCGCTTGGGCGATGCCCAGGAGAGCGGCGACTGACTACCCGGCCCTGAAGCTGGGGCGCTTCAAGTCGCCGCCTTCGTCTACGCGAGGCCCTCCAACTTGTACTCGCGAAGGAAACCCTCGAAGAGGCGGCGGTGGCCCTGTTCGTCGTGGAGGACGTCGATCGCCATGTCCTGGGTGACCGGGTCGACCTGATCTGTCTCCTCGACGATTCGGGTGTAGTGCTCAATCGCCCCGGTCTCGGCTTTGATCACCCCGCGGATCACATGGACGACGTCGGTCTGCTCCTCCGGAGGCTGGAGGAAGGACTGCTCCGCTGCAAAGCCCTCGGAGCCGGGAACGACTCCGTAAAGCTCCTTGATCCGCGCCGCGAAGAGCTGCGCGTGGCCAAGCTCCTCCTGGATGTCGCCCTCGAGCGATTCCTTGATCTCCTGCGCCCGCACGCCGTCGAGGTTCACCGAGGCGGCCAGGTAGCTCATCACCGTCTCCATCTCCATCCAGTAGGCCTTGGCCAGCAGCCCGATGATGCGATCCCGCGCATCCACGTTGGCACTGTCGAAGATTCCCTTGTAGGTCGTCGGGCTTGCTTCCATCGCCTGTCCTCTCTTGGGTGTGCACTTTCAACTTCCCAGCGCAAGACAGCTTCAAACAAGTTCACCTACGCGCTGTGGGACCATGGCCACGATGAGCTTGACGCGGAGTAAGAGGGCATGGCGACGCCTGTGCATAGTCGGCGTGCTGGCGATCCTCGCCACGATGAGCGCGGGCGTGGCCCGTGGGGAGCTGACCCGCCACGGCGACCTGATCGTCTCCCTCGAAGGGAACCTCGTGCCTCGCGCCCTGCCGCGCGACAGGCTCGCACCGGTGGCGGTGCACGTCGAAGGATCGGTCAGGACGAAAGACGGAAGCCAGCCTCCGCAGCTGCGCAGGCTCACCGTCGCGATCAACAGCCACGGCAAGCTGTCCAGCCACGGCCTGCCGGTCTGCTCCGCCAGCATGCTCCAGCAGACGGAGACCAAAACGGCTCTCGCCAGATGCGGGTCGGCCCTGATCGGACGCGGCCACTTCGAGGCGAATGTGGCCCTGCCGTCAATTGTCCCGTTCCCCGCCCAAGGGTCGCTGCTCGCCTTCAATGGACGGCACGCCGGTCGGGAGGCCATCCTGGCTCACATCTACGGGAGCAGACCGGTGCCGGTGACCCTTGTCTTACCGCTGACGATCCATCGACGGCGCGAGGGCGCATTCGGGACCTTTCTGTCTGCGCGGTTTCCGCGGATCGCCGCGGATTTGGGCTACGTCACGCAGGTCGAATTCACGATCGGCCGCCGCTACCGCTACGCGGGCCAGGCCCGTAGCTACCTGAGCGCGAGCTGTGCCGCTCCTTTGGGCTTCCCGGGCGCGATCTTCCCCTTCGCCAAAGGCTCGTTCGCCTTCGCCAACGGCCAGAAGCTGACAACGGCGCTGATCCGCGATTGCCGAGTCAAGCGGTAGTCCTGCCCGTCAGGAGCCCTCCTCGATCGATTGCTCCCCCGGCGGCTTTCGAAACTCCCTCTCCGCGTTCAGCTGATGGCCGAAGAGGATCGCGAGATTGGTGATCCAGAACCAGATGAGGACCACGACGATCGCGGCGAGGCTGCCGTAGGTCTTGTCGTAGGAGCCGAAATTGGCCACGTACAGGCCGAACAGCGCCGAGGCGATCGCCCAGACGGCCAGCGCGACGACGCTGCCGGGCGTGACCCAGCGGAAGCCGTGCTTCTTCACGTTCGGCGAGGCGTAGTAGAGGATCGCGATCAGCAGCACGAAGACAGCGATGAGAACCGGCCACTTGGCGATGTTCCAGGCGGTGACCGCCGGCCCGGAGATGCCGATCGGGTCCGCGACGGCCTCCACCACCGGGCCGGTTAGGACGAGTCCGATGGCAACCAGCGCCAGCAGGACGACCATCGTCAGGGTCACGAGCAGCTGAAGCGGTCGCAACTTCCAGAAGGGGCGTTCTTCCTCGGTCTCATAGATGACGTTGGAGGCCCGGATGAACGCCCCGATGTAGCCGGATGCGGACCAGAGGGCGGTCGCGAGGCCGAGGATCAGCGCAAGGCCGGCGGCACTGCGGTTGGAGGTGAGCTGCTTGATCGGGTCGGAGAAGGTGTCGGCCGCCGAGGCGGGCCCGATCCCGGTGACGATGTCGGTGACGGTGCTGGTGGTCTTCTCGGCGTCACCGAAGAGGCCGATCAGGGAGACGAGCGCGATCAGCATCGGAAAGAGGGACAGCAGGCCGTAGTAGGTGAGCGCGGCGGCCCAATCGGAGAGGTCGTTCTCGCGAAACCTCTTCGCCGTGCCCGTCAGGGTCTTCAGGCCCCCTCCGGATCGGTCTCGCTCGGGTCGCATTGCAGCCATCTACCCGAACCGAGCCGGCTCACTCACCCGCACCGTCGGCTGTTTCCGGCACCCCCCATCTGGGGTAGCGCCATCGAAGATGAAAGTCATCGTCACCGGCGCCACCGGAAATGTCGGAACCAGCGTGATCGGGGCGCTCAGCGAATCGTCTGAGATCGATGAAGCGGTCGGCCTGGCAAGGCGACGGCCGCAGTGGAATCCCCCCAAGACGACCTGGATCGAGGCCGATGTCCTCTCCTCGGACCTCGCCGAGCTCTTTGCCGGAGCCGATGCCGTCATTCACCTCGCCTGGGCGATTCAGCCCTCCCGCGACGAGGGGTGGATGCGGGAGATCAACGTCGCCGGCAGCCAGCGCGTCTTCGACGCGGTCGCGGCCGCCGAAGTGCCGAAGCTCGTTTATGCCTCCTCGGTGGGGGCCTACTCACGGGGGCCGAAGGACGACAGGGTGTCGGAGACATGGCCCCTGGGAGAGACGTCGACCTCCTTCTACTCGCGGCACAAGGTCGCAGTCGAACGGGCCCTTGATCGGTTTGAGCAACAGACTCCGGCGACCAAGGTCGTCCGCCTGCGCCCGGCGCTGATCTTCAAGGGGGACGCCGCCAGCGAGATTCGGCGGCTCTTTGCGGGGCCGTTCCTTCCCAACTTCCTGCTGCGCTCGAAGATGTTGCCCGCGATACCCCGCCTTCAAAGGCTGCGCTTCCAGGCGGTTCACTCGCTCGACGTCGGACAGGCCTATCTGCAGGCAACCGTTCGCGACGTGACCGGGGCCTTCAACATCGCCGCCGATCCTCCGCTTGGCTCCAAGGAGCTGGCCGATGTGCTTGAGGCCCGGACCTTTCCACTGCCGGTCTCCGTCGCGCGCGGACTGACCGACCTGACCTGGCGCCTGCGCCTGCAGCCCACCTCCCCGGGCTGGCTCGACATGGCGCTCAACGTTCCGCTGATGTCGTCCGACCGGGCGCGGCAGGAGCTCGGCTGGGAGCCCCGCTTCACGGCGATCCAGGCATTGACCGAGCTTCTCGAGGGCATTCGCAGCGGCAGAGGCTACCCCACTCCGCCGCTCGAAGAGCCCGGCGTCGGCGGCCGCCTCAACGAAATCCGGACGGGGGTCGGCGGCCGCCAGTGGCTGCACGGTCCGGAGGAGCAGCTCGTCAAGTACCTGGCGGACGTCCACTCGATCGAGGAGCAGGCCCTGACCCAGATGCGTTCCGCGCCCAAGATCGCCGGGGACGAGCGGCTCAGCCGAATCTTCAGCGAGCATCTGACCGAGACCGAAAGTCAGGAGCGGCGCGTTCGCGAGCGGCTCGAGGCACACGGCGCCGGTCCCTCGCGGCTGAAGGACCTCGCCGGCAAGGGCGGCGGCCTGGGCATGCTTCTCTTCGCTCGCAGCCAACCCGACACGCCCGGCAAGCTGACCGCGCATGCCTTCGCCTACGAGCACATGGAGGTGGCCGCCTACGAGCTGCTGAGACGGGTGGCCGAGCAGGCCGGCGACGAAGAGACGGCGCGGATGGCACGGGAGATCGGGGAGGAGGAACAGCACATGGCAGACCGCCTGGCGGGGTCCTTCGACGTCGCCGTCGAGGCCTCTCTTCGGGAGGTCTCCCCGGAGGATCTCGAAGCGCAGCTCAACAAGTACCTGGCCGACGCCCACGCGATCGAGGAGCAGGCCCTCCAGGTGCTCGGTGCGGCGCCGAAGCTGGTCGAGGACGAGGAGCTCGCAGAGCGTCTGCGTGAGCACCTCGAGGAGACGCGCGGGCACGAGAGTCGTGTCAGGGAGCGCCTCGAAGCCCGCGACGCAAGCCGTTCCCTCGTCAAGGATGCGGCGTTGCGCGCCGGAGGCCTCAACATCGGCGGGTTCTTCGGGGCCCAACCGGACACGACGGTCAAGGTCGCCGGCTTCGCCTTCGCATTTGAACACCTCGAGATCGCCGCCTATGAGCTCCTCAAGCGGGTCGCCAGCCGGGCCGGCGACCAGGACACCGTCTCGATGGCGGAAGGGATCCTCGCGGAGGAACGGGCCGCCGCCGAAAAGATCGCCGCGACCTGGGATCGGACCGCGACCCCGCTGGGGGCGGGCTCATGACCGCTGAGGCACAGGCTGGCCGGCGGGCGCTCGTCGTCGTCAACGAAGCGGTCAGCGGGGACGAGCTTCGGGACAGCCTGATCGAGCACTTGGGAGAGAACCCCGGCAAGGTCTTCGTGGTCGCCCCGGCGCTGGTGGAGTCCGGGCTCAAGCACCACATGGGCGATGTGGACGGCGCCATCGAGCCGGCCGCCGAGCGACTCCGGGAGACCCTCGAGGTGCTGCGAGGCGCCGGGATCGACGCCAGCGGAGAGGTGGGCGACTCCGAGCCGATGCTCGCGATCAGCGACGAGATCCAGAAGTTCCAGCCCGACCAGGTGCTCGTGGTCGCACACCGGGACGAGGATGAGGCCTTCGCCGAGCGCGGGTTGCTCGAGCAAGCCCAGCGCGACCTCGATCTTCCGGTCACCGAGCTGGTGGTGGATAAAACCGACTCCGATCCACATGTCCTCGACGTCAAAGAGACCGACCCGGTCGCCGGACGCAAAAAAGGCTGGCGGCCCTCCCGCAACTGGCCACCGCTCTCCCGCAGGGACGTCGGCGGCATTTTCGTCGCGATCGTCGGCACCCTCCTGCTCGGAGTTCTCGCCGCGGATTGCGTCGGCAACTCCAGTGGAGACATAAACCACGAAGAGGGTCGCCTCGTCGCAGCCTGCGCCGCTCGCATCCTGATCGCCCTCGGCATGGCGCTGGTCAATCTGGCCCATGTCGTCGGGCTGCTCCTCTTCCAAAGCGTGGGCTACGAGGGCCTGTGGAGCCGCTTCTTCGCTCGCCTCAGCCTTATCGGGACCCCGATCGCGATAGTGGCCAGCCTGTCGCTGGGGCTGTTGATGTGAGCGAGGAGATCCCCGAGCCTTTCCGCGATTATGCGGAGGAGTCGGAGCGACCGCCGCTTCTGGCATACGGCGCATTGATGGCGATCTTCAACGGCCTTTTCGCAGCGGCCCTCCTGGCCGTCAAAAGAAGCGGCAGGGAGCTCCCCGGCGGGTTGGCGGCGGCGACGTCCTGCTCGTCGGAACCGCCTCCCACAAGCTCAGCCGGCTTCTCTCCAAGGACAAGGTGACCAGCCCGATGCGGGCACCGTTCACCGAGCTGCAGGGCAAGGGCGGGCCAGCCGAGCTGGAAGAGCGCTCGCGCGGCAACGGAGCGCGCAAGGCGGTGGGCGAGCTGCTGATCTGCCCCTACTGCCTCGGCCTCTGGGTGGTCGCCGCCTTCTCGTTCGGACTCGTCTTCGCCCCGCGCCTGACGCGTTTCATAGCCTCCATCTTCTCCGCCCTGACGATCTCCGACTTCTTCCAAATCGCCTACAAGGCCGCGGAGGAGAAGGGCCTCAGCTAGGACGGTCGAGGTCCCGGGACCCGGGCCCGCCGCTTCTAACGAGGGTCGAGGATCACGATCGGGATCCTCCGGCCCTTCGCGGTGCGCTGGTAGAACTCGGATCCGGGATACATCGCCACGAACTTCGCCCAGAGGCGATCCCGCTCCTCGTCGTTTGCGACGCGGGCGCGGACCTCGCGAACCAGGGAGCCGATCTGAATCGTGGTGTCCGGATTCGCCTTGAGGTTGTGAAACCAGGCGGGATCCGTTGGCTGTCCGGCCTTCGAGGCCATTACGACGATGGCGTCGCCGTCCTCGAGGTACATCAGCGGGGACGTCCGCTTCGCGCCGCTTTTGGCGCCCGTGTGGTCGACCAGGGCTATCCGTGCCTCGGGCCAGCCGGGAAGATGACCGCCGATCTTGCCGCCGAACCGCCGGTAAAGAGCCACGTGGACCTTCGTTGAGCGTCGCCCGAGGTAAATGCCGCGCTTGTTGGCGAACTGTGAGCTTGAGGCCGTGAGCTGTCCGAGTGAGGGCATGGCGCTTCTTGAGGGTCAGGCAACACGGACACCAATCGCCGCGATCTCCTGCCGGCCAGCATCCTATGACCCGACTGGCTTTAGTACGACTCGCTATCGGTACAGAAGCGAAAGCGGGGCGGGAAGGACTCGAACCTTCGACCGACGGATATGAGTCGAGCCGGAAGGCGTCCGTGGCGGCGATTCGTGCCTGACGGGGTGCGCTCAGTCTGAGGAGTTGGGCTGAGTTCGGTGGAGTCCGGGACAAATTTCGGGACAAAGTTTCCGAGAGGGCGCCTCAGGTCTTCCGGCGGCGCCATTCCACGCCGACAGCTAGCACACCGGTCCGTGAACGCTTCGTGCCGATTTCGCGGAGCCTCTGCTCCCGTCATCGACTACTTGTTTTTTTCGCGCGCAACAGCAGCATCAGCACTGGTCTCATTCCGCGCAATCGCTGCTGGGGGTGACGGGGAAGCATCTCGCGGGGAACTCGAGATCACCCTAGCTCGACGCATACGAGCCAGGAGGCCCCATCCTTTGATTTTGGGCGAGCCTTCAAGGCGGTCCTCGAAGACCGCATCGAATGACCGGCTGCCCGACTTGAAGCAGTCCAAAAAAGTGACTTCGAAAGCCTTCTGCGTTATGGCCGCCACCGAAAGGCTCCCGGTGCCCTCTTGAAGATCGGTAAGGAATGCCGCACCCGCCAATGAACTGAGCACTGCCACGATTGCGGGTCCTATTTGATCAGCCTCCGCCTTGTCCAACTTCGCAATCTCATGTCCTACTGTCACCGCAACGAGAGTCAACGTGCAGGTGATTGCAGCGCCAATCGCGATCAAGGCGATGGTCCAGAAGTTCAGCAGCCAAACCCCCATGACGGGATGACGGGAAAGCACGCGGCGACCGCCCGCACGACAGATACTCCCAATCACGATGCCTACGAATACGATTGCGACTACCCACCACCAACTTTCGCGATCGCCAAGAAAGTAGAGTCCGATGCCCGCCGCTGCAGCCAAAAAGGCGCGGAGGCCATTTGCGAGCCCTGCCACGGTTCCCTTACGGACAGGGGTTAACTCGGTGCCCGCCGCCATCCCAGCAATGGGGTGGATCGTGGAAGCATTTCGTGACCATGTCCCCGTCTGGCCCCGAGGAGCGAGTCCTGACATCCTCCGGAGGCTGAGCAAGCGTGCACTTCACGTCAGCCGACGCGAACATTGCGTTTACGGCGAGCGCGAGGCCGCTGGCCGCGTGCTCCAGGTGGAAAGCCAGACGCGGCTCGGAGCGTTCAACCTCAATCCTCACCAGTCGGTCATTGGCACGACTGACGTCCTCAACAGCCCGGCCGACATCCCAAGTCGACTGCAGCCCCTCCCAGCGTGTATCAGCCTCACTCGATGACTCTATTCCACTCATTGAAGGCTCCTCATGGTCTCCATAGTAACCGTCGGAACGTCGCAGTCTGCTCGTCCACAAGTCGCTACAGCGAAAGCTACCCCGTTGGAACCTCCGGGAGTTGCTCCGAGCCGGCGTCTGATTCCTGATCGCCATTCGCCTCCGCTGCCGAAGGCACCGGCGGTGACTTCTCTCCCGGGAAGTGCCAGATATCGAAAATATAAGTAGCCAGGTCGCGCTGCCGCGCATCGATTGTCGCGAGGGTCCACTCACTCTGATCGAGCAACTCCTTGGTCATCAGAAAGTCGGACCCCTCGTAGGCTTGTGCCTTCTTGATCGCGAAGTCGGCGTTCTTGACAGATGCATTGAGTCGCTTCCCGAGCAACGTCAGATTTCCCAGGCGATCGATCACAGACCTATGGTTGGGCCACGGATCAGTGGCCGGGGTCTGCGGGTAAATGTGCTCAACATGGACGCGATCAGTTCCCTCGACAGACACCTCCTGAGTACGTCGCTTCGCATGCTCGATCTCGCGCAGGAGATACCGCGCAGTCGTGGTCCGACTCACACTGGCACGCTGGAATCGCGAGACAAAGTCCTCAGCATCCGGGGCTAGGTCGGCAAGTGCGGCGATCGCCGCGTCGAAATCTTTGTCCTGCCGGAGATTGGCGGCGATTTGGTAGACCGCACTCTCCATGACAGTGGTCTCTCTACCGCCAATGACGTTATAACGAACAAACATCGTCGTCAGCGCAGCGGCAAGACGACGCAACGACTCCTTGTCGCTGTCGGTATCAATGACGCTGTATCCAGAGAGCAAGGCTGGATAAACAGCCTTTGCCCCGAGCATGCGTATGCCGTCAAGCAGCCGGCTCAGATCAGGGTCATCCTCACGGACGCGGACTAGGTCTCGGTAGAGCGGCGCGGACTCGGCGAGATCAAGCGAAAAGGTCAGCGAATCGACATCCTCGTCAAGGATCTTGCTCTTGATCTCACGATAGAGCTTCCGAGCCTTGACATCCCCACGATGACTGACCCAGTAATGACGTAGAAACTGATCTACGCTCGCCTCTTCGTCTATCCCGAGGACCGTCTGCCATGCTGCGACGACCCGGTCTCGGGCGTCAGTGTCAGCAGCTCGCCGCAAGAGAAGATTACGGAGGAGATCAGGGGTCGACAAACCAATGCCGCGATCATTCAGCGTCTCGAATACCGCCGCCGCGTTGTCCTCATCAGTTGAGGTCACAGAGACCACAGACATGTGGTCGCAGAGAACCTTGCCAATGCGAAGGTTCCACTGGAAAGCGGGCTCGCCGCCCCCGAGTTCTGCGGCGCGCTCCGCAATCCGAGCTTCAAAGTACTGCCGCCCCTTCCGGATTAGCGCATGTGATCGCAGTGATGGCGTGGGGCGAGCAGGAGGAGTGGCCGGCTCATCCTGAATCTCGCCTCGAAAGAAGTCGCGGTCGTAGTGATTCAAGGTCAGAACGTGCGTAGTCGTGTTCGACTGATCGTCGAGATCGGAGATGTACTTGTTCTGTAGTCGAGTAGCAGAGTCGGCCTTGTAGGCATGCCGCGCGTCGCGAAGAACTGACAGCAAAATGGTTGCCGTCGCGAGGCGCTGCTGACCATCGAGAAGCAGATTCGTCGCCCCGCCAGTCACCAGAACGATCGAACCAAGGAAGTACTCCTCCCCGCCGAGATTGCTGGCTGGATACTGTGCGTCGAACGCGATGAGATCCTGCCAGAAGGTCTCAATCTGCGGGGTGTCCCATGCGTAGGATCGCTGCCAGTTTGGAACCTCGATCCGGGGACTCGTGGTGCTGAGAAGAGTCCCGATGGTCTGTCGCCCTGCGTCATACCGCTGATCTGGCATACCGGCGGCATTCTACGGAGACCTTGGCGCTCTGCGTGGTCGGTACGCCATCGACAGCCCATGTCTTCACGGTGGATAGACCGCAATCCCCGAGCATCGCCAGCAATCGGCTCGCTTTGTTGCCGAAGCGGAGCTATCGTCGCCGCGCCAATTGAATAAGCGCCCCGGCGGCGGTGGAACGCCCCGGGGCATGGCACCGAAGATCAAGCCTTCGGTGCAAGCGAAAAGCTACTCGCCTTAGTTCTCTTACGAGAACGGCATCCCGGCGGCTCTTCGGTGCCCTACCGAAAGGAAGGCACCATGCCCCGCCCCACCCTGAAATCGTCGGCAGTCAGCGCGACGCCCTTTACGAGCAGGTGCGCAACCACCTGGCCGGTCTGGGCGATGTCGTCGTTGCGCTTGAGTGCCAGAAGGATTTCGCCACGGCCGAGCGACTTGCGATCGAGTTCGGCGAAGACTTCCGGCTGATGACAGACCTGGGCTGGCAGCCCCAGGACGGCCGGGACACGGTTGAGCTGACGATGCCGCCGCATGACTTGATGGAAGTCGCCAAGCGCCTGCGCGACGAAGCGCACGGCGGCCTTGCAGACGTGGAAGAGGACCGCGAATCGGTCGCGCCGCCGCCCGTAATCAAAGGTTACGAAGACGCGCGGGATACCTGCGACACAATCCTCGCGGCGCTGGCCGAGGCTGAAGGAGGCGATATCCGTGTCAGCCGCGCATAGGAAGCGGCTTCGTCCCGGCGAACTTGACGGCCTTGTTCTTTCCTACCTCTGCCAACACAAGCAGGACGGGCCGCTGACCGCCACCGCCGTTGCCAAAGGTCTCGGCGGGCGGTCTGCCGGAGCCGTCTCCAACTGCCTCGCCCGCCTGGCGAGAGCCAAGAAGGTCCGACTGGCGAAAAAGGCTCCTCGCGCCTACGTCGCCAGGGTGGCAAGGGCGCGTTGAGAGCGGGTCGACCGGGGAAGGGCGTAGGCCACCTTTGGCCCTTCCTCGGATCGATCTGCTGAGCGCGACTTCTCGGGGGCCGGGGCGCAGGCCACAGGGAAGCTGCGGAATGGCCCGGTGGGTTCGCCGCAGCTTGCCTCGGTCCCCGAGAAGTCGCGCAGGCTGACCTGGCGCTCAACAGTCCTAACGCCGATGTCGGTATATCTGCGTTTGCGCAAACGCAGAGTTGTGGACTCAGCGGGTCCACCGCGCTATGCCAGTTCCATGAATTCTTGGTTCATTGCTCCTTTCAGCGGTCGCGCGGCGGGTCGTCTGTGCGGACGGGTGTGCGGTCGCCCCTGCGGACGGGTCTGGGGTCGGGTGGAAAGCTCGCAGAATTGCCGCCCTCGCCGATGCCAGCGCCGTTTGCCGGTTCGGCGATTTGCCGACATCTCTACTGGCGTCAAAGGGGATGCAGGCTCGATCTCGGTGTGGCTGTTGGCTCGCACTCGCCGCGAACTGCGATCCCCTCGGCGCTGGGGAGGCAACGGCTCCTCGGAACGGCAGGCCGGTGACTGAATCCGGCCTGCTCACCGAGCCACTGCTTGACGCCGACGAGGCGGCGCGGCTTCTCAGGGTGCCGCGCAGCACGCTCTACGAACTGGTTCGGGTACGAGGGCTGCCGCATGTTCGGATCGGAGATCGTGGGTTGCGGTTCACGCGCTGCGACCTGGAGACCTGGGTTGCGGAGAACACCTACGGCACCCGGCGCGGTCGATGATCCAACGCAGGTCAGCTAGTGGTCGGGACCGGCTGCGGCTTCTCGAGGCTGAATGCCTCGGAGACCCGTTTGGCGGCGTCCTCGCGGTCCACAAAGGCCAAGTAGCGGCGCGTCGTCGTCAGATCGGCGTGCCCCATCCACTCCATTACCTCGCGGGAATCGGCATGGCGGATCACGGTGCTGCCGAAGGTGTGGCGGAGGTTGTGGAAGCGGAAGTCCTCGCGCAGGCCTGCCGCGTGGAGGGCAGCCCGGTAGCGCTCCTTCAACGCCTTGTAGCCGACGTGCTGACCGCGCGGCGTACAGAAGACGAGATCGTCATCGGTCGTGAAGTGATCGCGCTGGCCGAGACGCGCCAGCCGTTCGGCCACCTCCTCTGCCATCGGGACCGCTCGCTCAGTGCCTCCCTTCGGCGTCGTCGTCTCGCCCTGGGTCCAGTTCTCGCGGACGTGGATCGTGCGACGAGTGAAGTCGACGTCCCGCCAGCGCAACGCGAGCAGCTCCCCCATCCTCAGTCCGGCGAATGCCGCCGTGTGAAAGATCGCGGCGTCCTGCTCAGACTGCGCCGACCTGACCAGCGCCAAGACCTCCTCGGGGCGCAACACGTCGATCTTCGCGGCGCGGCGCACGCGGGGACGCTCGACTACGTCGGCCGGGTTGCGGGGCAGGCCGTGGACCTTCATCGCTCGCTTGAAGATCGAGCCGAGGCAGACGAGGTACTTCTGCCGGGTCCGGTTCGAGCCGCTGTAGCTGCCGATCCACAGCTCGATCTCTTCCGCCGTTATCGCCTCGATCTTGCGGTCGCCGAACTCGCGGTCGAGGACGCGGACCATGTTGCGGTAGTCGCGCAGCGTCGACGCCTTGCAGTCGCGGACCTTCTCGCAGTAGTCCAGCCACTCCTCAGCGGCATCGCGGAAGGTCCGCCCGGTTCGCACCATGCCGGGCAGCGTACCCTGCCGCGCCTGCGCCAGCAGCTCGTCCAGATGGGCCTTGGCGGACGCCTTCGTGAAGTAGCCCTCGGGCGGCGCGGTCTTCTCCGTCCAGGCCCGTCCGATCCGTTTCTGCACCTGCCGCCCGTCCGGCAGGCGGTATTTCGCGTACCAGACGCCGCCGCGCTTTCCCTTGCGCTGGGAGACGTGTCCGGAGATCGGTTGTGGCCGTGGTTGGCGCATCGCCCGACGATTCTAGCTCGTTTCCGGGACAATTTCGGGACAAAGTTTTGATTCATCCCAGGCGTCAACTCAGGAATATGGCTATTTAAGCGGTTTTCTTATGGGGCGGGAAGGACTCGAACCTTCGACCGACGGATTATGAGTCCGCTGCTCTGACCAACTGAGCTACCGCCCCGGAGGGCCGAGCCTAGCGCCCCGGCGAGCCCAGTCGTCTCGTTTAGAGGCCGAGGCCGCCGACTCCGCGCTCGTCCCAGCCGAGGTGATGGGCAAGCTCGTGACGGAGGGTCCGTTCCACCTGCTGGGCCAGCAAATCCCGGTCGTGTCCGAAGTCCCTTTCCAGGGTGTCCTGGTAGATGACGATGCGATCCTCGTAGCGATCGCGAGCGATGCCGTCGCCGAAGTACTCGCCATAGGCACGGGCCTCGGTGCCGAGGTCGGAGACGACGACGGGGACGATCTCCAGCACCTCGCGGAACTCGTCCGGCAGCCTGTCGATCGCGTCGGCGACCAGCGACTCGAACTCACTGAGGTCGGCGTTCTCCGGCACACCGCTAACGGTAGCCGTCGGGCGGACAAACTCGGCCGGCGGACCGGCTTCGACGCTACGCGCTGAACAGCTGGGCGAGGGAACGGCCCACGTCGGGGGGCTCCTCGCCCCCTTCGGCGGCGGCGGTGGCGCCCTCGGCCAGGGCCTTGGCCGCGTCGGCTATCTGATGGGCGCGGCCGCCACGGATGACGCCGGTCTTCTTGGCCTCGGCCAGGTCGGACTCCATCAGCCCGGCCAGCTCGGCGAGGCGGCGCAGGCCGACCACGCTCGCGGTGCCCTTGAGGGCGTGGGCCTCGGAGCGGAGGGTCTCGAAGTCGTTGGTCTCGGTTGCCAGGCCGGCGGCGATCACGTCGCAGCGGCGCCGCGCCTCGACCGCGAAGGACTCCAGCAACTCGGGATCCGGCGGCGCCTTCTCGCTCATCCTCCCGTCACCCCCTCGACGACGCGGGTCAGCTCGTCGACGCCGAAGGCGCCCTCCAGCGCAGCGCGGACCGTGCCCTGGCGATCGATCGCGAACAGCCACGGCTCGCTCGGCAGGTGGAACGCCCGCACCTGGGGGCGCACGCCCTTGTCGGGATCGTTGTCGTTGTAGATCTCCATGTGGATGAACGCCGCCTTGTCGCCGTAGAGCTGTTTGACCTGCTCAGCCTCGTCGACGACGGGGCCGCAAACCCGACTCTGGCAGAACTGGGGGGTGGCGAACAAGAGGACGATCGGCTCCTTGCCGAGCACGTCGGCGTAGTCGACCTGATTCTGAGTGTCGGGCGGAACGCGAGTGGTGATCTCCGAGAGGTCGCCACCGGCGTCGGCGGGGGTGGGCGTGTGGATCGAGGGCGCCTTCTGGCCGACGCGCGGGATATTCGTGAACTCGCCCACCACCGCGCTGGGCAGCAAGGTCGCGGTCGTCTCCTCGCCCTGCTTTATCAGGGCGGCGATCCTCCACTCGCCATCGCTGGGAAAGTCGACGTTCGCGACGTACACGACGGAAGCCGCATCCGGGTCATTGGTCGTCGTCTGGGCCCGGAAGGCCGGCTGGGTCTGCAGGCTTTCGACAGCCGCCGGAATCGGGCCTACGGCGGGTTGGTCGAGGGCCTGCGCGGCGGTCTTGGGGTTGGCGGCCGGCGGGGCCGCGCCGAGCTTGCCGTTGCGGCCTTTGGCTTTTTTGGGCGTCGGCACCTTGGCGAAGTAGAGGGCGAGCTGCGCGTCGGAGACCTGGCTGCCGTCACGCTGGAATACGCCGAATGGGTAGCGATTCTCGCCCCCATAGAAGACCATCGCGGCCGGGGAGACGACGAGGTCGGAAGGGCCGTCGGCCAGCTTCAGGACGTCCGCGAGTGTCTTGCCCGCGGCGCTGGGAAAGGCGCTCTTCGGCGGCGCGGGCAGGCTCTCCGCGGTGCCCGATTCCGACGAGGTCGACGAGTCCGACCCGTCCCCGCAACCGACCGCGAGTGCCCCGGCGGCAAGCAGGCAGGCGAGAGCGGCGATGACTCGGCTGAGACGCATCCGGGGCATGTTATTGAGGGGCCGCACCCCGGCATCCACTCCTGGGCACGGCGTATAGGGTGCCGCGCAACCTGTCGGAAAGCGAAGGGAGCGAGTTGGCGGAGAAAGCGGCGCTGATTACGGGAGCTTCGAGTGGGATCGGGCTGGCGATTGCCCGGGCCCTCGGCGAGGACGGCTACGCGCTGACGATCTCCGCACGCCGGCCCGAGAAGCTGGAGGCGGCGGCCGAGGGGTTGCGCGCCGACGGCATCGAGGTGCAGAGTGTCGCCGCCAACATGACCGAGGAGGACGGCGTGGTCGGGGTCTTCGCCAAGCACCGCGACACATACGGACGCCTCGACGTGCTGGTCAACAACGCAGGGGTGGGGATCGGCGCGCCGATGGAGGAGATCCAGACCAAGCACCTCGACATGCAACTGGGGGTCAACCTGCGGGCGCTGATCATCGGCACCCGCGAGGGGCTGCCGATGCTGCGAGAGGCCGGCGCCGAGCACGGCAAGGCGCTGATCGTCAACACCGCGTCGATCGCCGGCAAAGGCGGCCAGGCATGGCTCTCGATCTACGCCGCCACCAAGGCGGCGGTGATCAACTTCACCCAGTCGACCCACCGTGAGGTCGGCGGGTCCGGAATCCAGTGCACCGCGCTCGCGCCGGGCTTCGTCGATACCGCGATGACCGAGTTCGCCAAGGGCCAGGTCCCCGCCGAGGAGATGATCCAGCCCTCGGACATCGGCGAGGCGGTGCGGTTCCTGCTCCGCACGTCGCGCAATTGCCACGTGCCGGAGATCGTCTTCACAAGGCCCAGTGAGGGCCTCGACACCCCCTAGCTCCCGGCTGCGAGTGCTGGTCGCCGCCTTCGGCGACCCAGGCCACGCCTTCCCGGCGATCTCACTTGGGAAAGCGCTGGCCGCGCGCGGGCACGAGGTCGTCGTCGAGACCTGGGAGGAACGGCGCGGCGCCGTCGAAGGGGCGGGACTTGGCTTCGCCGCGGCGGAGGAGTACCGGATGTTCCCACCACCGGACCCCGACTCCTCCGACGGCAACCATGCCGCGGAGGCGGCTCGGGCGCTGCTGCCACTCCTGGAGGAGATGCGCCCCCACGTCGCGGTCAGCGACATCCTCACCCTGGCCCCCGCGCTGGCGGTGGAGAAGGCCGGGGTGCCGTTGGCGACCCTGATCCCCCACATCTACCCTGTGGTCGAGCCGGGGCTGCCCTTCTTCGCGGCTGGCTTGCAACCCTCCCGCACGCCGCTTGGACGCGGGATCTGGCGGTTCGGCCAGCGGGCGCTGAACCTCGGGCTCGAGCAGGGCCGGAGCGATCTGAACCAGCAGCGGGAGCGCCTGGGGTTGGCGCCACTGGAGCGTTTCCATGGCGGCATCAGCACCGACCTGGCGCTGGTCGCGACCTTTCCGCAGCTCGAGTACCCGCGCCAATGGCCGACGGGGGTCGAGATCACGGGGCCGATGGCCTTCGAAGTCCCCCATCCGGAGATCGAGCTGCCGCCCGGCGAGGAGCCGCTGGTGCTGATCGCGCCCAGCACCGCCCACGACTCGGGCAACCGCCTGGTGCGCACGGCGCTGGAGGCGCTGGCCGACGAGCCGGTGCGGGTCGTCGCCACCACCAATCGCGTAGTCCCCCAAAGGCCGATCGAGGTCCCCGCCAACGCGACCGTGGTCGACTGGCTCAGCTACAGCCAGGTGATGCCGGCCGCCTCGCTGGTCGTCTCCCACGGCGGCCACGGCACGGTCGCTCGGGCGCTCGGCGCCGGAACCCCCGTCCTGATCTGCCCGATCACCGGCGACATGAGCGAGACGGCGATGCGGGTGGCGTGGGCCGGGGTCGGCCTTTCCGTCCCCTGGCGGCTCTGCAGGCCACGGCCGCTGCGCTGGGCAGCGCGGCGCTTGCTGGAGGACCGCTCCTTCGCGGAGCGCGGCGCGGAGCTGGCGGCCTGGAGCCACGGGCACGACGGCACCGAGCGCGGCGCCGAGCTGGTTGAACGGCTGGCCAAAGCGAAGGCCAAGACGAGATAGAAGCTCCGGGGGTGGGACTCGAACCCACATTGGACGCCTTAACAGGGCGTTGCCTTACCAGTCGGCCACCCCGGATCAACACGCTTCGTGCTAATCCGAACTGCTACTTCGGATCAACGTCGGCGCATCGGACTTTATCGGCAGCTCGACCATTCCTGCTTCAAGCTCAGCATGGCAGTTGGCACATAGGAGAACGCACTTTGCGGCCTCCTCACGCAACTTGGCTATCGAACGAGTGATTCCACGCACTCCCAATCCAAACGACTTGGTGGCGGGATCGACGTGATGGAACTGAAGAGCCGCAGAATGGCGTGTGTACCCGCACAGCAGACACCCGCCGCCCCCCTCCGCGACGAGGATCTCCTTGGCTTTCCGCCGTCGACGCGACACCGCTTCGGCTCGGCATTTAGTGCACCGTAGCCGCGGCTCCGAAACCACGAAGATGTGCCTCGTCAACCCGTGCCTCCGGCATTCAAGTTCGATATCTCGCCGGCCGGTACGGCGCATGTCAACAAGCGCAGCACGCCGTTGGGCCCCTTGAGTCTTGAGGTCGTACCGTCTGAGCCAGTGGCGCACAGTGGTGTCGCCAACCCCCAGACGGCGTGCTATGCCTTCGGTCGTCAGACCCTCATCGACCAACGGCTCAAGTTCTTCTCGGGTCAGGCCACCCTTCGGAGCATGGCGTGCGGCGCCATTAGGCTTGAGACCGTACTTCTGGAGCCAGTAGCTGACCGTCGATGGATGCTTCCCAGCCAGCTTTCCGATCGCCTCCATCGACTACGAACAGATGTTCGTAGTCGATTAGCCGACGACGCGCTCGGTGCGGGCGATGCGCTCGACCAGGGTGGCGCGCTCGCGGCTGAGGGCGGCGCGGCGCTCGTAGTCGTCCTTCTCGCCCGCCTCCGCTATCTGGGCTTCGAGGCGGCGTTGCTCGAGGAGGAGGAAGTTGAGCTCCATCGCCTCGACGGACGCGGGCTCGTCGTGGGCGAGGATGACGAGCTCGGCGATCAGGCCGCCAAGCTCGTCATCGTCGTGCGGAAGGTTGGAGGCGGGGTCCTCAGGGTGCTTGCGGAGCCAGGCGAGGGCTTGAGTTCCGGTCGCCGAGAGATGGTCGTCGGTCAGCTTCTCCAGGTACTCGCCGCCCTCCTTCGGGAGCGCGATGCACATCGCCAGCAGCGCCCGCTCGCGCCGCTCGCGGGAGGTCAGCTCAGCCGACCTGCGCCCCGGCACGGCCTTGGGCGCGCCGTTGCCATGGCCGGACGGCCCCGCCGAGCCGCCGC
>CAZHZI010000008.1:0-34721 GCA_964536955.1 uncultured Conexibacteraceae bacterium
TCTGCTCGATCAGCTCGTTCGCCTTCTTGGCCTCCCACGCGTTGGCGAAGTGCGAGCCGATGATCTGCTTCTGGCGCATCCACAGGTAGCGCACGTCAAAGTCGAGGTTGAAGCCCGAGGTGGCGCCGCAGATGACCACTTTGCCGAACGGCTTGACGACGAAGACCGAGGTCGGGAAGGTCGCCTGTCCGACGTGCTCGAAGACGATGTCGGGAGCATCGCCGAGGATCTCTTTCACCCGCTTGGCGAACGCGCGCGAGGCCTTGAAGCGCTCCTTCTCGGCGGCCGGGTCGGCGAGGTTCTCGGGAGTGCGCATCATCTCCGCGAACTCGCCGCGGTTGATGTAGTCGACCGCGCCGAGCTTCTTGACCAGCTCCCCCTTCTCGTCGGAGGAGACGATGCCGACCGCGTTGGCGCCGGCAGCCGCGCAGAGCTGCGTTGCGAAGACGCCGAGCCCCCCGGCCGCGCCCCAAATCAGCACGTTGTGACCGGGCTGCAGCTTGCATTGGTCGATCAGCATCCGGTAGGCGGTGAAGTAGGTGAGCCCGTAGGCCGATGACTCCGCCCAGGAGAGGCTTTGGGGACGGGGGAGGAGCTGTTGAGCCTGGACTTTGGTGAACTGGGCGAAGGAGCCCCAGGTCGTCTCGTAGCCCCAGATCTTCTGGCTGGGAGCGGCGAGGGGATCCAGCCCGTGCACCTCCACGTCCTCGTAGGAGGCCTGGTTGCAGTGGACCACGACCTCGTCGCCGGGCTTCCAGCGGGTGACGCCGTCGCCGACCTTCCAGACGATTCCCGACGCGTCGGAGCCGCCGATGTGGTGGCCGTACTCGGGGTGGTCGCCGTAGCCGAAGACGGAAACCGGCTTGCCCAGCGCCGCCCAGACGTTGTTGAAGTTGACGCCGGCCGCCATCACGCGGACGATCACCTCGAAGGCGCCGGGCTCGGGGACCTCGATCTGCTCCAGCTGGAAGGCGTCGTTGGGCTCGCCTTCGCGTTCCTGGCGGATAACCCAGGCGGCCATCGTCTCCGGCAGCGTTCCGGGCTCTACGTCTAGCTTCGAGACTGCGCTGGTGTCGACGGCCAAGTGGTCCTCCGCGGGGGGTCGTGAACGGACGGGCGGCAATCCTAGATCAAGCTCCTCCGCCGGGTTCGTGTCCGGAATGGCGGCTACCTTCGATGGCTCGACCAAGAAGGGACTCCGATGACCGCTCTATTGCTCATTTCGCTTCTCGCCGCCGCTGCGCTCGCCGGCTTCCTCGCCGTGCGCGGCTCCCGCCTGGAGGCGGAGCTGGGCCGTGCGCGCAGCGAGCGGGACCAGCTGGGCAGCGAACGTGACCGCATCCGCCTTGAAGCAGAAGCCCTGCCCGCGCTGCGCGCCCAGCTGGCCGCGACCGAGGCTCGGCTGGAGATGAGCGAAGCGGAGAAGGTCCGGCTGTTGAGCGAGGAGAAGCAGAAGTCCGAGCGCACCCACGAGCGGGTCGGGCGGATGTTTGACGATTTCCGGTCGGTTCGCGAGGAGACGCTCCCGGATCTGCTCGCCAAGACGGAGAAGGCTGCCTCCGGGACCGAGCGGATCGACCGTGGAATGACCGGGTGGATGCGCACGATCGCCAATCCCCAGGCACGGGGGGCCTTCGGCGAGTTGGCCGTCGAGAACCAGCTGCGCAACCTGGGCTTGGAGCCCGGCCGCGACTTCATGCGTCAGGTCAGCGGCGACGACGGCCGCAAGCGTCCCGACTACATCGTCAGAACCGGTGACGGCAGCGTCATCATCGACGCCAAGTTCGTCCTCGACGAGGACGTCCAGGGTGTCGACGACGCGCTGGAGGCCGGCGACTCCGAGCGGCTCGCCGCATTCGGCCGTCGGCTGAAGACCCGAGCGGAGGAGCTATCCAAGCGCGACTACTCGAAGGTCGCCGGGCGGGGGCCGTCGGTGGTGCTGCTCTACGTGCCGGTCGAGGGCGCCTATGAGGCGCTGAAAGCGCTGCCGGGGTTCTCACTCGAGAAGTTCTCCCGCAGCCACCGGGTCTACGTCGTCACTCCCTCGCAACTGGGCCTGGCGCTGGGGCTGATCGCCGAGGTCGCCCACAAGGCGCGCCACGACGAGGAGGTGGGCAATGTCGCCGACGCGCTGATCGACGTCGCCGAGCAGATGGCCGAGATGATCGACGGGCTCGACCAGCACGGCAAGCACCTTGCCACGGCGTTCAAGAGCTACGACGGGTTGGTCGCGATGACCAGCACGCGAAGCAAGCTCTGGCGGAAGGCTTCCACCGTCTGGGACTTCGCTCGGCGCAGTCCCAAAGTGGAGGGCGAGGTGCGGCAGATCAGCCCACCGCGCGACGACGCGGCCGAGATCGCCGAGCGCTGGCGCACGGAAGCCGTCGGCGAGCGCTAGGGAAGCAGCACGTCGTTCTGTGACGACGCCCGGTACGGGCCGATGGAGAGCTTGCTGGGCTTCGCGCCGGGGATGTCGGCGGCGCTGACCGTGTAGACGCCGGTGGGGAGATCGACCTGGAGGGTGCCGCTGCCGTTGGCGACAAGCGGGCCGGATGTGGCGTCGCGGGGGCCACGAACGATCAGGCGGGAATCGAAGTCGGTGAGGTTGGCGGCGACGAATACGACGTTCAGCGGCGCGTTGGTGCGGATCGACGACTGGGGAGCGTTCTGGTTCTGGGGCACCTGCTGCGTGCGGTCGGGACCGCGTGCGATCGCGGGCGGTTGCACCGTGAGCGAGTTCGCGCCTATCGAAACGCTTACCCGGGTCGGCGGCGCCGGGCGCTGGTTGTTGACGCGCTCCTCCGCGCCGCAGCCGACCAGAAAGGCCAGCGCCCCTAGCGCGGAGGCCATCGCCGTCCGTCTGCCTCTCCCACGACCCATCGCCGGGGCAATCTAACCGAACGGCAAGTCGACCACGTGAGCCTTAACGCCGTCTTCGCCTACCGCGAGCTCGGCGCCCGGCTCCGCCTCGCGGCGAATGATCGCCAGCGCGATCGGTCCGCGGGCAGGGGAGACGCAGGACGTCCCGATCCGGCCGACCTCCTTCTCGGCCAGGCGCAGGCCGGCCCCCGGCTCGGTCGGGGCGTCGAGGCGCAGCCCGCGCAGGAGCCGGTTTGGGCGGCCCTTGTAGTGGAGGCGGGCGACCGTCTCCTGGCCGATGTAGCAGCCCTTGGTGAAGCTGACCGCGGCGTCGACGATGCCGGCCTCGGCAGGCATCGTCTCGGTTCCCATCTCAGCGCCGAAGCGGGGGATGCCGGCCTCGACCCGAAGGATCTCCGCCGCTTCGGCGCCGACCTCGGCGGCCCCGGCGCCGAGCAGCGCCTCGCGAAGGCGCTCGACGCCGGCGATCGGGGCAACCAGGTCGATGCCCTGACGGGTGCCTGCCGCCAGGATGTCGATTCCCGCCATGGAGGTCTCCTCGCAGGAGAACTCGGGCAGCGGGGGAGTACCGGCGATCTCGGCGCTGCGCGGCCCGATCAGCGAGAGGATCGCGCGCTCCGCCGTCACGTCGGACAGTTCGACCTCGCGGCCGATCTTGTACATCTCAAGATGCCCCCGCGTCGCCTCCAGCGCCACGGCCTCGGTATCGATCCAGATCTCCTCGAGCTGAGGGCGCAGCACCCGCATGTCCGCCTGCATATGCCCCTTGCGGTCGAGCAGCGCGGAGTAGCAACCCTCGCCGGCCTGCAGCGCCTCGACGTCGTTGGTCAGCTGCCCCTGCAGGTACTCGGCCGCGTCGGGGCCGGCGAAGAGGAGCTTGCCGCGGGCAGAGCGGTCGAGCAGTCCGCACTCCTCACGCAACTGGCGGTATTGCCCGTCGAGATCGACTGTCACCGCATCGGCCACGACTCCGATTCTAGGAAGGTGGGCCCGGCAGGCCCGGCGTTCCGTCTTTTAGATATGCCAAAATCAGATTTAGACGTGTCGAAATCACCTGAAGACGATGTGCGCTCGCGGATCAGCAGGCGCCGACTGCTCGGCGGAGCAGCCGCTGCCGGGGCCGCGTTACCGGTTCTGCACGGGCTGATCCCTCACAGGGGGCTGCATCACGCGGTCGAGGGGGCAAGCGCGTCGACCGGCCACGCGATGGGCGACCCCGCCACCGCCGGCGCAGCCGGAATGCACTCCCACAACGACTTCGCCGCGGGGCGCGAGGTCAACCACCGCGCCAACGGCTTCGATCCCTCGGCGCTGGTCCGCGACTTCGACTGGGGCAAGACCCGGCGCCTGGCCAGCGGCCGGGTGTTGCGCGAGTGGGAGATCGTCGCCACCGACAAGGAGATCGAGGTGGCGCCCGGCGTCAAGTACGCGGCCTGGGCCTACAACGGCCGGGTTCCCGGCCCCACTTTGCGCTGCCGCGAGGGCGAGCGCCTGCGAATCCGCTTCGACAACGGCTCCTCCCATCCCCACACGATCCACTTCCACGGCATCCACCCGGCCTTCATGGACGGGATGCCGGGGATCGGCGAGGGGATAGGCGGCGGTCTGATCCGCACCGGCGAAACCTTCACCTACGAGTTCGACGCCGAGCCGTTTGGCATGCACCTCTACCACTGCCACGCCACACCGCTCGCCGAGCACATCGCCAAAGGGCTCTACGGCGCCTTCATCGTCGATCCCAAGCAGGGGCGCGAGGACGCCGACGAGCTGATCATGGTGATGAACGCCTTCGACACCAACTTCGACTTCGGCAACGAGATCTACGCCGTCAACTCGATCGGCTTTCACTACGCGCACCATCCGATCAAGGTGAAGCGGGATGAGCTGGTGCGGATCTACCTGATGAACATCGTTGAGTTCGATCCGATCAACTCGTTCCACGTGCACGCCAACTTCTTCCACTACTTCCCGACCGGCACCTCCTTGCAGCCGTTGGAGTTCACCGACACGATCGTGCAGGCCCAGGGACAGCGGGGGATCCTCGAGTTGCGCTTCCCCTACAAGGGGCGCTACATGTTCCACGCCCACAAGACCGAGTTCGCCGAGTTGGGCTGGCTCGGGTTCTTCGAGGTGGCCTGATGGAGGCACGCGGGGCCGTCTCGCCACGCGCCGGCTCGGGCCCGCAATTGCCCGCCTGGGCGCTGGGAGCGATCCCGCTGGCGCTGATCGCCGCCGCGATCGCGGCATTCGCGCTGCTCGGCGCGCCGGGCCTGGGCGAGCGCAACGGCCCGCCGGTCGAGGATCTGGCGGTCGAGCGAACCGTGCTGCAGCCGGGGGAGATCGAGCTGATCGTCCGCAACGACGGGCCCGACGCGGTCGGGATCGCCCAAGTTTCCGTCAACGACGCCTATGTCGACTTCGAGGCGACTACCACGGAAGTGGGCCGGCTCGGCTCGACCACGATTACGGTCCCCTACGATTGGATCGAGGGTCAGAGCTACGAGATCTTCCTTCTCACGTCGACTGGGGGGAGGGTGGACCACGTGATCGACGTGGCGGCGGAGACTCCCGAAACGGACTCCGGCTTCTTCGGCCTGATGGCGCTGCTGGGCATCTACGTCGGCGTGATCCCGGTGGCACTCGGGATGCTCTGGCTGCCGTTCGTGCGGCGCATCGACCAGCGCTGGGTCCAGCTGCTGCTGGCGTTGACGATCGGGCTGCTCGCCTTTTTGGCGATAGACGCCGTGCAGGAGGGGGTGGACGTTGCCCAAGCCGGCCCGCAGGCGCTCGGCGGCGCCGCGCTGGTCTTCGTCGGGGCGCTGGCCGCCTATTTGCTGTTGGCCGGCGTCGATGGCTACATGACCGGTAGGCGCGAGCGCGCCGCGGCGCGCGCCCCCGGCGCGGCGGGGACACATCTGGCGCTGTTGATCGCAATCGGGATTGGCCTGCACAACCTCGGGGAAGGACTGGCGATCGGCTCCGCCTACGCGGTGGGCGCGCTTGCGCTGGGCGCCTTCCTCGTCGTCGGCTTCGCGGTCCACAACACGACCGAAGGGTTGGCGATCGTGGCGCCGTTGGCCGACGAGCGACCCGGCCTGTTGCGGTTGGCCGGGTTCGGCCTGGTGGCCGGCGCCCCCGCGATCCTCGGCGCTGCGATCGGCGCCGCCGCCTTCAATGCGAGCCTCGCAGCCCTCCTGCTCGGCGCCGGGGCGGGAGCGATCGCCCAGGTGATTCAGCAGATCGCCCCCTCGATCCGCGACGCCGCCGGTCGAGTGCTGCATCCGCTCAGCGTCACCGGCATCCTGGCCGGACTGGCGCTGATGTACGTGACCGGGCTGCTGGTGAGCGTCTGATGGCGTCACGAGGCATAGGCCCGCGGCCGGAACGCCAGCCGCACACCGAGGCGATTGAGAACTATGCGAAGGCGATCTACTTCCTCTCGCGGCAGCGAGAGGGCCCGATCACCAACGGCGCCGTCGCGGAGCGGCTTGGGGTTACCCCGGCGACCGCGACCTCGATGCTGAAACGCCTGGCCGGGTTGGGGCTGGTCGACTACCTCCCGTACAAAGGGGTGACGCTGACCGGGGCGGGGGAGAAGGTCGCCCTCGAGGTGATTCGCCACCACCGGCTGCTCGAGTCCTACCTCTCCGAGGCGCTGGGGATGCCAAGCGATCGCGTCCACGAGGAGGCGGAGGTGCTCGAGCACTACATCTCCGAGGAGCTGGAGCTGCTGATCGCGGCCAAGTTGGGCGAGCCCAGCCACGACCCGCATGGGACGCCGATCCCAGGCCCGGATCTGCGGCCGCCCACGCCTTAGCCCAGGCGGGGGAGAGTCCGGTCCCCCTTTCGGCGGAGACCGTCGCCTATGGGGCTGTGAGCAGCTGTTCCACCAGCTGGGGAAGCTCGCGGGCCATACGGGAACGGGGGACTATTAGGTCGATCTCGGCCTTTTGAGCGTGAGCTTTGGTTTCGACGTCTACATGGGAGTAGAAGCCGAGCGAGGGAACGCCCGTCGAGGCGATCGCGTCAGCGTCGACCGCGTCGAGGTCGCAGACGATCGCGGCGGCTTCTATCGTTTCCGGCAGCGCGGGGACGACATCGACCTCGTGACCGCTGGCCGCCAGGCCTTCACGGACCCTGCTGGCAAGCATCAGGTCGGGGACGACGGCGAGAATCTTTGCCACTAGAGCGAGCGGCGTTCGCGGAACTCCTCGCGAACGCTTTCCGGGCGGCCCCACATCTGCACGACCTCGGCTCGGCCCTCGCGCACTTCGCGAAGCGCGAGCTCACCGGTGGTGCCCTCCGCGTCGAGAGTCGCCAGCACGCCCTTCACCGACTCGGCGGCGGCGGCGTGGCCGAAGCTGTGGGCGACCAGCAACCGCCAGTGCCACTCGGACTTCGAGTAGGGCTGCGCGTTGACCTGGCTCAGCGCCACGGCGGTGTCGACATAGCGGCTCTCGTCGTCGATCCGCAGGTCCAGCTCCAGGTCCGTCCATTCGGGCGGCATCGAGTCGAGTACCTGCTGGAAGTCGCCGGCCAAGCTCACGAGGGCAAGCGTAGCTGCATATGCTGGGCGCCACATGGGACGAGTTGCCGCGCTGCTGGCGGCCGCTCTTCTGCTCGGCGGCGTCGCCGGTTGCGGGGGGGACGGCGCTGAACCGGGCGCGCCGAGCGGCGCGACGCTCGTGCTCGATTTCACGCCAAACGCCGTCCACACCGGCATCTACGCGGCGCAGCGGCAGGGCTTCTATCGCGACGCGGGGATCGAGCTGACGGTTCGCCAGCCTGGCGACTCGACCGATGCGCCGAAGTTGCTCGAGGCGGGGCGCGCCGACTTCGCGATCCTCGACATCCACGACCTCGGGATCGCCGCCGAGCGCGGCCTCGACGTGGTCGGGGTGATGCCGATCGCGCAGCGGCCGCTCGCTTCGTTGATCTCCCGCGGCGACGGGCCGGTGAGGCGCCCACGCGATCTGGAGGGCCACACCGCCGGCGTCACCGGCCTGCCCTCCGACGATGCCGTGGTCGACTCCGAGGTGAGCGCCGACGGCGGCGACCCGGCGAAGGTGCGGCGGGTGACGATCGGCTTCAACGCCGTCTCCTCCCTTGCGGCGGGCAAGGTCGACGCAGCGACCGGCTTCTGGAACGCCGAGGGCGTGGCGTTGCGGCGAGAGGGCATCCCGATCCGGATCTTCAAGGTCGACAGATTCGGCGCACCGCCGTATCCGGAGCTGATCCTCACCGCCTCCCGCCGCGCCCTGGAGCAGGACCCCGACCTGGTCGACTCGATGGTCGCCGCCACCACCCGCGGCTACGCCTTCGCCTCCCGCCACCCATCCCGGGCTTTGAGCGAGCTCCTCGCCTCCGTCCCAGGCCTCAGTCGCGCCGATCAGAGCGCCCAGCTCGACGTCCTTCTGCCGATCCTGCGCCCGGCTCCTTTCGACTACGCGGTTCTCCGCCGCTGGGCCCGCTGGGACGTCGAACACGGCCTTTTGTCGACAGAACCGGCGGTCGACAGACTTTTCCATGCGCCGGAGGGATAGACTGCCGCCGCTAACCGATCCCGGGATCTAGTAGGAGGAGAGAAGTGCAGGAACGAGGACTTGCGGCATACCTTGCCGAGCTGATTGGCACTTTCTTGCTGGTCTTCTTCGTCACCAGCGCCGTCGTGCTGTTCGTCGCGACTGGCAACCAGGCGCAGTTCGGCTCCGACTTCGCCGTAATCGGTCTCGTCCACGCATTCCTGCTGTTTGGCCTGATCGTCATGTTCGGCGTGGTCAGCGGCGGTCACTTCAACCCTGTGGTGACGCTGGCCGCTGCGGCGATCCGGCGCATCAGCCCGATCGATGCCGTCATCTACATGCTGGCCCAGCTCTCGGGCGGCGTGCTGGGCGCGTTGCTCTGCAAGGGGCTCCTGCTCGACGAGGGACGGGCGACCCACTACGGCGCCACCCAGGTGAGCGGACTTCTCGGCGGCAACTTCCAGGGCGCGATCATCGAGGTAATCGGCACCTTCTGCCTGGTTCTCGTAATTCTCGCGGCGGTCTATTCGAGGAAGAGCGTCAAGGACTGGGCGCCGCTGGCGATCGGCATGACTCTGGGCTTCATCGTGATGGTCGGGGGACCGCTGGACGGCGGCGCCTTCAACCCGGCCCGCTGGTTCGGCCCGGCGTTGGTCGGCAACGAGTGGGGCGGCGTTTGGCCGTATCTAATCGGCCCGATCGTCGGCTCGCTGCTTGCCGCCGGTGTCTTCAGGTTCGTGCTCGAGCCGGGCGGGCTGTCGCCGACCGAGCCGCCTGAGCGCGTCAAGCCCGCAGCGGCGAAACCGGACCGCGCTACCACCTGATTGGACCGGGTGACCGCCGGGCCTGCCGGGCCCGGCGGTTGCAGTAGCTTGGAGAGTCGTGCGCCGGGTCACCTTCTCGCGGAACTACACGCTCTCCCTGTCGCGCACCTGCCAGTGCTACTGCAAGTACTGCGCGTTCGCCACGCACCGGGCGCATATCCACGCCCCGGGCGAGGTGGAGAAGCGTCTTGACGAAGCCGAGCGTCGCAACGCGAAGGAGCTTCTGGTTCTCACCGGCGAGCGGCCGGAGGTCAATCCCGAGGTAGCTGTCCGCCTCGCGGAGTGGGGCCATGACGACTTCACCTCCTACGTCGTCTGGGCCTGCGAGCGTGCCCTCGAGCGCGGCATCCTTCCCCACACCAACATCGGCGTGCTCGACCACGCCGACCTCTCCCGCCTCCGTGAGGTGACCGCCTCCCAGGGTCTGATGCTCGAGTCGGCCTCCGAGCGGCTGATGGAGACCGTCCACGCCGGCTCACCGACCAAGCACCCCGCCCGGCGGCTGGCGACCATCGAGGCGGCGGGAGAGCTGAGCATTCCCTTCACCAGCGGGATCCTGGTCGGAATCGGGGAAACCGAGGATGAGCAGGTTGCCTCGCTGGAGGCCCTCGCCGAGTTGCACACCCGCTACGGGCACATCCAGGAGGTGATCCTCCAAAACTTCGTGCCGCATCCGCGCTACTACGGGCAGGAGGTGGCGGACATTGCCGATGAGGCGGCCCGCGCCAGGTGGGAGGAGGGTCGGGGCTCCTCCAACGGAGACCGTACGGCCGGCAGTGAGACAGGGTCCGGATTGTGGTCGCTCCCAAAGCCTCCGGCGGAGGAGCCCCGACCCTCCATGCCTGAGTGGGCCAGTCCCATTGAGATTGGAGACATCAAGCGCCTGATCTCCGAGTGCCGGAGGCTGATGCCCGATGTGGGGATTCAGGTGCCGCCGAACCTCTCCGACTGGTGGGCGGAGCTCGTTGAAGCGGGGGCGACTGACCTTGGTGGGCTGTCGGCGAATGGAGACCACATTTCGCCTGAGCACGCATTTCCCAGTCCGCACGAGGTCCGGAAGGGGCTGGCGCCGAAGGGCTATGCGCTGACCGAGAGGTTGTGCGTCTATCCGCAGTACATGGATCCCGAGTGGATGGAGCAGGGGGTCCTCGACGTGATCAAGCTCAAGTACTGGAGCTTCATTCCGCGGCGGGGGTCCGGGCGTCGTACGGAGGAGTCGATCGATTCCGGCACGACCTCCAAGGCGGTTGCCAACGGCCGAGACGGCACCGAGTTGACCGAGGATGAGCTGACGGCGCTGTTTGCGGAGACCAGGCCTGAAGCGATCGAGGAGATGCGCGTGGCCGCCGACGAGCTTCGCGCCGAGCTGGCGGGGGACCGGGTGACGTTTGTCGTCAATCGCAACATCAACTTCACCAATATCTGCGTGGTTGGCTGCGCCTTCTGCGGGTTTGGCCAGGGGCGGCGATCGCCGGACGCCTATGAGGTCTCCGAAGAGGACTTCGCCGCGCGGATCCAGGACGCGGTCGAGTTTGGAGCGACGGAGATCTGCATGCAGGGAGGGATCCATCCGGACCTGACCTTGGAGGAGTACGGGAAGTGGCTGCGGTTGGCCAAGGACGTGGCTCCACAGCTGCATCTGCACGCCTACTCGCCGATGGAGGTCCACTACATGTGCGAACGCTCCGGCAAGGGCCCCGACGAGGTCTTCGAGTACCTGAAGGAGTGCGGGCTGGGGTCGACGCCGGGGACCGCGGCGGAGGTGCTCGACGACGGCGTTCGCCAGCGGATCTCACCGAACAAGCTGCCGGTCGATCGCTGGGTGGAGATCATCGAGGCCTCGCACCGGGCCGGACTGCGCTCCACCTCGACTGTGATGTTCGGGCACATCGAGGAGCCACGCGAGCTGGCCCGTCACATGCGTGTGGTGCGGGCGCTCCAGGAGCGCACCGGGGGGATCACAGAGTTCGTCCCGCTCAGCTTCATCCCCTTCAACACGATGCTCGGCCGCACCCACGGGATCGAGGAGATCTCGGCCGGGGAGAACCTCAAGCACACGGCGGCCTTTCGGCTTGCGCTGGGCAAGACGATCCCCAACCTGCAGGCAAGCTGGGTGAAGATGGGGCTGGACGCCGCGACGGAGGCGCTGCGCTGGGGCGTCAACGACCTCGGCGGCACGCTGATGGAGGAGAACATCTCACGGATGGCGGGCTCCCAGCACGGGGTGCGGCTGGAGCCCGAACAGCTGATCGAGGCGGCGCGGGCGGGCGGCCGGGTACCCGCGCAGCGCACGACGCTGTACGAGATCGTCGAAACCTATTAGGGGTGGGCGCCGACGCTGAGTGGCGCTTTGTTGCCGCATACCGACACCAAAGCGCCACGGCCCACCCGGCCGCCGCGGGTGTGGCGTGTCGACGGCGCGGGTAGGGATGGCGGCAGAGACCACGTGAGAAAGGATTCCGATGAGTGACAACGTCAAGAACACCGATGACGCGAAGGGGAGGGTGAAGGAAGCCGCCGGCGACCTCACCGACAACGAGCGGCTGAAGCATGAGGGCAAGGTCGACCAGGCAACCGGCAAGGTGCGCGAGGGGGTCCAGAGCGTCGCCGACAAGGTGAAGGACGCGATAAGGCGGGACTGAGCGGTCGGGCTGGGTTAGCGGAACAGGTCCTCGGCGGCAGGGCGGCGCAGCGCCGCGGCGCCGGGCCCGTCGTCGGGCCCGACGAAGCGGTGAAGCCCCCTGACGATCGCCACAGGCACGCCGCTGGCCTTGTCGCGGACCAAGTCGGCGGCGGCCGCCGCCTCGTCGGCGACCGCGATCAGCGTCGCCTCCAGTTCGCGCCCGCCCGCGTCGCCGCGCCCGCGCCAGTCGTCGAGCGGCGCGATCCCGGCGCAGCCGATCGCGACCTCGGCCTGCCCCAGGCGCCAGGCGCGGCCGAAGCTGTCGGAGACGATGACCGCAACCGTGGGGCCGGCAGTGACGATCTCATCGCGGATCCGTCGCGCAGAAGCATCGGGGTCCTCGGGCAGGAGCGAAACCGTCTCCGGCTCCGGCAGGTTGGAGGTGTCGATCCCGGCGTTGGCGCAGACGAGGCCCTGCCGGGTCTCGGTGATCAGCACGCCGCGCTCGGCCCGCAGCACCTCGCGGCTCTCCTCCAGGATCAGCTCGACGAGAGTCGGCTCCTTGCCGAGCATCGCGGCCAGCCGGCGCGCCTCGCCGCCCGGGAGCACCGAGGAGAGGCGGCGGATGCGCCCCTCCGCCTTCGAGACGACCTTCTGCGAGATGACGACCACGTCGCCATCGAGCAGCTCGGCACGGGCGGCGATCTCCTCGCCCACCCGCATCCCCTCTGCGAACTCCGGGAGGCCCGAGACGGGGACGATGCGAAGCTCAGGCGCAGCGCTCACAGGCCCAGCGCCCTCGCCGTTCGCTTGGCGCGACCGGGCCGTGCCTGCAGCTCTCGCGCCAGGGCGATCAGGTCGGCCGGCGTATCGAGGTCGAGTCCCAGCGAGGCCAGCTCCTCGACCGAGAAGGGGATGTCGGCCTCACGGGCTGCGGCGACATGTCGGGCGCTGCTGCCCGCGCCGAAGGCGGGCCGGATCGCGTCGGGTGGGGATAGCACCAGGGCGTTGGTGCCGGTCCCGTGTCGGTCGGGGACGATCGCCACGTAACGCTCGGGCACTCCCGTCAGCAGCCGGTCCAGCTCGCGTGCGTCGAGCAGGGGGCAGTCGCCGGGGAGGAGGACCACGCAGGCAGCTCCCTCGACTTCGGCGCGCGCGATGCCGGCAAGCACCGCCTTCACGTGGCTTTCGTCGGCGGGGTCGGGGACCACTTCGGCGCCGGCCGCGGCGGCGAGCTCCTGCGCCACCGGGTCGCCGGTGACGACGATCGTCCGCTCGATAGCCCGCGCTTCCCCGATCGCCTCCAGCACGTCCGCGACCATCGCCGCGACCAGCTCGGCGCGGCGGACCTCGTCGATGTCCGCGGCGAGGCGCTGCTTCGCCGTCGCGAAGCGCTTGACGGGGAGGATGGCGGTGGCTTTCAATCCTCGACGAGGCTAGCGGCGAAGTCGAGGACGATGCGGGCGACGCGGGCGCGACCGGGGGCACCCTCCATGAGGGTTGCGGCGGAAAGGGTGCGGACCTCGCCCGGCGGCGGGTCCGGGTCCTCGTCGTCGACCACCATCGCGTCGATCAGCCCGGCGTAGAGCGACGCCACCCCGGCCGCGGTGGAGGGCCGACCGACTGCCCGCATGAAGCGCTCGGTCGGTCCCTTCACCACCTGCCCGGCGACGAAGGGGCTGACCGCGACCACCGGCGCCCGGGAGGCGGCGATCGCCTCGCGCATGCCGGGGACGGCGAGTATCGGGCCGATGCTGATCACCGGATTGGAGGGCCCGATAACGATCGCTTCGGCCTCGTGCAGCGCATCGAGCACCTCGGGTGTCGGCTCGGCCTCGGCGATCCCCTCCAGTTCGACCCCGTGAACATCGGGCTGGCCACCGTCGACGATCAAGTATTCCTGCAGCCTCCGTCGCCCGGCCGCGGTGCTCACGCGGGTGCGGACCGGCCGGTCGCACATCGGCAGCACTCTCGCCTCGGCGCCGAGCGCGCGGGCGATCTGCGCTTGGGCATCGGTCGCCCTGCCTCCTTCGTCGAGGAACTGGCGGCGGTAAAGGCAAGTCGCGAGGTCGCGGTCGGAGAGGCTGAACCAGCTTGGCGCTCCGAGCTTCGTCAGCCGCTCGAAGACCGCGAAGGTGTCGTCGCGGATCCCCCAACCGCGCTCTTCGTCGATCACGCCTGAGAGCCAGTAGGTGACGAGATCGGGGTCGGGGGAGACGTGGACGCCGAGGACCTCGACGTCGTCGGCGGTGTTGGCGATCACCGCCAGGTCGGAGCCGATCAGGTCCTGCAGCCCGGCGCCGAGCTTGGCGCCGCCGGTCCCGCCGGCGAGCAGCGCGACCCGCACCGGCTAGGTCCAGTGATCGGCGTCGGGCAGGTCCGTGAGGCGGATCCCGGCGTGCGTCTTGTAGCGGCTGTTGACCGAGATCAGCATCGGGGTCAGCTGCTCGACGATTCGCGCCATCTCCAGCGCGCCGGCGTTGACGGCGCGCAGGCCGGGAATCGCCTCGATCAAGCGGGCGACGCGCGCCTTGTCGGCCTTGTGTTCGCCGCAGACGAGGACGTCCTCCCCCAGCTCGGCGTCGAGGTCCGCGAGGGACGGAGCGCCGACCGTGTGCAGCGCCGAGACCACGGTGACTCCCTCGGGGACCATCTCCTGCGCCTGCTGCGCGGCGGAGCCCTGCCAGACCCCGAGGGAGCGCGTCGCCTTGCCGCTTACGGCGGCGGCGAGGGGAACGGTGCAGTCGACCAGGATCTGGCCCGGCTGCAGTGCCTCGCGCAGGTTGTTGAGGTTCTCCGACTGGGCGCGGAAGGGAACGGTGAGGAAAACGACCTCGCCGCGCGTCGCCGCCTCCTCGTTGAGGAGCCCTTCGAGGTCGGCGCCGGGGACCTGCTCCCGCACCTTCGCTGCCGCCGCTTCGGCGCGCTCCGCCGAACGGGAGCCGATCACGATCGGCATCCCCGCCTGGGCCCAGCGCAGCGCCAGGCCGGCGCCGAGGGCGCCGGTGCCGCCGACGATCGGGATGGGCTCGCTCATGCGGGCGCCAGTCTATGCTCACCGGCCTATGAGGCTGGAGGGACGCAAGGCCCTGGTGACGGGGGGCGCGAGCGGCATCGGCGCCGCGATCGCCGCTCGCCTGGCCGCCGAAGGCGCTGAGGTCTGGGTCGGCGACGTGAACGTCGAGGGCGCCGAGAGGGTCGCCGGCGAAATCGCCGGCCACGCGGTCGAGCTCGACGTCACCGATCTGGAGTCAGCGAACGCAGCGGTCGGAGCGGCCGGCGCGCTGGACGTCCTCGTCAACAACGCCGGGATGGACGAGTTCGGTTTCTTCACCCAGACGACGCCCGAGCAGTGGCAGCGGGTGCTTGGGATCAACCTCGGCGGCGTTCTCAACTGCACCCACGCGGCGTTGCCCACGATGCAGCAAGCCGGCTATGGGCGGATCGTCAGCATCTCCTCGGAGGCCGGCCGGGTCGGCTCGAAGGGCTCGGCTGTCTACTCGGCCGCGAAGGGAGGGATCGTCGCCTTCATGAAGGCGATCGCGCGCGAGAACGCGCGCTACGGGATCACCGCCAACTCGATCGCTCCCGGCCCGATCGAGACGCCGCTGCTGATGGGCGCCAAGGAGTTCGGCGAAATAGGCGAGAAGGTGATCGAGACGATGAAAGGCGCGACCCAGATGGGCCGGCTCGGCCAGCCCGACGAGGTCGCCGCGGCAGCCGCCTTTCTGGCCTCTGACGATGCCTCCTACGTGACCGGGGAGACGCTCGGCGTCAGCGGCGGCCTCGGAATGGTCTGAGCGTGCCCGAGTTGCCGCAACGCGTGCGGATCCGCGAGGTCGGTCCCCGCGACGGCTTTCAGAACGAGCCGGAGACGATCGCCACCGAGGACAAGGTGCGGCTGATCGACATGCTCTCCGCCAGCGGCCTTGAGCGGATGGAGGTCACCTCCTTCGTCCGGCCGGACGTGATCCCGCAGCTCGCGGACGCAGAGGAGGTGCTGGGGGGGGTGCAGCGGCGCGACGGCGTCTCCTTCTCGGTGTTGATCCCCAACGAGCGGGGGCTGGAACGGGCGCTGAAGATGCGCGAGCGCTTCGACGAGGCGAGCGTCTTTCTCTCGGCTTCCGAGAGCCATAACAGCGCCAACGTCAATCGCTCGATCGAGGAGTCCCTGGGCGGGCTGGAGCGCACGCTCGCCGCCGCGCGGGAGGCGGGGTTGCGCAGCGAGGGCGTGATCTCGGTTTCCTTCGGCTGCCCGTACGAGGGCGAGGTGCCGGCGGGGCGAGTCTTCGAGATCGCCGAGCGGCTCGCCTCCGCCGGCTGCGCGGAGGTGGGCTTCGGCGACACGACCGGGATGGCGAACCCCCGCCAGGTCCACGAGTTCTTCGCCGCGGCGCGCGAGCGCCTTGCCGGCGTCGAGCTGACCGCCCACTTCCACAACACCCGCGGGCAGGGATTGGCCAACGTGCTGGCCGCGCTGGAGGAGGGGGTCGAGTCCTTCGAGTCGAGCTTCGGCGAGCTTGGCGGCTGCCCGGCGCCGCCCGGGTCCACCGGCAACGTGTCCACCGAGGACGTCGTCTCGATGCTGCACGAGATGGGCATCGAGACCGGGGTGGAGCTGCCGAAGCTGATCGAGGCCTCCCGGGCCGCCCAGGAGGTGCTCGGTCGCCCACTCGGCGCCCACGTCCTCCGCGCCGGGCCCGTGGACTGGCACCGCGGTTAGGCTCTCGCGCGTGACCGACTTCGCCAAGGCCCTCGAGGCGGCCCTCTCGGGCGGTCCGCAACGCCACCACGAGAAGACCGCCGAGCAGGGCAAGCTCCCCGTGCGCGAGCGCGTGCAGCGCCTCGTCGACCCGGGCTCATTCGCCGAGGAGGCGCTGCTGGCCAACTGGGACAAGGAGGGGCTGGGAGCCGACGGCGTCGTGACGGGCCTGGCGACCATCGACGGGCGCAGCGTCGCGCTGATGGCAAACGACCCGACCGTGAAGGCCGGCTCCTGGGGCCCGAAGACGGTCGAGAAGATCCTCCGCGTCCAGGAGCGGGCTCTGAAGCTGCGGGTTCCGATTGTCTACCTGGTCGACTCGGCCGGGGCGCGGATCACCGACCAGGTGCAGATGTTTCCCGGACGCCGCGGCGCCGGCCGCATCTTCCACAACGAGGTGCGCCTCTCCGGCCAGGTGCCCCAGGTATGCGTGCTGTTCGGGCCGAGCGCCGCCGGGGGCGCCTACATCCCGGCCTTCTGCGACGTGGTGATCATGCGCGAGGGCAACGCGTCGATGTATCTGGGCTCGCCGCGGATGGCCGAGATGGTGATCGGCGAGACGGTGACTCTCGAAGAGATGGGCGGCGCCAAGATGCACACCGGCGTCTCCGGCTGCGGCCACTTCCTGGTCAAGAGCGACGAGGAGGCGATCGACCTGGCCAAGCGCTACCTCTCCTTCATGCCGGGCAGCTGGCGCGAGGAGCCGCCCGCCGCCGCGACCGTGCCGCCCGCGTCCGAGGCGCCGATCGCCGAGATCGTCCCCGCCGATGAGAACCAGCCCTTCGACATGCGCGAGGTGCTGGACGTAGTGCTCGACGCCGACAGCTTCCTCGAGATCCACAAGCGCTGGGCGAAAGAGCTGATCGTCGGCTACGGGCGGCTCGACGGCCGTGTGGTGGGCGTCGTCGCCAACCAGCCGCGCCAGAAAGGCGGCGTGCTCTTCGTCGACTCCGCCGACAAGGCGGCGCGCTTCATCCAGACCTGCAACGCCTTCAACGTGCCCCTGCTCTTCCTCGCCGACGTGCCGGGCTTCATGATCGGCGCCGCGGTCGAGCGCCAGGGAATCATCCGCCACGGGGCGAAGATGATCAGCGCTGTGTCCGAGGCGACCGTGCCGAAGATCTCGGTGATCGTTCGCAAGGCCTACGGGGCCGGCCTGTACGCGATGGCGGGGCCTGCCTTCGAACCGGACTGTTGCATCGCCCTGCCCAGCGCCTCGATTGCCGTAATGGGGCCGCAGGCGGCGATCAATGCCGTCTTCTACAACCAGATCCAGGCGATCGAGGATGAGGAGGAGCGGAAGCGTTTCGTGGAGGAGAAACGGGCGGAGTACGCCGAGGACATCGACCTCCTGCACCTCGCCTCCGAGCTCGTCGTCGACGCCGTGGTCCAGCCCGAGGACCTGCGCGACGAGTTGATTCGCCGCTTTGCCTTCACGCGGGACAAGGATCGCTCCTTCGCCGAGCGCCGCAACCCGGTCACGCCCGCCTGAGCGGCGGGCTCAGGCCTTGAGGCCGGCTGCCATCACCGTGAAGTAGTCGAGCGCCGCCGGATTGGCGAGCGAGTCGCGGCTTGCCGCCTGCTCGGCGGGCGTGCCGGTCAGGATTCGCTTCACCGGCACCTCGAGGACCTTGCCGCTGAGAGTGCGCGGCACTTCGGCGATCTGGAAGACCTGATCGGGAACGTGGCGAGGGGAGCATTGTTCGCGGACGCGGCGGGCGATCTCCTTGGGGAGCTCGTCGTCGAGCTCGAGGCCCTCGCGCAGCACGACGAAGAGGGGCATCCAGCCCTCCGTCCCGGGGCGGGGAATGTCGACGACCAGGGCATCGACGATCTCGTCGATGCCGAGCACCGCGCGGTAGATCTCGCTCGTCCCCATGCGGATGCCGGAGCGGTTGATCGTCGAGTCCGAGCGGCCGTAGATGACCGCCGTGCCGCGAGAGGTGATCTCTATCCAATCGCCGTGCCGCCAGATGCCGGGGTAGTGCTCGAAGTAGCTGGCCCGGTAGCGGCTGCCGTCCTCGTCGTCCCAGAAGAAGACCGGCATCGAGGGCATCGGCTCGGTGACCACCAGTTCGCCGACCTCGTCGATCACCGCCTTGCCGTTCTCGTCCCAGGCCTCGACCGCGGCGCCAAGCGCACGCGCCTGCAGCTCGCCGCGGTAGACCGGCAGCAGGGGCACGCCGCCGACGAAGGCGGTGCAGAGGTCGGTGCCCCCGCTGGTCGAGAAGAGCCAGGTGTCGGCGCCGACGTGTTCGTAGACCCAGTCAAAGCCCTCCGGGGAGAGGGGGGAGCCGGTCGACCCGACCGCCTGGAGGCGGCTGAGGTCGCGGCCGCTGCCGGGCTCGACGCCGGCCTTCATGCAGGCGGCGATGTAGGAGGCGCTGGTGCCGAACGTCGTGATCCCGGCGCGCTCGGCGAGGTCCCAGAGGACGTTCATGTCGGGGTATCCGGGGTTGCCGTCGTAGAGGACGATCGCGGCGCGCGTCAGCAGGCCCGAGACGAGGAAGTTCCACATCATCCAGCCGGTCGTGGTGAACCAGAAGAGCCGGTCGCCGGGGTGCGCGTCGACGTGGAGGTTGAGCTTCTTCAGATGCTCGAGCAGGATGCCGCCCTGGCTCTGGACGATCGCCTTGGGCAGGCCGGTGGTGCCGGAGGAGTAGAGGACCCAGAGCGGGTGGTCGAAGGGGGTGCGCTCGAAGCTGAGCTCGGCGCCGGCGCCGGAGGCGAGCAGCTCCTCCCAATCCGTCGTTGCGTCCAGGGTTGAGAGGTCGGGCTCAGGGCTGAGGTAGGAGAGGACCACGGTGCCCCGCAGGCTCGGCATCTCGGCCTGGAGGCGGGCGATCGTCTCGCGCCGGTCGAAGTCCTTGCCGCCGTAGCGGTAGCCGTCGACGGCGAAGAGGACCTTGGGCTCGATCTGGGCGAAGCGGTCGACGACGCTGGCGGGGCCGAAGTCGGGCGAGCAGCTCGACCAGATCGCGCCGATGCTGGCGGTGGCGAGGAAGGCGACGATCGCCTCGGGGATGTTGGGCATGTAGGCGGCGACCCGGTCGCCGCGTTCGACACCCAGCTCGCGCAATCCGGCTGCCGCCGCGGCGACCTGGCCGCGCAGCTCGCCCCAGCTCAGCTCGTCTAGCTCGCGCAGCTCCGAGGCGTGGAGGATTGCCGTCTCGGCATCCTCTTTGCCTGCGAAGACGTGCTCGGCGTAGTTGAGCCTGGCGCCCGCGAACCACTCGGCCCCCGGCATCTCGCGGCGGCCCAGCACCTGGTCGTAGCCGCCGTCGGCCTGCACCTCGAAGAAGTCCCAGATCGAGGACCAAAACCCATCGAGGTCGTCGACCGACCACTGCCATAGCTCGTCGTAGGAATCGAAGCGCAGCCCCCGCTCGGCCTCCAGCCAGCGCATGTACTCGCTCAGCCGCGCCCGCTCGACCAGCTCCGCCGACGGCTCCCAGAGCTTTTCGGCTGCCGGTGCCGTCACGGCGCTGCGCCGACGGCCGACTCCGCTTGCTCGCGCTCCAGCTCGTGCGGGTCGTGCGAGCAGATCAGCGTTATTTCGTCGCCGTGCCTTGCCGCCAGCTCGCGCAGCCGCTCCCGGTTGCCCTTTCGCGCCGCGTTGTCGGCAGCCGTCAGGGTTTGGAAGATCCGCAGGCCGGGAGGGCAGGAGGGAGGCGTGGCGATCTCGTTGTGGTTGAAATAGGCGTCGCCGCAGTGCAGGAGCCAGCCGTCGCCGCCCCTCACCGCGACGGCGGTGTGGCCGCGCGAGTGCCCGACCAGCGGCACCAGCAGCACCTCGGTGTCGAGGTCGGGCAGGATCCGCACGCTCTCGAAGCCCAACCAGTCGTCGCCGCCCGCGCCATGTGAGACCCAGCGCGGGTTGTGTGCCCAGCGCCCGCCGATATAGCGGGCGCGCTCGCGGAGCCTCGGCCGCATGGCAGCCTCCAGCTCCGGCGCGAACACGTGCACCTCCGCCTGGGGGAAGTCCGGAAGGCCGCCGGTATGGTCGAGGTCGAGATGGGTGGTGACGATGTGGCTCACGTCGCTCGCCTCGAAGCCGAGCACTTCGAGCTGCGTGAGGGCGGTGGTGCCGAGCTGCGACCGCGGCCGCATCAGCGCCCGAAAGGGCGCACCGAGCTGGCCTGGGTTCCGCACGTCGCCGGTCCCGAAACCGGTGTCGACCAGGACAAGCCCGAGGCTCGTTTCGATCAGCAGGCAATGGCAGACGATCTTCGCGGGGGCCAGCCATCCCCCCTCGCCGTTGAGCATTCGCGCGCCGTGAGGGCAGAGCGTGCCGCAGTTGAGGTGGTGGATCCTCATCCGGGGCGGCAGTCTAAACCGGCCCCGTCGACGTGCCTCGGCACTTCGGGCAGGCATCGCCGCATGGGCGGTCTATCGTTCGCGGCGCGCCGGAGTGGCGGAATTGGCATACGCGATCGACTCAAAATCGATTGCCCTTGCGGGCTTGTGGGTTCGAGTCCCACCTCCGGCATAGACAGGCGGCGCGGGCTAGGCAGGCTGCGGGGAGTGTTCGTCGGGCGGGGCGCCGGCGCCGTAGTCCTCACCGGAGCCGATTGGGCGCTCCTCCTCGACGTGCCACTCCTGGCTGAAGCCGTAGAAGGCGGCCGCGATCAGGATGACCTGCAGGATCGCGAGGATGAGAACCAGGAGGCCGATCAGGGGGACGGGGATCATCGCATCCTCATAGCCGGCCTTGTCGCGGGCGAACCAGCTGTTGGCGCCAACCCCGCAGAGGATCGCCAAGATCATCGAGAGCGCGGCGGCAACGGGCAGGATGCCTCGGCTCCAGCGGGTGACGAGGAAGGCGAAGAAGGCATAGAGGCCTGCGTAGACCAGGCAGATGACGCCCATCGCGCCTCCCCCTTCGAGCAGCGAGAAGCCGGTGATCGTCACCAGCGCGGCGAGAACCGCCGTTGCGGCCAGCAGAAATGCGATCACGAACTTCGCCGTGGACGACTCCGGTTTCTCCCGGTTGGGTCGCCACAGCTCGTAACCCGGCCTCACCTCTCCAATCGCCACACTGTCGATCATAGAATCTGTGAGCGACGGCGCGACATTGGTCGCGCGTTAAGGCCCAATGGGCCGGCCACGCGGGCGTGGCGGAATTGGCATACGCGCCAGGTTTAGGTCCTGGTGGGCTTCGGCCCGTGGGGGTTCGAGTCCCTCCGCCCGCACTGAGCGCCAATGGCGCTCGTTACGATCCCCTCCCCTCGGGGCAGTGGCCCAACTGGCTAAGGCACCGGTCTCCAAAACCGGCGATTCCAGGTTCGAGTCCTGGCTGCCCCGTCCGATTTAATTGGCTTGGGAAGCCGCAATCCTGCTTGGCAGGCAGGTTTGCGGCTCCTCGCGCTGGCATTCGCCGGGAGGTCAACGCGAGTCAGCGAAAGTCAGAAAAAGGCTGTTTTCGACCCCTTTCATTCCCCTGAGAGGCTGTAGCTGCTCGCGAGTTCACGAAGCAGCGGCGGAGTTGTGTCCAGGTCGAGTGCCGAAGGCGACCCTGCTGATTAGCCGAGCCCCCGGCGTGGCACCCGCTCGTCGGCGAGCAAGCGTCGAAAGAGGACGATGCAGCGGGAATGAAGCCAGCCAGTGCCCGCGCCTCGCTACGGCGTCCGGCGACCACAAGGGCCAGGAGCTCACGGACATAGTCGCGACGGAGACCTCCGGTTGGACGCTCCTTGATCGCAGAGACCTCGGCGTCACGGCTCCAGAGGAAGTGCTGGCGGCGGCGCGCAGGCAGATCCTCGAACCCGCGGAACTGACAACAACCGTGGCTGCAGACGAACCGAGAACGCAGGCCCGGTCGCTTGAGGATCGCGGCGGCGTGCTTCCCCTTCATCGTCGTCTTCAGCGCCTCGAGGTAGATCCGCTTGTCCGGTCCGCCGCCCTTGCCTTCGCGGCGACGCTCCCGCTCGCGCTCGGTGACCGGCCGGTTCAGCTGGGCAAGGTTGGTCGCCTCCGCCTGGGCGAGGCCTGAGTCGAAGGCGTTGACCCCGAGCGCTTGTAGCACTAGCCCGAAGGCGCCGACTCTGCTGGCGATCACGGGGATGCCCTCGCCGACGATCGCCAACAAGAACTCGACGTAGAGCTTCAGCTTCTCAGGGCTATCAGCGGTCGCCGGTCGATATCTGCGCCTCCATTCGCGGTACAGGCCTCGTCGAGGAGGCGGTCGTTGTGGGTCGCCCACTTCTGAAAGTCGCGGCCGCGCGCTCGAAGTCGTTGGCGGTTATCGGCTGGGTCGGTGCGTAGGGAAGAGCCTTCAGTTGATCGACCTCGAGGAAGCGCGCGGTCGTGAAGCGCTGGGCCTGCGGCTCGATAAGGCTGGGGAGTTGCTCCTCGCGCAGGCGCTTCAGCAGAGGGGTGTCGGTGGCTGCGTAAGTGGCCTCGATGACGGCACCTCGCAGGCGAACACCATTGTCAAAGAGGGTTGCTGCAAGGGCCTCCTCGATTGCCCGGCCGTCATGCCGGGTGATCCGTGGCATGAACGTCAGCTCGCTGAGGAAGTCCGGTGCGGTGTCTAGGGTCTCCGCCATTAGTTCTGACAAACTAGATGACGTAGCAGACGACAAAGAGGAGACCAAGTGGCGACGGATCTAGCCAGCCGGCTGGAGCAGGCAAGTGAGCAGGTGGAGCTCGACCAGAGCGATCTGGCGCGGGTGCTCGACACGAACCCGCGCACGGTCGCTCGCTGGCTGCACCGGCAGGCCTCGCCAAGACCGGACTCGCGTGAGCGCGTTCTGGAGCTCTTGGCTGTCCTTGATCAGCTCTCGGGCGTCCTCCAAGCCCACGCGGCTCATGACTGGCTGTTCTCTCCGAACCCGATGCTCGACCACTACAAGCCGGTCGATCTGCTGCGCGAGGGGGAGTATCGCCGGGTCCTTGGTGCTATTGACGCCATGGCCGAGGGCGTCTTCGTCTAGCCGAGATGCCGTCGTCGCACCTGGTCGATGCGATCGACCGGCTCGATCCAATCTCCTACGCCGGCGACGTCTATCGGCACGTCGCTGCGGGCCGGCACCCACTCTCGGGCGCGGGGGCTCGATCTCTGGGCGGCCGCTGGAATCCGCCGCAGAGCTTCGCGACGCTCTATCTCGGAGATCGGAAGACGGCGGTCGAGGCTGAGTTCCGACGGATGGCGAGACGACAAGGCCTCGATCCGAGCAGCTTCTTGCCCCGGCGTTTGTATCGGCTCGAGGTTGATCTACAAGCGGTTGTCGATCTGACTGGGGCGCAAGTGCTTCCGGATGCGCTCGCAGACGCCGACTTCGGGTTGGACGATTTGACGGTGACTCAGGCGATCGGCGAGGCCGCTCAGTATCTGGGTCGCGAGGGAATCCTCGTGCCCTCGGCAGCCGGAGACGGCAAGGTCCTCGCCGTGTTCATCGATCGGCTGCTGCCTGAATCCCGCGTGGATGACATTGACTTCGAGATCTGGACCGAGTCTCCCTGAAACGCCTCCGCCCAAGGGCGGCCGGGCTATTGCAGTTCGTTTCGGTTTCATTCCCCCTGACATTCCCCCCGGGAGGAAATTGGAGCCAGATGTCTCCAAAACCGGCGATTCCAGGTTCGAGTCCTGGCTGCCCCGCTCGATTCATTTTGGCTTGAGAAGTCGCAATCCCGCTTGGCGGGCAGGTTTGCGGCTCCTCGCGCTGGAACTCGCGGGTAGGTCAACGCGAATCAGCGAAAGTCAGAAAAAGGCTGTTTTCAACCCGTTTTCAACCCCTTTCATTCCCCTGGGCGGTTGTGCCCGAGCCTTATCTAGGTTCTAGACGCGGCGAAATAGTTGCCAGGGTCGCGGCTCGGTTCCGGGGTCGACGCCTAAATCGTTACCCCTTTTCGACGACCTCCACCGTGCCGTGCATATCCGGGTGGATCGAGCAGATGTAGGCGTAGGTCCCCGGCTCCTTGAACGTCTCCGACTTGAGCTTGCCTTCCTCGAGCGTGCCGGTGTCGAAGCTGCCGTCGTCGGCGGTGGCCGTGTGCGGAGCCGAGTCCTCGTTGAGCCAGATCACCTTGCCGCCTTCCTCAATCGTCACCGGTTCGAGGTCATAGGCGAAGTCGACGATTTTGACCTTGGCGGAGCGCACAGCATCGCCGCTGGGGGCGGGACCGTTGCCATCTGAGGCCGGGGAGGTGGCGGCGGCGCTCTCATCGCCCGCGGCGGTGTCTGCCTTGTCGTCACCCCCGCAGGCGGCAAAGGCCAGTACCAGCAGGAGAAGGGCGGACGCGAGGAGCAGCTTTATTCCCATTGTCCGAGGCTAGACCCTTCCTGAACCCGATGCTCAACAGTGCCCTGCTCCATCGTCTCCAGGCCTTGGTCAAGTGCCGCGACGGTCGTTGCGTCTTCGGGAGCTGGAACGGCTCGGTCGCGGTGCCCTTCTCTAGGTCGAGACCGTAGGAGACGACGCGGGGCCGGCGAGGTAGGTCCTTCCCGAGTCTCACCATGCCGGCGGCATACAGGAGCTCGGAGTTGAGCGAGTAGTACAAACCGTCAGCTTCAGCGGATCGGTGAGGAGCAGGCCTCCCACCGACCCTGTCTGGGTTAGCGGTCGATCTTTTACTCAGGCCACTTTTCCACTGTCGTCGACATTCCAAATGAGTGGTTGCTACTGTGCGAATGTCTTCAACGAGGGAGGGTGTTCATGGGGTTTGCTCACGGGATCACTGGACGAGTTCGCACGCTGACAGCACTTTTCGCAGGACTCCTGGTGATCGCACCCGCGAGTGCACTCGGAGCCACCCAGGTGATCCCAGGGACCGGTGTCGGCCCATCGGGGCACAACCTGACGATCTACGTCGGCGACGACGGCCGCCTCCAGGCAAAATCCGGGCCGCAGGACGACAACTCGATCCAGGGGATGTTCTTCGGCTCCGACTCCGGGCCGGCCTCCGAGTACAACCACCTGCGCCTCAAAGGCGGACCGGCTCCCAACACCCTGCTGACCTTCTCGCCGGTCTCCAACGGCCCGGTGACCGGCAACGCGACCCCCGCCTCGCCGTTCCAGAACGTCACCGTGTTCAACGCCCAGAGCAGCGGCGTCACCCTCTTCCAGGTCAAACAGACCGTCCTCTACACCGCCTTCACGCAGCGCTTCCGGGTCGTCTGGGACATCACCAACACCGATATCCAGAATCGGACGCTGCCCTTCATCTGGGGCACCTCGGCCGACCTCTACATCGACTCCAGCGACGCGGGCCGCGGCGTCTTCATCGACGGGGCGAGCCGCTTCGTCGGCGGCACCAACGACCAGAGCCGGACCACCGGTGGGATCCAGGAGGTCACCTCCTCGCAGCTGCCCGGCGAGGGCGCGCCGACTTTGGTCCCTGCCTGGGCGAGCTACCAGGAGTCCCAGTACTCCGCTGCGACCAGCCGCCTCAGCTCGTTCGACGCCTTCACCAACACGATCGACCCGAACCTGATCGACAACGGCGTCGGCGTCAGCTTCGACAACCGCGCCGTGGCGGGGCTCGGCCCGGGCCAGACGCAGCGCTATGAGGTGATCTGGCATGCCAAACGCCCGACCCCGCTGAGCGCCTTCCCGGCCGCGGCGGCGGACGAGGTTCCCGGCCGGCATGAAGTGACGATCTCGCTCGTCGACGCCAACTTCAACCCGCTGCCCGGCCAGCAGGTCAACTACGAAATCAAAGGCGCGAACCCGACCGTCGGCCAGATCGTCGACCACACCGGCCCCTCGGGCCAGCTCGTGGTCGCCTGGAACGGCAACGCGGTCGGGCTCGACACGCTGACCGCCTATGCCGACGCCAACGGCGACGGCAAACGCGACGAAGACGAGCCGGCGACCTCGGCGACGATGCGCTGGCTCGCGGACAACCACGTCGGCGGCGCGCCCGAGGTTCCGGCGAACCTGAACGGGCCGAACGGCCAGGTTCCGGTTCAGGTCCAGCAGAACCCCGACAACCCGGAGGCGCCGAGCTACATCTTCGGCCGCTCGGCCACCTCGGTGGCGGGCTTCGAAGACTGCACCTTCGACCAGCGCTCCGGCCGCGACCTCAACCTGCCCGTCGCCGTCAACCTCCAGCCCGGCGCCGGAGTGATCAGCAACGTCAGGCTCTTCCTGACAGATCCCTCGCGGCACAGCCCGACGGACCTGAACAGCTCGCTGCCTCTGGTCTCGGACGAACCGTCCGTCAGCGACAACAAATACTCGTTCGTGGTTCCGTGCGTCGTCAACGGTGAGATGTGGGTGGAGTTCACGATCACCGAGGGCGCGACCGAACAGACCTTCCGCATCCCGGTCGGTGGCCTCGCATTGATCGACCCACAGGGAGTCGTCTACGACGGTGCCCGCTACGACCAGGCGATCGCGGCCGGGCAATCGCCTGAGCAGGCACGGGCAACCGCTGCGATCAGCGGCGCGACGGTCCGTCTGCAGCGCCTCGTAGGCGGGAACTTCGTGAATGTGCTCTCCGGAGACCCGGGTATCACACCGAACGTGAACCCCCAGACGACGGGTGCCAATGGGATTTACCAGTGGGACGTCCAGGCTGGCACCTACCGCGTCACGGTGACAGCGTCCGGCTGCCGGGATGCCGTCAGCCAGTCGGTTGACATCCCGCCGCCGGCTCTCGATCTCCATGTGCGGATGGATTGCAGTGTGGCGACGGCAGTTAGAGCAACGACCATCTCCAAAGCGAAACCCAGCAACAACTTCTCCCTGGGCAAAAAGATGAAGCTCTCGAAATCGGGGATGAAGGTGACGCTGGAGGTCAACGTCCCGGGCCCCGGGAAGGTCAAAGCGGTCGACAAGGCCGCCGCCTCCGCCAAGAGTAAAGCCAAAGCCAAAGCCCTGTTTAGCTCAGTGAGCCTGAACGTGACGGGACCGGGAATCGTGAAGCTGACCCTGAAGCTCTCAAAACAAGGCAAGGCGAAGTTGAAGAAAAAGGGCAAGGTCAATGCGAAGGCAGCGGTGAGCTACACGCCGGCAGGCGGGGACCCAGCCACGCAGGAAACCAACATCAGCTTCAAGAAGTCCGGAAAGAAAAAGGGGAAAACGGGAAGTAAGAAGGGCTGAGGCTGCAATTGCCTAGCCCCTGCCGCAGGGGCCACCCTTGAGGTTGGAGAGGGTACGACGGAGACGATTCGCGTCTACGACGGTGCCCACGGCGATAACGAGATGCACCGATATAACCGGAGCGAAGGCAAGTAGCCGGGGGCGCCATTCCATAGCGGTACCCTTGGTGACGGAATGCGTGCCGCGATCAGCGAGATCGAGCGCGGTTATCGCGAGATGATTGAAGGATGGGGAAGGCAATGAGTACGGACAACGCGCGTTCTCCCGCCGCCAAGGTCATGGACGAAGCGATAGACCTCGCCATCGAGGGACGCTCGCCCTATCCCGAGCGGGCGGCCTTCATCGATGCCGACACAGCATCGGCTGGCCAGGAGATCAGGCGTGCTGCCGACGAGGGTCTCCCTGTCGTCCTTGTCGCCGCTGGCGGGAGCACTCAGATTCTCAAGCCCGAGCTCTCAGCCAGCTAGCGCCATTGTCCAGGCCGCAAGTCTGAATCGAGCGTCTCGGGGCCCTGAAAGGCGGGGAGGAGTTCAAGATGACCAACACCCAAGAGGCGGTTGCTCGTTATGTCGAGGGGCTCCGCGCAGACGGGTGCCGCTCGACGTGGGCATCATCCGCCGCACGAGACCCGGATAAGTCTGTGGCCACCTTGGCGGCGACGTCCTCAGCGTCTGAAGGCCCTCAGCGCTGCGAACCCTGCGAGAGCAACCAGGCTGATCGCCAGGATGAGCCACAGCGTGAGCATCCCCCAACCTACGGCTGGCGAACAAAGGTCCGGGTCATCCCCCGAACATCCATTGGCGAACCAGACCACCGAGCTGGCGATGAAGACCGCCGCGGCAGCGCTGAGCGCGGCCGCCAGGTACCCCCATCGGACTCTTCGCTGCACCAGAGCAAAGACCACCGATAGAGCGGCGCCGGCAAACGGTACACCCCAGATCAGGAGGGCGTTGCGTATGCCTTCGCTCATCGTCCTGGAGCGCTGCCGACCCCGGCCGGCCTAGCCGGTCGCGTGGCTGAGGGAGGTCCTGATCGCCCAGCCGTCCCATCGTCCGTAGTCCCAGCCACGACTCCAAACTAACCGTGCTGCCGGACCGGCGCTGGCCGTGACTGGGGTTCTCATTCGCATATATTTACGAATGTTTGTAGGATGCCGCCATGACCCGGAATCTCGACACCTGCGATCTGCTCTGCCTCGACCTGCCGAAGGCCGAGCGAGTACGCAAGGACCTCCCGAGCGCTGAGGAGCTGGAGCTTTGGGCGGCCGGGGCGAAGGCGCTCGGCGACCCGACCCGGCTCGCCATCGCGCTCGCCCTAGACGCTGGCGAGTCCGCCTGCGTCTGCGACCTTGCTTGGATCGTCGGCCGCGACGAGCGCCTTGTCTCCCATCACGTCCGCCTGCTCAAGAGCGCCGGCCTCGCCCGCTCGGAGCGCGACGGGAAGATGGTCATGTACGAACTGACCGAGCGCGGCCGGGCCCTGCTGGCGGCGGTGGCCGCGCAGGGGAACGCGGCGTGAGCCCGGTCGAGCTGCCGACCGTCCCGGCCGCGTCCGCCCCGGCAGAGGCATCGCGCCCGGTCGCCTCGATCTCACGCGAGCGCTACGAGGAGTTGGCTCGCCGGGTGCGCCTGCTGTCCTGGCTCTCGCTCGGCTGGATGACGGTCGAGGGGGCGGTGGCGATCACCGCCGGCCTCGTCGCCTCCTCGATTGCCCTCGTAGGCTTCGGTCTCGACTCGGGCATCGAGGGCGTCGCGAGCCTGATCATCGTTTGGCGCTTCACTGGACACCGTCTCTTCTCCCACGCCGCCGAGGAGCGTGCGCAGAAGCTCGTCGCGGTCCAGTTCTTTCTCCTCGCCCCCTACGTCGCCTTCGAGTCGGTGAGGGCGCTGATCGGTGCTGAGCATCCCGAGGTGAGCTGGGTCGGGATCGGCCTCGCGGTCGGCTCGGTGATCTTCATGCCGATGCTCGGGATCGCCAAGGAACGGCTCGCCGATCAGCTCGGCTCGGCGGCGACGAAGGGCGAGGGCCGTCAGAACATGCTCTGCGCTTACCTCGCCGGCGCCCTGTTGGTCGGCCTCCTCGGCAACGCCCTCCTCGGCGCCTGGTGGCTCGATCCGGCAGTCGGCCTCCTGATCGCCGCCGTCGCTGTGAGGGAGGGGACGGAGGCGTGGCGCGGCGAGGGCTGCTGCGTCAGCTCGCCGCTTGACGGTACGGGCTTCGCGGACGATTGCTGCGAGCCGACCCGCTAGCCGATGGCAACCCTCGCCCTCATCCTCTACTGGGTCTACCTCGTCCTCGCGTTCGGCCTCCGCACGCTGATCCAACTTCGCCGCACCGGCTCGACCGGCTTCCATGGCCTCGGCGGCCGGCCTGGCTCGGCCGAGTGGATCGCCGGGGTCGGTTTCACGGTGGCGCTGCTGGTGGGAGCTGCGGCCCCGGTCCTAGCCCTGCTCGATGTGGTCGAGCCGATCGCCGCGCTCGACACCACGGCTGCTCACGTTGCCGGACTCGTCCTCGCCGTTGCCGGGATCGGCTTGACCTTCTACGCGCAGGTGGCGATGGGGACGAGCTGGCGAATCGGCGTCGATCCCGAGGAGCGCACGCAGCTCGTCACCACCGGCCCGTTTGCGCTCGTTCGCAACCCGATCTTCGCCGCGATGCTGCCGACTGCACTCGGGCTCACCCTGCTCGTGCCGAGCTGGGTTGCAATTGCTGGACTCGTCGGCCTGGTTGTCGCGCTGGAGCTCCAAGTGCGAGTCGTCGAGGAGCCCTACCTCTTGCAGGCGCACGGTGGCACCTATGCCGCCTACGCTGCGAGAGTCGGGCGTTTCGTTCCCGGCGTGGGACGGTTGAGGGCACTGTGAGGCATCAGCACGGAGTATTTCTCCACGATCACCCCTTTGCCGGGCCCCATCGCCACCCGCTTCACCCCCGTCGATCGGTGCCCCTCACCTCCGCTTCCCCAACCCACGACCACGGACATTCCCACGGCCTGGTGCACTCTCCTTGGAGGCCCTCAAAAAGAAGACCCAGAAGACCTCAGTTCCCGGCGATGGTCGAAGCAGCCGAGCGCCGGCGCAAGCTTCTTGGCGCGCTGGCCGAGCGCCGGCGTCAGGGCGAGCACTCCCAGACGGCGGTAGCGGCAGCGATGCAAAGCTCGCAGTCGAGCATCGCCCGACTGGAGACCTCCGCAACCGACGCTCGCCTCTCGACGCTTGATCGCTATGCCCATGCACTTGGATATCGCGTCGAGTACAACCTCGTTCGCGAGGCCCAGGCCCGAGTCAATCCTGTGGCTTAACCATCGCCCTGACGGTCCTCTAGAGGACCGTCAGTCGTTCGAGTTTCATTCCTCTAAGAATTCTCCCTGCGGGACTGCGTTCTCACGGCGGCGAAACGAAGCTCTCCGACCAATCGTCACCTCTCAACGGCGAGGTCACCCTCGTCCTCTTCGGCTTCGGCGCCTCCAAGAAAGACCGTCTCCGCGGCACCATCAACGTCACCCCCGAGATGGGAGTGGAGGTTGCGCGTCCACTCGGTCTTCCAGGCAGGCGAAGGCGGTGCGTCCCCAGGGGCCAGTGTGCATCGATTCCCTGCATCGGCAGGGATGCGGCAACCTAAAGCCGCAACGGGCGCGGGCTTGTTGGAGCCCTGGCCAGCGAGAGCGGCGGACGGGAATCGAACCCGCGTCATCAGCTTGGAAGGCTGAGGCTCTACCGTTGAGCTACCGCCGCGAGCGCGAACAGCTCTTGCGAGCGGTTCGCCAAGCGCCGACAGTTTGCCACGCCCCGCCCCCATGGATACGGCAGAATGAGGTCAGCCACGGGGAGTGGCGCAGTCTGGTAGCGCACTCGGCTGGGGGCCGAGCGGTCGCAGGTTCAAATCCTGTCTCCCCGACTGTCATGAAGAGCTGGAACCTGAAAACCGTTGCGGCAGAGGCTTTCGAGCCGCAGATCCTCTCCACGGCAGACGACGCACGAGCGATCCTGCTCGAGCTCCCTGCCGGCGAGCAGCTGCGTGAGCACGAGGTTCACGAGCATGCCCGGATCGTCGTCATCGCGGGGGAGATCGAGGTGACGACGCCCGAGGGGGAGAGCGTCTCGGCCGGCGATGGGCACATGCTCGAGTTCGCACCGGGTGAGCGGCACGCGATCGCGGCGCGCGCGGATGCAAGGCTCTTGCTGCTCCTCACGCCATGGCCCGGTGACGGTCACCCGGGAGCGATGACGCTCGAGCAGAAGGCCGACGCGCGCCAGCGGGCGGCCGAGCGCTCAGAGCGTTAGCCCTGGCGCTGTGGCAGCACGGCAGAGCGCCGGGATTCTGCTCTTCCGAGTCGTCGGTGGCGCTCCGGAGGTTTTGCTCGTGCATCCCGGCGGGCCCTTCTGGGCGAAGAAGGACGTGGGCGCGTGGTCGATCCCCAAGGGGGAATACGGGGAGGGGGAAGACCCGCGAGCCTGCGCGCTGCGCGAGCTGGAAGAGGAGCTCGGCTCACCTCCCGAGGTTGCGATCGGCGCGCTGGTCGATCTCGGGGAGGTGCGCCAGAAAGGTGGCAAGGTGGTTCGGGCCTGGGCCGCCGAGGGAACCTTCGATCCGGCGACACTGCGCAGCAACACCTTCACGATGGAATGGCCGCCGCGCTCCGGCGCCGAGCGCGAGTTCCCAGAGGTCGACCGGGCCGAGTGGTTTGGCCCCGCTGCAGTCAGGGAGAAGATCCTGCCCGCCCAAGTGGCCTTCGTCGATCGGCTGATCGATCGCCTCGGGCAGGCGTAGGCGTGAATAGCATTGGCGAGAATGGGAACGGAATCCGCATGCCAGATCTCCTCTTAGGCCCCCTGCTTCGTTACGTCTCAAGCACCGAGGCGACGATCTGGGTGGAGACGAGCGAGGCCTGCGAGGTGGAGGTGCTCGGGCACCGTGAGCCGACCTTCCGCGTTGAGGGTCACCACTACGCCCTGGTCCGAGTGGAGGGGCTCGAGCCGGGGGGCTTCTACGAGTACGGCGTGGCACTCGATGGCGAGCCCCGCTGGCCGGCCCCGCACAACGATTTGCCGCCCAGCGCGATCCGAACCTTCACGGACGACCGGCCCCTCGACGTTTGCTTCGGCTCGTGCCGCGTCGCCCTGCCTCACGAGGAGCCCTACATCTACAGCAAGGATCGGCACGAGGACGGGCACGAGCTCGACGCCCTGCGCGTTCTGGCCAGACAGATGGTGGGTTCAGAGCGGGACCAGTGGCCAGAGCTGCTCTTCCTCCTCGGCGACCAGGTCTACGTCGACGAGGCCTCACCTCAGGCTCGCCAGCGAATCCGGGAGCGCCGCGGCGTCGACGGGCCGCCCGGCGAGGAAGTGATGGATTTCGAGGAATACACCTGGCTCTACGAGGAGGCCTGGACGGACCCGCTGATCCGCTGGCTCTTCTCGACCGTTTCCTCGTCGATGGTCTGGGACGACCACGACATGAACGACGATTGGAACATCTCCCGCTCCTGGGTCGCCGAGATGCAGGCCCAGCCGTGGTGGCACTCCCGTGCCGTCGGAGGCATCATGAGCTACTGGATCTACCAGTACCTCGGCAACCTCTCTCCACGCGAGCTCGACGACAACGAGATCTACCGGCGCATCAGGGGAAACCAGCACGCAACCGAGGAGCTGCGCGACTGGGCGGCTCGGATCGGCTCGACCGAGGCGGGCACCCGCTGGAGCTTTTGCCGAGACTTCGGCGACGTGCGGGCGATCTTCATGGACTCCCGGGCAGGGAGGGTCCTGGAGGAGGACCGGCGCTCGATCTTCGATGACGAGGAATGGGATTGGATCGTCGATCACGCGAGCGGAGAGTTCGACCACCTGCTGATCGCAACCACGGTTCCCTACCTGCTCTCACCCGCGTTCCACCACATCGAGGCATGGAACGAGCGCCTTGGCGACGGTGCCTGGGGATCCTTGGTCGCTCGCGGCAGCGAGAAGCTGCGCCGCGCCGTCGACTTCGACCACTGGGCGGCGTTCCAGTTCTCCTTCGAGCGGATGCGAAAGCTGCTGGAGGAGGTCGGCTCGGGACGGCGTGGCCCCCCGCCGGCTTCGATAGTCGTCCTCTCCGGCGACGTTCACCACGCCTATCTCTCCGAGGTCGCGTTCCGCCGCGACGCCGGTGTCGAAAGCGGGGTGTTTCAAGCCGTCTGCTCTCCTTACCGGAATCCGCTCGACGAGCGGGAGCGCAGGGTGGTGCGGGCGGGGTTCTCTCGACCGGCCCATGCGTTCGCCCAAGCCCTGGCTCGGCTTGCGGGCGCTCCAGACCCCGGCATCCGGTGGCGCACGCTGGAGGGCCCGTGCTTCGACAACCAGGTCGCCACCCTCCGCTTCGACGGCCGCAGCGCCACTATGCGCCTGGACAAGACCGTGCGCGGGGAAGAAGACGACAGGCGGCTCGAGAAGACGTTCGAACGGCGCCTGGCCTGAGCGGCGAGTCGGGCGGGGCGCCACCCGGCAAAAAGCGCGCCCCGCCCTGTCGCCTCTTCAAGCGGCTGCAGGTACATCTGCGTCGCCGCCACCCTGCTCGCCGCGGGGAGTCGAGGCCCCATGGCCGTCGGGGGACGGGTCATCACCGCTGAAGCTCTTTGCCTGACCCGGCCGCAGGTAGACGATCTGGCCTTCGCGCAGTTCCAGCTTCTGGAGCTCTGCCCGGGTCAACTGGGCCCATACCTCAGTGCCGTCGCCGAGGGTGAACTCGACCCGGATCTCGAAGCCGAGCGCGACGATCCGCTGGACGAGCGCCTCCTCGGTCCCCTCGTCGGGATCGAGCACAACGTCCATGTCGTGCGGCCGCACGAAGTGTTCGCCGAGCCGGTTGACCTCGCCGACGAAGCTCATCACGAACTCGTTGGCGGGGTGCTCGTACAGATCGTTGGCGCTGCCGGACTGCTCGACCCGGCCCTCGTTCATCACGACCAGCTGCTCGGCGACGTCCATCGCCTCCTCCTGATCGTGGGTCACGAAGATCGTCGTCACGTGCATCTCGTCGTGAAGACGGCGCAGCCAGGTGCGCAGGTCCTTGCGGACCTTGGCGTCC
>CAZHZI010000009.1:0-31786 GCA_964536955.1 uncultured Conexibacteraceae bacterium
AGATTGATGAAAAGGCGTTGAAGGCGCTCATTCGCGCCGCCGTGGCACTGAACACATCCTCCGCCAGCCAGCGGCCGGGGACGAGAACATAAACGTTGGCGGCGCCGCTGTCTTGGCTGAGGATCGTAGCCAGGCCAGCTCTCCGCCCGATCCGCCTAACGACCGCCGAAAGACCAGGGGAGTGATCTGGCAGTCATCGCCCCGGCCTCCGCACCCGGCAGCTTCGCGTGAGGGTGCTGGTCAGCTTGCGGCCGTCGTCGAAGCGCATCGAGGCGCGGGCGAAGGGGAAGAGGGCGCCGGGCAGGCCCGGCGGGGCGGCGCAGGCAGCGCTGAGGTAGCTGCGGGGCCGACCGCGATAAGTGTAGGTGCGGTGCAGCCTGAGGCTGAGGCGGCGAGCGTAGCCGTAGTGGTTGAGCGACTCGGGCAGGGCGCCGCGCAAGACCGTGCCGTAGGTGCCCGAACGCCGCCTTATGTGGAAGACGATAATCCGGGTTATCGGGGCGGGCTTGGCGGCGAAGACGTGAGCGAGGATCGCCTCCTCCCCGCCTTGCAGACGGGCATTGAAGGCGACGATGCGCCCGCGCGAGGCGAACGGTTCCTGGTCGGGGAAGGCGATCTCCGCCACGTATCTGCCGTGCCCCACCAAGGCCGGCCCACACGCCGCCAGTGCCTCCTCGGTGGTCGAGGGCTCTATCCGACTCCTCTCGCAGAGCGGCAGGCCCAGACTCTGCAGCCGGCCGCCGCGGTTCAGCGCAATGGAGATGTGCCGCAGGGACGGCGGGCGCTCCCCCGACAGCGTTCTGACCGTGCCCGCGACGCTGACCGCGATCGGCGCGCGCGCCTCGCGCGGCAGGGCGCCCGGCTCGATTCCGCCGCTGAACTTGACGAACAGATCCCCATTCTCGACCAACTCGGCGTGGGCGATCGACCCACAAAGAAGAAGCACGGCGAGTAGGAGGCCGGCGAGCAGCAGGGTCACCCGCGAGCGAAACGGAGCCGGTTGGCCTCGGCTCACCGGGTCGAAGGGGCCGGACTGGCGGCGAGCTTCCAATCCCCGTCTTCCTTGACCAGCGGGATGCTGGTCGCGGGGCCGTTGGCGAAACGCACGGTGGCGGTGGCCCGCTCACCCTGAACGTTCACGCCGATCACCTTGGCGCCCTTGACGCCCTCCAAGCCGCCAATGCGCTTGGAGCGGATGAGGAGGAAGTCGACGGCGCTCTCACAGTCCCATTGTTGCTGAATGCCGGAGGAGACCTTGGCGTAGTGGACGGTCTGGGCCTGGGCCGGCTCGCTCATCAGCTCACAGAAGGACTCGGAGTCGATCGTGGTGCGGTTGGCGGCGCCGCTGTCTTGGCTGAGGATCGTGTAGAAGTCGGAGGCCGATTGTCGGGCCTCGACCTCCTCCTCGGTGGGTCTCCCCGCCGCCCGGCGCTCGCGGTACTCCTTCATCACCTCTGCATTGTGGGCTTTGGCCTTTGCTTGCGCCTTCGCCTCGGCCTCTCGCGGCAGCTCGGCGGAGGTCGAACCCGAGTCCTCATCGCCGCAGGCAGCCAAGCCGGTGAGGCAGAGCGCCGGCGCCAAGAGAACAAGCAGCAGGTGGGATCGCCCTCGCTGAGCCATCAGCCCCTCGCCTTGCAGATGCTGGTGATGACCGAATTGAGCTTTGTCCCCCCGTCGAAGGCAAAGGAGGTGCGGGCCAGGGGGAAGACGGCGCCCGGAAAGCCTCTGGGGGCCGGGCAGCCGGCGCTGATGTAGCTGTGGCGCTCGCCGCGGTAGGAGTAGCGCCGCGAGAGGGTCATCTGCAGGCCCGTCAACCGCCCCCAGGCATCCATCGCCTGGGGCAGGGGGGCGTTGAGTGCGGTGCCGTAGGTGCCACGACCGAGTTTGTGCACGGCGAAGACGATCACGAAGGAGGTGGCGAAGGGACGGGGGGAATAGATGTGGCCGAAGAGGACCGGCTTGGCGGCGCGAACGCCGTTGAAGAGGAGCAGGGCGCCCTTGGTGGGATAGGGCTCCTGTCCCGAGAGGGTGATGTTGGCGGTGAAGCTGCCCTTGCCGACGAGGGCGGAGCGGCAGCCGGCTAGAGCACGGGAGCTCGAGCCGGGCTGGATGCGGCTGTACTCGCAGGTGGGCAGGCCTCTGTAGTCGAGCTTTCCGTTTCGGTTCAGCTCGATCCGCAGCTTCTTCAGCTGCGGGGGAAGGCTCGCATCGGTGGTGGTGATTCTGCCGCCGACGGAGACCGCAATCGGCGCCACTCCCCTGCGCGGCAGGCGGCGTGGGGCCAGCTTGCCGGAGACGGCGACGCGCAGGCTGCCTCTCTGGGCGATTGTCGAGGCAGTGGCCGACGGCGCCGGGGGGCCCGTCGGCGCCGTGCTTGAGGCCATTGCCGGCGACGGCGCCTCGGCGGGGGACGAACCATCGCCCGGAGCCGAGGACACCCCGGCGAGCGGCGGCCCGCTCTCTCTCGTCGCTGAGCCTGGCGCATAGGCGTAGACGCTCGCTCTGAAGGTGTTGCCCGAAGTTACGTAGACGTGACCCTGGCTGGATCTGGTCGTGTTGTCTACCGCCAGGCCGGGCGGCGAAGGATCGACGATGTTGTATTTGAGCCGGTATCTGTCGGGGTCGACCGTGCCATCGGGCTGCAGCACGTAGATCGTCGCCTCGGGAAGCTCGGTGTACTGGGGATGGGCGATGGTGTCGGCGACGTAGATCTCCCCCGTCACCCGGTCGACGGCGATCGCGGAGTCGCGCAGCGATCTGAAGCCCCCGCCGGGCAAGCCGCTGCCATCGATCGTCTGCACCGGCTCATCGACTCTCACCGCCGGGTCGTAGACCTTGATCGTCTCGTCGGAGTGGTCGGGGACGTAGATGCGCCCGGCGGTGCTCGGAAAGTCGACGTTCCCCGGGAACCCGGAGACGGTCAGCCCGTAGCCATCGCCGAGGCTTCCCTCGCCGATTCTGAGTGGGGGGCCCGCGCCGCCGGGCCCGTAGCGGGCGATGTAGGTGCGGGCGTTGACGTAGACGTCGTCGGTGGCGGCGTCGACCGCGATGCCCGTGGGGTGCGAGGAGTCGATCACGGCGCCGGGGCCGAACTGCGGCGGTGGGAAGGGCGCAGAATCCGGCGGTGGGAAGGGCGAGAGCGTGTAGCGCTCGACGTTTCGGTGGTAGTTGTTGACGTAGAGGCGGCCGGTGGAGTCGAGCGCCAGGCCACAGGGACCGTCGAGCGGGTCGACGTTGGCGAGCAACAGGTAGTCGTCCCTAAAGACGACATTGTGGTTGTAGTAGTTGCCGACGTAGAAGTTGCCGTTGGGGTCGACGACGAGTCCGCAGGGGCCGACGTACTCCGGCTGCAACAACGCCGGATTGGGAGTGAGAACCAATGCAGGCTCGGGGGGAGCCGCGCCAGCCGGCGCAATCCCACCGCTCAGCGCCAACGCCCCCGCGCAGAGCACTCCGAAGAGCAAGCGCTTGGCTCCCATTCGCGTCTCTTTCATCGTACGCTCCTCCTCGCGGTCGCGATCGCGCTCTTTTGCGCCGGAGGCCGGCGTGTGTGGCCGCGGCGCTTGGCTTTCTTGCGCTTCTTCTTGCACTGCCCGCGCAGCTTCGAGCTGAACACCGCGCCGATGTTGTTTTGCCCAAGCGCTTTGACGCTCGCGAGCGGCGGCCGCTTGCAGATGTTCTGGGTGTTGACAAGCAGCCCGCGCCGACCGCCGAAGAGCGTCATCGTGAAGCGCTCGATCGGCGCGTCGGGGAGGTCGTCAAAGAAGGCCTCGATGCCTCCGTTTCTGCCGGGACCGATCCGCCCCTCGACAACGATCCGCACCTCTCCCGCGCGCAGGGAAGCGACGAGGTCGGGGAGTTTGTTGGAGGAGGAGCGCAGATAGACGTTGCCTCGCAAGGGCTCGTCGAAGAGCTGCGTGTGGGCGACGGCTCTGCCGTAGACAGAGCCTTCGGGACAGCGCTCGGCGTCGAACTGCGCTCGGGTGCAGACGGTGCGGATGTGTTCCTGTGCCAGGAAGAGCGAGTGGGGCATCGTCACCCCGATCCGCTTCAGGTTGGAGTCCTGCGGCCCACGGGCGGCGAAGGTGGCGCGCAGCTGGGGGTAGGCGCCGCGGCGGGGCTTGCCCCGCAGACGCAGGCCCAGTCTCGGTCTGAAATCGAGGATCAGGCAGTTGAAGAGCTGGAAGCGCCGCGAGACGGTCGCGCTGGAGTCGTCTGAGGGATCGTCGAAGTTGAGACCCGATCCGGTCAGGGTGGAGAGCAGCTCCGAAGTCGCGCAGCTCGATGGGTTGCGCGTGAACTGGAAACGATCCATGTAGACGCGGATGTCGCGTAGGTGAAGCGGGATGCCGTCGACGATGTGGGGGATCGGGTCCGAGGAGCCGGCGTCGATCCGCAACTGGGCCGTCTTGGGGTCGACATGGAAGGCGGAGCGGATCACGTAGGTGCCGAGGTCGAAGGGGCCGATCGTGGCCGCATTCACCGTGACCAGGGAGAGCGGCTGGCCTCTGTAGGGGCCGGCGAGGTAGATGCGTCCCGGGGAGTAGGCCAATGCCTGTCCCACCCCGTAGCCGGTGTGGGTACGACCCACTTGACTCGCATTCGGACAGGAGGGGTTGGCAATCTCAGCGAAGCCGCGCTTTTGGCGGGCTTCGGCGATCGCGGCCTCCGGGCAGAACGGGATTCCCGCCAGTTTGCCGGTGATCCCCTTCGGCAGAACCAGGGAGTAAGAGGTGATCTCCTGCTCGTTGTCCTGGCGGCTCAAGCGGACGAAGTACGGGGTGTAGGCGCCAACGTGGGCGTTCACGCCGCCCGTCACCGCTGTCGGGTTGAAAGGCGGGGTGCCGACGGGGCAGGGGCCGTTGTCAAAGCCGGTGTTTATCTCCGAGGGAATCGAAGCCGTGGAGAGAGAGCCCGAGGACCAGGAGGTGAGCTGGACCCCTGAGAAGACCTGGCCGCAGGCAGGAGGGCTGATGAGGAAGGCGCGCTGCCCCGGTCGCAGGTCCAGCTCGAAGTCCGTATAGGAAAGCAGCGGCAGGTCGTCGAAGATCGCGGTGAGGTTGCCGTTGACCGGGTCGGCGACGAGTCTTCCCGCTACCTTGACGATCAACCCTCGTTTGGCCGAGCGGGTGACTAGGTAGAGGGCGAGCAGCGAGTCGAAGGGGTTCTCGGCTCCCGGAGTTGAAGTGGTCGGATCGTCGGGCTGGGCAAGGTAGACCGAGCCTTGCAGCCACTCCGATCCCTCGAACCACGCCCCCTCGAAGAGCGGCGTGCGGGTTCTGAAGTCGCCGATCTTCGCGGAGTCCGGGCAAGCGTGCCCGGGAACCGAAGACGCGGTCTCCGCCGCGAACTGCGCCGGGGTGCAGGCGCCGAGGCCGGAGCCGACGGAGGGGTTGACGGTAGTCCCCGGCGGGAAGGAAAGGATGAGGCGTCTAACCGGAGAAGGCGCGCGACTGGTGAGCAATGAGTCGGTCAGCCCGCTCTGATCCGGGTTGAGGCGGAAGTTGAAGCCGCTGCCCGAGGAGGCGCGTCTGATCGTCAGGAAGGCGGCGGGTTTGGGTTCGAAGGGGACGCTGGCGCAGTCACTGACGGGGGCCGGGGAATTGAGGGAGTTGCGGTTGAGCGCCTGGGATGAGACTTCTGTCGGCTGCTGCCAGGAGGTAGCCCTGGCCGTGAAGGAAAGCAAGGGTGAGCACTCGACCGGCATGGTCAGGTAGGCGAGCTTGGGGAAGGCGATCGGGTGCCCGGTCGAGCATTTGGCCCAGGGGAAGTCGGGCTCTGCCTCGTTGAGGCAGTTGCCGCGCTCGCCGTCGTGGGAGACGCCCCAGGGGACGCCCCACAACACCAGTTCGAAACCGTGGAAGTCGAGTGACTGGGGGATGCCCTTCGCCTCGAGGGTGATCGCATAGCGACCGGCGGGCCGCGGATCGAGGTAGGCGTCGAAGACGATCGGGGCGCCGTAGGGGGCGAAGCCAAAACGGCCGGCTGCGCCCTGGGGCGCCTCGAGGTTGAAGACGCCGAAGCGGCGCACCTGCGGCGAGTCGCGGTTGGTTCTCATCTCGACCGTGCCGACCTGGGTCGTGTCGGGGCAGTTCTCCCCCGATCTGCTCTGCGCAAAAGGAGAGACACGCGGCGCGTTGAAGACCGATGGAGCGCAGGCGGGGATCGCCGAGGGGTTGAGGAGGAAGCCAGGCGGCATCTCGATCTCCAGATCGCGCAGGTCGCCGTCGGAGAAGACGGCCCCGGGAGGCCCGGAGGCGTTCAGCCCGACTCTGAAGCTCAGCTGGTAGGGGTGAGAGCCGGCCTGGGAGGCCGGCGAGCCGCCATCGGCAAGCGCGCTGACCGCGAAGCCGTCGGTGCCCGGCTTGAAGCCGAAGGCTCCCTGGGCTGAGGGCGCGGCGAACAGAGGCACCGCGGTGCAAGCGAGGACGAGCATCGCGCGCCTCATCGCGTGGCTCCTCTGTGAGAGAGCAAACAACGCTTGGTTTTGCTATCCAAAAGCGCAACCGGCGCTATACTGGAGCCATGGACAGCACCACCAAACGCAAGACCTCGTTTGAGATCGACACCGCCAAGGTCGCCGCCGCCAAGGACATCCTCGGGACCAAGACCCTGACCGACACGGTCGACGCGGCGCTGTCCGAGGTCGTGAAACGGCGGCGGCGGCTGGAGTTGCTGGAACTGCTGTCCACGCCGGGCACGTCCGATCTGGACGATCCGGAGATCATGGCGGGCGCCTGGCGCTGAGACGCGATGGCGACCTTCCTCGCCGACAAGAGCGCGCTGGCGCGCCAGCTTACCCGGGCGGAGGTGCGCGAGGCGCTGGATCCGCTGGTCCTGGGGGGAGAGATCGCCGTCTGCGGGATCGTCGAGCTGGAGCTGCTCTACAGCGCCACGAGCCCGACCAACTACCGAGCGTACGCCGAGGCGCTCCGCGGGATGCCGCGGGTCGAGGTCTCCGAGGCGGTCCTGCGACGGGCGCTGGAAGTGCAGGCGATGCTCGCGAAGCGCTCCCAGCATCGCGCGGTGCCGCTGCCCGACCTGCTCGTCGCCGCCTGCGCCGAGCGAGCCGGACTCACCGTCCTGCACTACGACGCCGATTTCGAGCGAATCGCGAAGCTGACCGGGCAGGGGGCCCGCTGGGTGGTGCCGCGCGGCAGCGTGGACTGAAGCGAGGCCGGCCCTCACCCCCGGCCTCCGCGCTTCTTGCCCGCCCGCTTGCCGGCCTTCTTCACGCACTTCTTGACCCGCTTGCCGTCTCTGCGCCTCACGGTCTTCAGCCGCTTGCCCTTGGGGCAGCGCTTCTTGGCTCTGGCGCCGTAGGTGCGGTAGCGCTCGGCCGGGTTGCCGGGCCCCGGCAGCACAGTGGTCAAGGTCGGGTCCTCGGGGGCCGGGGGCACGACCTGGCAGGCGTCGCCGACGCAGAGGGGAGGCTCAACCGGCTCGGGGAAGCCGCCGCCGACGCGAGCGTCGTAGAGGTCGATCGAGCCGGGGTCGTTGAAGACCAGCGAACGGTCGGTGAGGAAGAAGGCGTCGCCGCCGTCGGCGGAGGCATCGACGAAGGTGGCGCGATCCGCCAGTCCACTGGAGATCGGCGCGATGCAGCCGCCGGAGCGTGTACAGCTACCGGCCCCCTGCGCCGTCCATTGGTAGACGTCGGTGTCGAGATTGACGTCGCTGAGCACCAGGGCGTCCTCGGACTCGATGAAGACGCGGCGCCCGTCGGCGGAGAGGACGCGGGGCTCGTGGGGGCCGGCGGCGGCGGGCACCGAGGAGGGGCCGAGCGGGCGGGAGTGAGTCGGGTTACAGGAGACGCAGGTGAGCGTGCCGGCGCCCGCTGAGTCATAGAGGTAAACCTGGCTCTCAGGAAGGCCGCTTCCGAGGCCGGTGTTGTCGTATCTCTCGCCGTCGGAGGTGGTGAGCGGCGCCGTGGAGGCGAAGAGGACCTTCGTCCCGTCGGGACTTATGCGGGCGCTATCGCTGAGCACGCCCCCGGCGGGGATCAGGTCCTCGCTTGCGCCGGTCGCGGCGAGGTAGCGATAGAGCTGCCCGGCCTTGGTGTAGAGGGCAGTGGCGCCGTCGGGGGTGGCGGTCTCGAAGCTCCCCCCTCCCCCGGCCGCGGCATCCACCTGTCTGGTCATCGCGCCATCGCGTAGGTAGAGGTTGGCGTCGGCGCCTTCGTAGTAGACGCGCTGGCCGTCGTTGGAGAGAGCTCCTTGGGGCGCGGTCAGGGATACGGGCGGCGCGGCGCCCAGCGCGATGAGGCCGGCGGGCGGCGACCACCGGTAAAGCTCGCCGGCTTCGGTGAAGACGATGTGGAGCAGGCTCTGCGAGGCGGCGGCGAGGAGGCCGGGATCAGCAGGTGAGAGGGTCAGCGCCCCGGTCAGGTTGTCGCGCAGCCGGTAGCCGGGGGGGCAGGGATCCCCGTCGGGGCAGCGGGCGGGGTTGAGGTAGAGCGAGCGGGCGAGGTCGGCGGAGAAGGCGACATAGGGGGCGCCTTGGTAGGCGCCGACGAGATGGGGCGGGGTGATGTTCTGGGTCTGCCAGCCCGAGGCGGTTCGGGTGGCGAGGTACTGGCTGAAGGGCGCCGCTCCCGCGCCGCCGGCGAAGGAGGCTCTGGAGGCGTAGGCGACGCCGCCTCCCTGTGCCGCCGCCCGGTAGGCCCCTGCTCCCGCCTCGGCGGGGTCGGCGACCTGGCCGCCGTTTTTCTCCACCGGGGAGACCATCTCCCAGCCACGGCTGTCCGGGAGCGCGAAGGGGGCGGCGCTGTGGGTTGCAAAGGTCTGTGTCGCGCTCTCGTCCGAGCCGTCGGCGTTGGTGACGACGAGGCGGTAGCGATAGGCGGTGCCGGGCGTAAGGCCGAAGAGCGAAGGGCCAATCGTCGTCGGGCTCGTGCCGGGGATGTTCGCGTCGGATGCAACCGGCAGCCGGGACGTGCCGAGAAAGCCGTCTCTGCCCGCGCTCAGGTTCGCGTCGTAGGCGGCTCTCGTTATGTAGTCGACGTGGTAGGAGCTGGATTTGCCTCTTGGGTCGACCTCTGCATTGAGGCGAGCGGTGGTTGGTTGGACAGAAGAGACCCAGACCGCGCCGATGGTGGGCGCCACCGCGCTCGCGGCCGAGGCGCCGGGACCCAGAGCCGCGAGGAAGACAAGCAGCATGCCGAGCCGCCTCATCGCGGCGATCCCACGGTAATGATCGAGCGACCCGAGCTGAGGGCAGGGAGTGCCGAGAGCTCGGGTCGCTCAGCCATTACCGGTGGCGCTTGGGACCCCGCCCCTTGCCCTTCTTCCCCCTCTTGCCCTTCTTGCCGCACTGAGCCCGCAGCTTGGGCTTGAGCTCCAACTTGCGCCCGTTCTGTGCGGTCATGTTGACCTTGGCCCGGTAGGGCTTGGCGCAGATGTCGCGGGAGTTGACCAGCAGGCCCTTTTTGCCGCCCCGCATTCTGAGGACGAATCTGCTCACCGGGGCGTCGGGGACCAGGTCGAACGTATTGCGGATGCCGCCGCGGATCGAGTCGGTCCTCCCCGCCAGCTCGATTTTGATCGGCTGGTGGGCGGGACCGCGCAGGTCCGGGACCAGGTCGGGCAGGAGGTTGTCGGAGGAGCGCAGGTAGACCGGGCCGCGCAGCGGTTCGTCGAGCAGCGGGCTCCAGGCCGTGGCCTGGCCGTAGATCGCGCCCTTGGGGCACTGGTCCGCGGCGAACTGCGGCCGGGTGCAGACGGTGCGGATGTGCTCGTTGGCGAGGAACTCGCTGCGCGGCAGCGCCGCTGAGACACTGGCGATGTTGGCGTCGCCGGGTCGTGCCCACACCGTCGCTGTGAACTGCGGGTACTTGCCGCGCTTGGTGCCGCCCTTGAGGTGGAAGCGCATCTTCGGCTTGAAGCCGAGGTTGGCGCAGTTGGCGACCTGGAAGCGGTTGCTCACGTCGGTGACCGCCCCGTGGCTGCCGAACACCTTGCCCGTGACCAGCTGCTCGGAGCAGTCGGTCGGGTTCAGGGTGAAGCCCGGGCGGTCGATGTCGACGCGGATGTCGCGCAGGCGCAGCGGCACTCCGCGCAGGATCTGCGGGATGTTGTCTGAGACCGCGGTGACCTGGGCGGTTCTCGGGTTGACGTTGAGCGCCGTGCGCACGACCTGGACTCCCAAGTCGAAGGGACCGGCGACCGCCGGGACGATGAAGGCCAAGGAGACCGGAGCTCCCTTATATGGACCGGCGAGGTAGACGTTGCCTTTGACGAAGAAGGGCTGGCTGCCCGCGCCGGCTCCGATCGTCGTCGTGCCGACCCGCGAGGCGGCCGAGCAGCTCGGACTTGCCTGCTCGAGTCTGCCGTCGCCCGTCGCTCTGCGCGCAATCGCCTGGGCGATCGAACCCTCCGGGCAGTAGGGGACGCCGGCCAGTTTGGCCGCCAGGCCTTCGGGAGTGGTCACCTCGACGCGGTCGAACTCCTGGTTGCCGTCGGGGCGCGTCAGGCGCACGTTAAATGGCGAGTGCGCTCCGGCGATCAACTCGGCCGAGCCGGCGCTGAAGCCGATGCTGAGCGGTCGCTGGGCTTTGGTGGTCGGGCAACCGCCCGCCGGGCTGGAGCTGAGCTCGAAGGGATCGTTGATCACGGCTGGGTTGCCCGGGTCGCTATAGGGGGCGAGCTGGGTCACGTTGGTGTGGGTGCCGCAGGTGGTCGGCGTCGCCAGGGGGGCGCGGGGGCCGCCGACGAATCTGAGCCGGAAGGTGTCGAAGGGGAGCTGGGGGTTCTGCACGAAGGTCGTCGTCAGCCGGCCCGTCTGTGGATCGGGAGCGACTTTGCCGGCGAGCTTGACGATCAGGTTGCGGTTGGGACTCTGCACCGCGATGTAGATCGCGAAGTCGCTTCCGAACGGGTTATCGCCCTGGGCCGCGAGGTAGACGCTGCCCTGCGGCCAGTCGGCTTCATCGAGCAGCGGCGTCTCGACCACGACCTCACCGACCTTGGAGGAGTCGGGGCAGGCGACGGGCTGGTTGTTGAAGCGGATCGCCGGCGGCACCGGGCTGTCGGTGTCGGTGACGCCGATCTGGGCCTGAGTGCAGACGCCCTGGCCGTCGGCCGCCGCGGGGTTGAGGGTCATCCCCTCGGGCAGGGTGACGACGGTGCTCTCGAGATGGCTGGTCGCCAGGCCTTGGTCCGAGGTGAAGTAATCGATCGCGTCGGCGAGGTACTGGTCGACGTCCACCTGCGGGGCGCCGTCGGGCGGCGCATTGAAGGGCAGGTCGTTGTTCTGCGGGATGTTCAGCTCGACGTCGAGGCCCGAGGCGCTGTCGGTCGCCTGGTTGGCGGCTGCGCCCTGCAGCGTCGGGTCAAGCGTGATGTCAGGATCGAAACCGACTTTCTCGCAACCCGTGACCGCCGGGGCGGGCGAGTCGTAGACTTTCCAACCCGGTTTGGAGTTGTCGATCGGGTTTGGCAGAAGCGGATCGCCCTCGCTGGTGAAGGCGCCGGGGTTCTGGAAGGAGTCTGTCATCAGCCGGGTCGATAGCTCCTGGCCCGAGCACTCGGTCGGATTGGAGAGGAAGGGGCGGATCGGGCCCCAGGAGGGCTCATAGCCGATGCGATCCTCGGGCTTGAGTCCGCGGACGCCGATCTCGGATGCGCTGGAGACCCAGGACTCATCGCTGGGCGGCCTGCCTCCCTCCTGCACCCGCCACTCGTCGTGAGCGGCGGCCCAGGGCGTCCCCCAGAGCGTGATCGACTGCGCGCTCAGTGGGAGAGGGGCGGGGATCTGGGTCGCGAACGCGCTGACGCCGAAGTCGTCGTTGGTGCGCGCCTTGGCGACGATCCGAACCGTGATCGCGTTCTCGACGCTGGCGCTGGGGAAGCCCAGCTCGGCGACGTTGCCCTGGCGCGGCTCGAGGTTGTAGACAGCCAGCACCTCCTCGTTTAGGTCACCGTGGGTCGAGCCCGAGCCTAAAGACGTGCCCTTGATGAGGAGCCTGATCACCCCGACCTGGGTGCTCGGCGGGCAGTGGATCGGTTTGTGGGCGAACTGCTCGGCGGTGCACTTGGGCAGCGCATTGGGGTTGCCGACGAAGCCCGGAGGGAGTCTGGCGTAGATGTTGTCGACCGCGCCGTCGGGATCCGCTGGACTGGCGGGGTTGCGGTGAAACCACATCGTCGCCGAGCCGTCGGGGTGGGCGCCTGCCTGATCGAGGGGCGCGAGCCGCCAGGCGGGTGCCTCGTCCTCGTACCAGAAGCGCGGGTGGCGGTCTCGCACCTTGCCGAAGTCGATGCAGTGCTCGGCGCTGGCGGGGGCGGGCACGGCCTGAAAGCCCACCGCCGTGCCGTTACTGTCGAGCACGGGCTTCCAGACGTGGGCCGGCCTGGTGCCGAAGCCGCCGGGGATCGGGCCGACCGGCGCCGAGCTGACTTCGCAGGTGCCGGCCCAGAACGCATCGGTGCCGGGGAAGGCGGGCGCGGAGGGCGTCGTCGGCGTGTTGACGGTGGCGATGCCGAATTTGGCCCCAAAGGGGCGGGGCAGGTAGAGATCGACCAGGTCGGTGACCGAAGCGCAGGCGGGCGCGCCGCCGCCGCAGGCTTCGTAGTCGATCGTCGCCGGGACCTCGCCCGCGCCCGGGCTTGCTTCGACCTCGATCTCGATCGGGCACTGTGGCGCGAAGCCGGTTCCGGTGCAGGCGTCTTGGCCCGGTGGGATGCCAGCGCCGAAGGTGGTGGGGCCGGTGCAGGTGACGGTGCGGGTGTCGGGCGAGATCGCGCAGGAATAGACCTCGGAGCCGAAGAGGTTGCCTCCTCTGACGCCGACGGCGATCAGCTCCGGCGAGAGGGTGGCGGTCAGCGTGACGCTGCCGTCGGGCATAGAGGCGTCGCCGATGTTGCGTATGAGCGGTTTGAACACCTTTCTCTCCCCCTCGACGGAGAGCGTGAAGGGTCCCTGCGAGGTCACCTCCAGCTGGGGCGCAGCGGCGGCGCTCGCCGGCAGGGCGCCGAGCAGCAGGCAGGCTGAGAGGGCCAGGGCGGCGAGGATTCCCGTGCGCTTCATGGTCTTGGCTTCCTTCTTCTCGTTGGGGGCGATCACTTGGCGATCCTCCGGTCGGCGTGGGCGGCTCGCTTGGACTTGCCCCTCTTTACGCAGCGCTTGCCCCTGCGGACCTTGCCTTTGGCGCACTTCTTGCGCCTGGGCTTGGCCCGTCTCTCGACGACGTTGCCGGCGCCGGCGAAGGCGGCGCTGGAGGCGGGGGCCGCCGCCGGGGCCGTGGAGGGCGCCGGTTTGCAGGCGTCGGCGAGAACGGCGCAGGCCGGCGGCGCAAGCGGCTCGGGGAAGCCGCCACCGATGCGGGCGGTGTAGACGTCGAGGACCGCGTCGACGTCCTGCCACGTCAGCCTGTCCCGCGTTGAGACGTAGACATTGCGACCGGAGCGGTCGTTGCCGGCGTAGAAGACGCCGTCGGTCGGGCTGTCGCCCGGCGTCAGCAACGACAAGACGCTGTCGCGCCACTGGTAGACGTCGTAGGTGTCGTCGGTGTCCTCGGCGACGAGGCGGCTGGCGCTCTGGAAGAACGCCGACGGCACGCCATCGGCCCCAAGCGCGACGCCGAGCCGCGGAAGCGCGTCGGTGATAGGCCCGATGCCGGCGTCTCCATGACAGCGCTCGGGCCCCACGCCACCGCCACCTGCGTTCGGCCGGCACGCATAGGTCCCGCCCGGACCGCCCTGCGCGGCGGTCACGCGCGTCAGCTCGTGGCCGATCGCGTCGTAGGCGTAGATGTCGCCGCTGGAGGTATCCGGATCGTCGCCGGTCAGGCGTCCGTCGGTGAAGAACGTCAGGAACGCGCCATCCCGAGTACCGTAGACGCAGCTGTTGTCGGGCCGCAGAACCATCGTGTCGTTCTGTGCGGCGAATATGGCGCCGGGCACCGTGGCCTTCGTCGCGCACGTTCCGAGCGGGGTGGCCACGGGCAGGCGTGAGATGAAGCGCCAGCGCTCCGGCAGCGGCTCGCTGGCGTCGTAGGCGTAGAGGTTGGTGGTCTCGTCAAGGAACCCCGGAGCCCCCCCAACACCCGGGCTCGTGGCCGCCCCCTCGGCGGACGGCGTGGAGCCCGCGAGCGGGGCGGTGCAGGTGAAGTAGAGGCGCGAGCCGTCGGCGGAGTCGAAGCGCAGCGGGCCCACCGTGTCGAGTGAGACGTTGCAGTCGCTGTCGCCGTCCGGGCCGGCCGAGATGCGGACGAGGTCACCGCCGCCGGGATCGCCGTCCGGGGTGGCCGGATCGCCGTCGGGGCCGTCGGGCAGGTCGTACATGTAGAGGTCCCAGGAGCTCGGATCGGGCGTGCCGGCGGTGCAGGGCGCGCCGCAGGGACCGTTGGGGTCGTCGAGCGTCAGCGGTGAGGCGGTACGGAAGAAGACCTTGTCGCCGTCGTCGGAGGCACCCTCGAAGTAGGCCGGGCCCACCAGCGACGCATCCTGGTCGGCGGGCGCGCCGTTGGCCTCGGTTACCTCCGTGCGCGAGATCCAGCGGGTGAGCACACTGCCGTTCGCGCCGCGCTGGCGCACGAACAGCTGCGGCGGGCACGTGGTCTCCTCGCCGGTGCCCTCGCACGACGAGACCGCCGCTTCGGGATCGGGGCTCATGAAGAACGCCCGCGATCCGTCGGAGGAGACGACGTCCTCGACATTCGCGCCCGGTCCGCCGGTCGCAGTGAAGCTCCGAGCGAGCGAGGCGCCGCGCACGCTTATCAGGCGGGCATCGCGGCCGGGCAGGGCCGGCGGGCACGGCGCGGCGCCCTGCTCGAACGACCCACCGCCGGCGTCGACTCGGGCGGGCAGCATGGTCCCCGCCGTGCACGCGTTGACGAGCTCGCGCACGCCGTCATCGCCGGGGAACGCGTCGGAGAAGGGGCCGGCGATCTCGTCGAGGTAGACAATGCTCGGGTCACCGGAAGGGCCCGGCGCTCCAAGGTCGGCCAGATCCTGGCTCGGGTCACCCGGGCCGGCAAGCCCACGGGTCCCGGGAGCGGATGCGACGAGCGCCGACCCGTCGGCCGCGAAGGCCTTGGACCCCCAGTGAATGCCATTGGTTAACCCAAAGGGAAAGATGTCTTGCGCCTCGGTGAGGTGTCCGAACAGCTCCCAGCCGCCGGTCCACTGATGGGCAAACAGGGCAGGCTCGTTGGCCCAGGGCTCGAGCTCTGGGAACAGGCGCAGCAGATGAGCGTTCGTGGTCCAAGCCTGCAGCCCGAGATCGGGTGTGGCAAGGGTCAGATCGGCGACCACGAACGGCTGGCTGCCGTGCGCCGAGCGGTTGATGGCGGGCTCGTTGACCCAGCCGCCAGCGGTGCGCTGGGCGAACGCCGCATCGGTTGCGTACGCGTAGGAGGCGTCGACCAGCATCGATCCGAGATCGCCTTTTACGACGAAGCGGTCGCCGTCATAGGCGGCGTAGCCCACGTTGCCATGCTGTGCGGGTCCGGCGTACCACCGCCCGAGGCCGACGCCACCGATCTTGTAGGCCGGCGAGACGAGCTCGTAGCCGCGACCCGGGCCGGCTGGCGGGATCGGGGTGGCGCGCGTCGTGAACGTGCGGTCGGCGCCCTCGGCGGTCCCCAAGCTGTTGGTCGCGACGACCCGGTAGTGATATGTGGTCTCAGGCTGGAGATCGGTGATCAGCTCGTTGACGATCACCTCGCCAGCCGACCCAGCCGAGCCGTCAGGGACCGGCACAGTCGTCCCGTAGCTGTCCGTCGGGCCGTACTTGAAGCGGTAGGTCGTCGGCAGGTTGCCGGCGTTGATGCGAGCGGTCAGCCCGGCCGTGGTGGCCGTACGCGGAGCGACCGGAAGCGTCGTCGCAACCGGGGCCGCGAAGCCGAGGACGAAGACGCGGTTGCTGTAGCCGTCCACGACGTAGGCGCGGGCGGTCGACCCGCGCGTCGCGAGACCGGTCATGAAGAAGCTCGGCGTCGGGTTGGTCTCGAGGAGCGTTGCGTCAGGGTCGAACTCGAGCACATCAACGAATTCGAAACTCGAATCCCACTGCGCGATCAGCACGCGGTCGTTCGCAGGATCGATCGCGAGCTCGTGCGGTGCGGTGGTCAGCACATCGAAGGCGAACGGCGCCGGGTTCTCGCCCGCGGCATCGAACTTCTGCACCCGGCTGAACTGCTCGAGGACATAGATCGCACCAGTTCCATCGACCGCCACGCGCGTGGGTGCCGCCAACGGGTCGCCGTCGGCGCCGTCGAACTGCGACTCGTAGGCGCCGGCCGCGGAGAAGCGCTGGATGCGGCTGTTGTCGCGATCGGCCACCAGCACGTCGCCGTCGGCGGGATCGACTCCGACGCCGATCGGGCTGGCGAACTGGCCGTCGCCCGCGCCGGCGGTGCCGAACTGCGAGACGTAGGTACCGGCGGCGGTGAAGCGCTGGACGCGGTTGTTGCCGACGTCGGCGACGTAGACCGACCCATCCGGGGCGACCGCGATTCCGACCTCCCCCGCTTCGAAAACGATAAAGGCGAACTCACCATCGCCAGAGCCGCTGGAGCCGAACTGCGAGAGGTAGTTGCCGTCGGCGTCGAAGCGCTGGACGCGGTCGTTGCCGACATCGACGACGTAGACGTCGCCGGTGGCCTGATTGACCGCGGCACCGCCGGCGACCGAGAACTGACCGTCGCCGGAGCCCTCCTGTCCGAATGTGGTGAGCACAGGCTTCGGCGCTGCGGATGCCGCCGGAGCGAGAGCGACAAGCATCACCACGAGCAAAGCGAGAGACGCAGCGAAGGAACCGATCAACCGCCGGCTGCGTCCTCGCAAAAGCATATTCGAGAAGTCCTCAGATGTCGCGAAGTCCGAGCAGCCGGCAGAAGGCGCACGAGTCCCGTCAGCGCTGGGGGAGATGTCACGGGTGGCGGCGTTACGACGGCCGAAGACGGAACCGCGGGTGGCGGAACCGTCGCGATTGGCGGCGGACGAACGCTTCGCCTGTGCTCTCACTTGTGTGTTCCCTTTCGTGGTGTGGTTCATGGGGTGGTGGAAGTCGTGGGGATGGCGGCACTCCGAGCCTCGCCCTCGCGGCGGGCGGAGGGGTTAGCGGCGTCAGGCCGGGTTGCGCGGCCGATCCGCCGAGGGGAGCGGCGGCGGGCGGCCCGAGCCCCGGGGGTGGGACGCCCTCCGAAACCCTGGGGGCCGCCCGCCGCGCGCGCCGAGACGTCGTCTGCCAGGGAGGGGAGACGAACGCCGTTTGGTGTCTGAGCGCTGGGAAGGGCGCGCGGCGTCGGTCGCCGGCGCGCGGAGGTTGCGTCTAGCTGCTCAGAGAGAGAGACATTTCTGACCATTTCTGGAAGTCCTTGCGCGATGCGGAGAGTGCTCGCCTGGGGCGGTGCTGCTGCGTCCCGGATCACTGCGATGCCTCTCCTTGATCTGACCGGCCGTCTTCCCGGCCTCCCGGAGTGCTTTCTGGAAGGCTCAGGCCCCTGGCCCGGTCGTTGTCTCTGTCCCTGCCCGTTTCCTAACCGAGCGGAACTGTTCCCTGTACGCCAGCTAAGGCGCTGAGTCAGGATAAATGAAGACGTCTATGAAATCAAGAGATAGTTTTCGATAAAGCTTTAGTAGTGCATCGGTAGCTCTGCCGTAAGACTCCTCGGTTGGCCGGCGAACCCTCTCTGCATTCGAGTTGTCGAGGCGGGGAGGCATCATGGCGGTGATGGCGGCAGTGGACGGTCCGGTGGCGGTGCGAGAGCGCCTCGAGGCGTTCGCCTCCGAGGGTGCTCTCCGAAGCGGTGAATCGCCCGGTGCAGCTACAAAACGGTGGCCTGTATCTGCGTGGGTTGATCGAGCTCGACTATAAGCAGCTCAAGGGCGAACTCGGCCTCGACCACTACGAGGGCCGCTCCTACCTGGGCTGGCACCACCACACAGCGCCGCCCAGCGCCGCCCACGGCCTCCTTACCCTGGAGCGCTTGCGCCCAAAAGCCCGACGGCCGGCCTGACACTTCCAGCTGCGGTGCGAGCGCTGCAGCCGCTGCTCAAGTGCTGGGCCGGCCGTTGCCAGACCTGCGATCAGCTGGTCGAGCTTGATCGCCTCGCTCTTCATCTGCCACGACCAGACCAGTGACACCTACCAAAGCACTACTAAATGTCAAGCGCTGTACCCAAACAGGTACAGCGCGTCTTATTCGCGGCGGGCGATGCGTTCGGGGCTAGGACGCCTCGGCCGCCGCGGCGATCTCGGCATAGGCGGCGGCGGGATCGTCGGCCCCGAAGACGGCTGAGCCGGCGACCAGGACCGAGGCGCCGGCCTCGGCGACCAAGCCGGCGGTGGAGGAATCGATCCCTCCGTCGACCTCGATCCTCGCTCCCCCTGCCAACGATGCGAGACGGGACACCTTGTCCGGAGAGCCGGGGATGAAGGCCTGGCCTCCCCAGCCGGGGTTGACGGTCATGCATAGGACGATGTCCGCGTAGTCGCCCAGTTCTGCGACAGCCTCGGCAGGGGTGCCGGGATTGAGCGCGATGCCCGCCAGGCAGCCCAGCTCGCGAATTGCGGAGAGGGTGCGGTTGGCGTGGGGAGTCGCTTCGGCGTGGAAGGTGATCGCGTCGGCGCCGGCCTCGGCGAAGGCCTCGATATGGCGGTCGGGCTGTTCGATCATCAGGTGGACGTCGATCGCGCCGCCGGCGTCGCGAACCTGATCGGCGATCGAGCCGGCGACAAGCGGCCCGATCGTGATCGGGGGCACGAAGTGCCCGTCCATGACGTCGACATGGATTACCCGCGCCCCAGCGTCCATCACCTCGTCGACCTGGCTTCCCAATCGGGAAAAGTCCGCCGAAAGGATCGACGGCGCAACCCGGCGCGCATCCAACAAGTTCCTCATTCGACCGCTCACGGGAGGCAACCTAGTCGAAGCCCTGGGCGGAATCGGTTCCTCACACCGGCCTCAACATCGAGCCGCCGCAGGTCTGGCACTGCATGTCCTCGGTGTGGCTCATGCGCGCGATGGTCTGGTGCTCGCCGCAATCGGGGCACTGAGAGACGAGCTCGAATCGGCACAGGCAGTACACACAGCGGAAACGGCCAGGCAGTTGCGTTGGCCGCAGCCACGGCTCGCCGCAGCCCGGGCAGGACGCCCGACGCAGCGCGCTTTCACCCTCGGCACTCCCCTCACCCGATCCGCTCATCCCTCGCAATCATGCCGCCTCAGCTGGAACTTCGCCGAAGACGGCAGATGAAGAACCCCGTCGTGCGGTCGCGGTCGGGGCGCAGCCGCAAACAGCGGCGGTCGACCTCGGAGGCGAGCGCCGGGGCGCGAGCACCCAGATCGTCCACCTCGAAGGACGGAACCTCCGCGGCGCTGGCGGCATCGAGGAGCGCTGCGACCCGGTCCTCGTTCTCGCGCCGGGAGATGGTGCACGTCGCATAGACAAGGACTCCGCCGGGGGTCAGGACATCGAGGGCCCGGCGCAGCATCCGGTCCTGCATCTCGGCGAGCCGCTCGATCGCCTTCGGCGATTTGCGCCAGCGGGCGTCAGGGCGGGAGGCGAGCGCACCGAGGTCCGAACAGGGAGCGTCGAGCAGGACTCGGTCGAAGCCGGCCGGCATCTCCGCCTCGGTGGCGTCCGCCTCGATAACGGTTACGCCGCGCAGCCCCAGCCGCCGCGCCTGATCGGCGACCTCGGTGGCCCGCCCGGGGTCCAGCTCAACCGAGATCGTCTCACCGCGGTCGCCCATCCGCGCCGCGATCTGGCCGGTCTTGATGCCGGGTCCCGCGCAGAGGTCCAAGACGTGTTCTCCCTCCTGCGGATCGAGGACCTCGACCACGGCGGCCGAGCCACGGCTTTGCGGGGTCAGGCCGCCCGTCGCGATGTGGTCCGCAACCGTCTCGCCCATCCGTCCTTCGATCACGATCGACTCCGCAGCGGCGAGCGGCCACCCGCCTCGGGGCGCCCGCGCGTCGACCCCTTCGTCGCCCAGCGCCGCGAGCAGCGTGTCGCGGTCGGCGCGCAACGTGTTCACCCGCATCGCCACCTCGGCGGGCTCGTTGCAGGCGGCCAGCAGCGAGCGAGCCTCGTCGGGGCCCAGCTCCTCCCACCACATCCGCGCCAGCCAGAGGGGCGCCGAGTGGGCAACCGCCGCGGCCTCGGGGTTCGAGTCCTCGCCGAGCAGGGCGGCGGTCAGGCCGGCGCGCTCGCGAATCGCTCGGCGCAGCACAGCGTTGACGAGGCCGGCCGCGTGGGCGGCCCCGGATCGTTTCACCAGCTCGACTGCTTGATCCACCGCGGCGTGGTCGGGGGTGGCGTCGGCGAACAGCAGCTCGTAGAGGCCGAGGCGCAGACCGGCCAGCACCGCTGGGTCAAGCAGGCGGGTCGAGCGCCCGGCCAGCCGCTCGATCGCCGCGTCCGCGGTGCCCCGGCGCTGCACGGCGCCGTAGGCGAGGCGCTGCGCCTGAGCGCGCTCGCGGCCGGAGGCTCCGCGCTTATCGGCGGCCGCTCGAAAGGCACGCTCGGTGAAGGCGCCGTCCTCGAAGGTGGCCCGGACCACCTCGAAGGCGAGGGCTCGTGCCGGCGTCGCCACGACTTTTCGCGCTTCGCTCAAACGACTGGAAACTCGAGGTCGAGGCTTGTCCCCATCGCGCTCGCGCTCAAAGCTTCGGCAGGGAGTGCCCGCGCAGATAGGCGTCCGCGGGCATTGGCTTGCCCCCCTGGGGCTGAACGACCTCCAGACGCAACGCTCCCTGGCGGCAGCCCAACAGCAGCGCTCCCCACTCGGCCCGAATCTCACCCGCCCTGACGCTGACGTCGACAGAGCGCGCGCGGCGAATGCCCAGCCTGTCTCCGCCGGCGAGCTCCAGGTAGGCGCCGACATGAGGAGTAAGGGCACGGACCGTGCGGGCCATCTCCGCGGCTGGGCGGTTGGGATCGAGGCGGCGCTCGGTGGGATCGACCTTCTCCGCGTAGACAGCGGCGTCGTCGTCCTGCTCGGTGAGCTCCAGCCGTCCCTCATCCTGTTGATCCAGCGCTTGGGTCAGCAGCTCGCCGCCGAGCGCCGCGAGACGGGCGGAGAGCCCTTCGAAGTCCTCCTCGGGGCCGATCGCAACATCTTCTCGAAGGGCGAGGGGACCGGAGTCGAGCCCCTCGGTCACGCGCATGATGCTGACCCCCGTCCGCTCGTCGCCGGCCATGATCGCCCGCTCGATCGGGGCCGCGCCCCGCCAGCGCGGCAGCAGCGAGGGATGGACGTTCAGCATCGTCCACTCCGAAAGCAACGGCTCGCGGATCAGCTGGCCGAAGGCGCAAACCGCGACGGCCTCGGGGCTGGCGGCCCGGATGGCCTCCAGTGCGCTCTCGTCGTTGACGCTCTCGGCTTGGAACAGCTCGATCCCCAGCTCGCGCGCCGCCTCGGCAACCGGCGGCGACAGGCTCTTGCGCCCCCGCCCCTTGGGGCGGTCGGGGGGCGTCACAACGAGCAGCGGACGATGCGACGAGTCGGCGAGGCGCCACAGAGTCGCGGCGGCGAAGCCGGAGGTCCCCAAATAGACGGTCCTCATTGGGCGGCGGCCGTCACGCGTCGGTGCGAGGCTCGCGGTGCTCTTCGCCGGCACCCGTCTCGTCCTCGTCGCCCACCGGCGGGCCGTAGGTGCCGCCCTCGCGCAGTGCCCGCAGCGCGCCCTTTCGCTGTTCGCGGGTCGTGCGATCGAGGATCAGCACACCGTCGAGGTGGTCGATTTCGTGCTGGAGCACGCGCGCCTCGAGGCCCGACGCCTCCAGCCAGAGCGACTCGCCCTCGGTGTTGAGCCCGACGATCCGCGCGTGCAGCGGCCGCTCCACATCCATCGAGACCCGGGGCAGGCTGAGGCACCCCTCCTCGGCGAGAACCGTCGCATCGGAGAGCCACTCGACCTCCGGGTTGAGCAGGGCGGTCGGCTCGGCGTCCGGGCCGGCCTGAAAGACGAGCATCCGACGCAGGATTCCGAGCTGGGTGGCGGCAAGGCCGACTCCCATTCCGTCGCGCATGATCTGGATCATCCGCTCGACCTCGGCCCGCAGCTCGGGACCGAACACGGTGACCGGCGAGGCCTTGCTCTTCAGCACCGGATCGCCGAACTTGACCACATGGGCAAGCGCCGCCTCCCGCCGTGCCAGCAGCTCCGCCTCGAGCTGGTGCTCGCCGGTGTCCGTCTCGACCCGATCGCTCATGGAATACCGAGTCTAAGGATTGCGGAGAGCCCGGCCACCGTGTCGACGCCGACACTCACTGCGGGTCGACGTCGACGCCGATCGCCACCTCGCGCATCGCGCGGTCGGAGACGAGCGTCTCGACGACGTCGCGAACCGCGGCCACCGTGCCCTCCCGATCGACCGCCTTCATCAGCAGCCGCCGCCGGTGCCTGTTGCGGACGCGGAACATCGGCGCAGGGCCGAGCAGGTCGGTGTCCTCCGGGAGCGCGTCCGCCAGCTCGCCGGCCAGCCGTATCGCCAGCGCCTCCAGGCGCGGCTCCAGCTCCGAGGCGAGATTGATCCGCACCAGGTGCGAGTAGGGCGGATAGCGAAGGACATGGCGACGCTCCAGCTCTCCTCCCAGGAATCCCGGGGCATCGTGGCGGCAGGCGTGGGCGATGCTGGGCGCCTCGGGCGCCAGGGTCTGGACGATCACCTCTCCCCCGGCCTCTCCGCGGCCCGAGCGTCCCGCCAGCTGGGCGACCATCGCGAAGGTCCGCTCACCGGCGCGAAAGTCCGGGAAGCGCAGCGTCGCATCGGCGTCGAGGATTGCGCTCAGCGTCACCTCGGGGAAGTCGTGCCCCTTGGCGACCATCTGGGTGCCGACGAGCACGGCGCTCGGAGCCGCGTCGAAACGGGCCAGGATCTCGGCGTGCGAGCCGCGGCCGGCGGCGGTGTCCGAGTCGAGGCGGATGACCGGCATCGGATCCAGACGCCGGGAGAGCAGCTCCTCGATCCGCTGCGTCCCCGTCCCGGCCTGCGACAGCGTTGTCGAGTCGCACACCCCGCAGACGCCCGGCAGGGGCTCCGCGTGGGAGCAGTGATGACAGACGAGCCGGCGGCTGCGGCGATGCACGATCAGCGAAACGTCACAGTTCGGGCAGTTCCAGTGATGGCCGCAGGAGCGGCACGTGAGCCAGGGCGCGAAGCCGCGGCGGTTGATCATCACGATCGCCTTGGCGCCGGCGCGGCGCACCGCCTCCAAGCCCTCCCAGGTGGCGGGATGAAGCGGACCGGAGCGGGGGTCGGCGGCGCGCATGTCGACCACCTCGACCGGTGGCATCCGCCGTTCGTCGACCCGGCAGGGCAACTCGACCCGCGGCAGCTCCAGCCAGCTCTCCGGACGCGGGGTCGCGGTGCCGGCGACCAGCACCGCGCCAGACTCCGCGGCGCGGCGGCGGGCGACCGTTCGCGCGTCGTAGGAGGGATCGCCCTCCTGCTTGTAGGACGCGTCGTGCTCCTCGTCGATCACGACCAGGCCGAGGTTCTCGACGGGTGCGAAGATCGCCGAGCGCGGCCCTACGCAGACACTTGCCTCGCCTCGGCGAAGCCGCCGCCATTCGTCGTAGCGCTCGCCGTCGGTGAGGGCGGAGTGCAGGACGGCGATGCGGTCGCCCAGCCGGGCGTGAAAGCGAGCCACGGCCTGCGGGGCGAGGCCGATCTCGGGGACGAGCACGATCGCTCCGGTCCCCCGTTGCAGGGCGGCCTCGACCGCCGCCAGGTAGACCTCGGTCTTGCCCGAGCCGGTGACACCGTGCAGAAGCAGCTCCCGATTGGCGCCCGCCTCCCCGTCCAGCGCCGCGAGCACCGAGGCGACCGCGCGCGCCTGCTCGGGGACGAGCTGCGGCGCCCCGCTGGCGGCGACCCCGACCCCGGCATGCTCCACCCGGGGCCTGCTGCGGCGCTTGCGGACACCTGCGCCCGGCGGCAGGACCAGACGCAGCCCGCGCGAGGGAGTCGAGCAATACTCGCGTGCGACCCAGAGGCCGAGCCGGACCAACTCCGCCGGCACCCCCGTTTCCAGCGCCTCGATCGGCTCGGAGAGGCGCTCCGGGGGAATCTCCGACGACTCGGCCAGGGCGACGACAACCCCGAGCATCCGCTGCCGGCCGAACGGCACCCGGACGACGCTTCCCACCCCCACGTCGGCCATCTCAGCCGGTAGCCGATAGTCGAACGGGCCACGCAGCGCGCGCGCGGTGGTGAGCGGCTCGACCTTGGCTATCGACACCGCGCCACGGTATGGAGAAGCGCGGACGCCGCGGGTATGCTCAGCCGGTGGCGGGCATCAACCTCAGCCCCGGGGAGCAGGTGATCTTCCAGGGCCACCCATCTTGGCGCGCGATCCTCGGCTTTTACCTGAAAGGGATCTTGGGCGCGGCGATCTTGGGCGCGATAGCCAAGCTCTTCGGGGCTGGCGGCGGAACGATCTTTCTGATCGTCTTGGCGGTGATCGCGCTGACCGCGCTGATCGGCTTCATCAAGCGGGTCGCGACCACCTACACGATCACCGACCGTCGCCTCAACATCAAGCGGGGAATCGTCTCGAGAGAGATCCAGGAGACGCGGCTGGAGCGCGTCCAGAACGTCAACTACCGCCAGACCGTCTACCAGCGGGTGATGCAGATCGGCGACGTCGACTTCGACACGGCGGCCAGCGACGACTACAACTTCATCTTCGCCGGAGTGGCGGAACCGGGCGACGTCGTCCATCGGGTCGACCAGGCGACCGGCGCAGGCACGGCCGGCGCGCACGGACTGGGAGAGGCGCAGCCCCCCGGCTAGTTCGCGCGAATCCCGCTCATGCGGGAGTGGCCGCAAGCCCGGCGGCGCTTCGCAGATTTTCGGCGCGGTCGATGCGCTCCCAGGTGAAAGCGTCATCGCCCCTGCCGAAATGGCCGTATGCCGCGGTCTTCTCGAAGATCGGGCGATGCAGGTCGAGGTAGCGGCGGAAGGCGCCGGGCCGCAGGTCGAACTCGGCCTCGACGAGTCGGGAGATCTCCGCGTCGGGCAGCTTGCCGGTGCCGAAGGTCTCGACCATCAGGGAGATCGGATGGGCGACGCCGATCGCGTAGGCGAACTGGACCTCCCAGCGATCGGCCAGCTCGGCGGCGACGACGTTCTTGGCGACGTGGCGGGTCGCGTAGGCGGCGGAGCGATCGACCTTGGATGGGTCCTTGCCGGAGAAGGCGCCGCCCCCGTGGCGGGCCATCCCGCCGTAGGTGTCGACGATGATCTTGCGACCGGTGAGGCCGGCGTCGCCGACCGGGCCGCCGATCACGAACTTGCCGGTCGGATTGACGAGGAAGCCCTCGCGCAGCTCGCCCTCGTCGTAGAGGCCGGGCACGCCGGCCTCGAGGACCGGCAGGACCACGTGCTGCCAGAGGTCGGGCTTGATCGTCGTCTCGGAGTCGATGCCGGCCGCATGCTGGGTGGAGATCAGCAGCTTCTCGACCCGAACCGGGCGGCCGTCGGCGTAGCGCACCGTCACCTGAGTCTTGCCGTCGGGGCCGAGGTAGTCGAGGGTGCCGTCCTTGCGGACGGCGGCGAGGCGCTCGGCCAACCGGTGGGCGATCTGGATCGGCATCGGCATCAGCGACTCGGTCTCGTTGGTCGCGTAGCCGAACATCATTCCCTGATCGCCCGCGCCAGCCACGTCCAGCTCGTCGTCGTCGGTGGGATCCACCCGTGTCTCCAGGGCGTGGTCAACGCCCTGGGCGATGTCGGGCGATTGCTTGTCGAGTGAGACCAGGACCGAGATGTGGTCGCAGTTGTAGCCGTAGTCGCCGTGGTCGTAGCCGATCTTGCGGATCGTCTCGCGGACGATCTCCGGCACGTCGAGGTGGACATCGGTGGAGATCTCCCCGGAGACGACCGCCATGCCGGTGTTGACGAGGGTCTCGCAGGCGACGCGCCCTTCCGGGTCACCCGCCATCACCGCGTCGAGGACGGCGTCGGAGATCTGGTCACAGACCTTGTCGGGATGACCCTCGGTGACGGACTCGGATGTGAAGAGGTGCTCGCCCTCGGCGAGCGGCTGGCTGTCTGGCATGGCCGAAGCCTAACGGCGGCGGCCCGAATGGGGCACGAAGTCGATCACGAGCGGGACGCCCTCGAGCCCGTAGGCCTCGCGCAGGCGGTTCTCGAGGTGGTAGGCCCAGTCGCGGCTGATCAGCTTGCGGTCGTTGACCTGGATCGCTATACGCGGCGGGCGTTCTCCCACCTGGGCGGTGTAGTAGAGGCGGAGCCGGCGGCCGCGGCGGGAGGGCGGCGGAGTCTTGGCGACGACATCGGCGACGAAGCGGTTCAGCGCCGGGGTCGGGATCCGCTCCGCCGCCTTGTCGGCCAGCTCGAGGGCCCTGGGCAGCAGATTTGCGACGTTGCGGCCGCGCAGCGCCGAGCAGGTGATCACCGCCGGGCGCAGGCGCAGCTTGCGCTCGACGCGGGCCCGGGCGTCGTCGATGTCGGTTGCTGTGACGTCCCACTTGTTGAGCACCAGCAGGGTCGCGCACCCGGCGCGCATCGCCAGCTCCGCCACCCGCAGATCCTCGGAGGTGACGCCCTCGGAGGCGTCGCAGACGACCAGCGCGACGTCGGCGCGCTCGACCGCGCGCTCGGAGCGCAGCTGGGCGTAGTAGTCGATCGTCCCTGCGACCTTCGAGCGTCGACGCAGCCCCGCGGTGTCGACGAGGACGGCACGCCGACCGTCGACCTCAAGCTCGGTGTCGATCGCGTCGCGGGTGGTACCGGCTTTCTGGGAGACGATCACTCGATCCACGCCGAGAAAGGCATTGACGAGGGAGGACTTGCCGACGTTGGGACGGCCGATGACGGCGATTCTGGCCGGCTCTTCTCCATCGTCGGATCGGGCACGCTCGCCCAGCAGCTCGGTCAGGCGGTCGAGCAGGTCGCCGGTGCCGAGACCGTGGGTGGCGGAGACGGGGATCGGGTCGCCCAGGCCGAGTTTGTGGAGCTCGGCGACCAGATGGGCGTCATCTGGGCGGTCGACCTTGTTGGCGACGGCGACCACCGGCGTCTCGCTGCCGCGCAGGGCCCGCGCCAGCTCGGCGTCGCCCGCGCGCACGCCGGCGCGAGCGTCCACGACCAGCATCACCACATCGGCCTCGGCGATCCCAAGCCGGGCTTGGCGTTGCACGTCGCGGGCCAGCTCGGCCTCGTCCTGAAGGTCGATCCCCCCCGTATCGACCAGCTCAAAGGCGACCCCGTTCCAATCACAGGGGAGGCGCTTGCGGTCGCGGGTGACGCCGGGCTCTGCGTCGGTCACCGCCTCGCGGCCGCCGACCAGACGGTTGACCAGAGTGCTCTTGCCGACATTGGGGAAGCCGACCACCGCGACCGTGGGAAGGCGGCTCACGCCAGCCCTCTCTCACGGGCCAGAGCGACGACGCGATCGACCACCTGCTCCAGCGAAAGATCCGTCGTGTCGAGCTCGACCGCGTCGCCGGCGGCGCGCAGGGCGCTGTGCTCACGGGTCACATCGCGCTCGTCGCGCTCGCGCTGGGCGGTGAGAACCACCTCGGGGTGCTCCCCGGTCTGCGCGGCGCGGCGACGGGCGCGCTCGTCCTCGGCGGCTGTGAGGAAGACCTTGAGGGGAGATTCGGGGCTGACCACGGTGCCGATGTCACGCCCCTCGGCGACGTAGCGGCCCCCGGCGATCAGCTCGCGCTGGCTGGCCACCATCGCCTGCCTCACCGCGATATGGACCGAGGCATGGGAGGCGGCTGCGGCAACGCCCGGCTCGCGAATCGCCGCGGTGACGTCGCGCCCGTCGAGGCGGACGCGGCCCGCAACGAGTTCGATCTGCAGCGCGCTCGCCAGCTCGCCCATCGCGCCGCCGTCTTTGAGGTTCACGCCGCGCTCGATCCCGGCCAACGCCACGCAGCGGTACATCGCCCCCGAGTCGAGGTAGGTGAAGTCGAGCGCCGCCGCGACGCCCCGGGCCACGGAGGACTTGCCGGCCCCGGCGGGTCCGTCGATCGCGATCACCATGGCGCGGAGCGTACGGCCGTCAACGACTCGACAGCGAGGCGAGGTCGTTCTCGAACCCCGGGTAGCTGACCCCGGCGGCGTCCATGCCCTCGACCTCGACTCCGTCTCGAGAGGCGACGCCGGCGATCGCGCCGAGCATCGCGATGCGGTGATCGCCGTGCGAATGGACCCTGCCACCGCGCACCCCACCACTCCCCTCGATGGTCATCCCGTCCTCGGTCGCCTCGACCTTGGCCCCGAGCGCGGCCAGCGCCTCGGTTACCGTCGCCAGCCGGTCGGACTCCTTGCGGCGAAGCTCGGCGGCGTCGCGGATCGTCGTCGTGCCCTCTGCGAAGCAGGCGGCGAGCGCCACGAGCGGCAGCTCGTCGATGGCCAGCGGCACATCGGCACCACCCACCTCGACACCGCGCAGCTCGGCCGGGCGAACACGAGCCCGTCCGATCGGCTCCCCGCCCCGTTCCCCCTCTGGCTCGATCTCGACCGCTGCGCCCATCCTCTCGAGGATCGCCAGCAGGCCGGTGCGAGTCGGATTGAGGCCGACGCCCTCAATGACGACGTCGCTACCGGGGACCAGGAGGGCCGCGACGATGAAGAAGGCCGCCGAGGAGAAGTCGGAGGGCACGACGATCTTGCCCGGCTCGAGCTGCTCCACCCGGCGAACCGCGACGGCCTCGCCGTCGCGGAGAACCTCGGCGCCGGCCGCGGACAGCATCCGTTCGGTGTGATCGCGGGTCGGCAGCGGCTCGACCACCCGCGTCTCCCCCTCGGCGAGCAGGCCCGCCAGAAGCACAGACGACTTCACCTGGGCGCTGGCGACCGGCGGCTCGTAGGAGATCCCGTGAAGCGGCGCCGCCTCGATCTGCAATGGCGGCAGGCGACCGTCGCGGCAACGCAGGCGCGCTCCCATCAGCCCCAGCGGTTCGGCAACCCGGTCGACCGGGCGGCGGCGGATCGACTCGTCCCCATCCAGCGTCCAGGCGCCCTTCTCTTGTCCCGCCAGCCATCCGGGCAACAGCCGCAACAGCGTGCCGGCGTTGCCGACGTCGATCCGGGCGGGCACGGCCCCGCGCAGGCCGACGCCGTGGATGTGGATCGTCGGGGCGAGCTCCCCGTCATCCACCCCCTCGACGCCTGCCCCCAACGCCGCGACCGCGGCCAGGGTCGAGCGAGTGTCAGCCGAATCGAGGTAGCCCTCGATCGCCGTTTTCCCCTCCCCCATCCCCGCGATAAGCGCGGCACGGTGAGAGATCGACTTGTCGGCCGGGGGGCGCAGCGCTCCGGCCAGCGGCCCCGAGGGATCGAAGCGTGTCAACTTCAGTCCTCGGCGCCGACCACGGTGACCGTATGGCCCAACTCTCGGACCAGCGTCGCCGCGCGCTCCGCCTGACTTGCCCCGGAGACCCAGAGCGAGACCGCGCCCGATGTCATGTCCGGCGCGGGGTAGAGCGCCATGTCCTCGATGTTGACGCCCGCCTCGCCCAGCGCCAGGGCCAGCTCGGCCACCGTGCCGGGTCGATTGGCGACCACAACGCGCAGCTCATGAAGCGGGCCGTTCTCAAGCTCTGCCTCGAGCAGGCCGCGGCGGTCCTCGGCGGCAGCGCCATGCCAGGCGGCGACAGCCTCGCGGTCGCCACCGCGAATCAGCTCGGCCGCCTCGCGCAAGCGCTCCCCCACCGCGTCGATTGCGTCTGCGACGGCCTCGCGGTTGGTCAAGAAGATGTCTCCCCATATCGCCGGATTGGAGCCGGCGACGCGGGTCGTGTCGCGAAAGCTCGGACCGACTTCGGGCATCCGCTCCGAGTCGCGGATCAGCTCCGCGGCAGCCTGGCCGACAAGCACGTTGGCGACCACGTGCGGCAGATGGCTGACCGTGGCCATCAGGCGATCGTGGGCCTCGGCATCGATCGCCTGCGGTCGCGCTCCCAGGTCGGCGATCGTGCGCTGGAGGCGGTCGTAGAGGACGCCGCCGGAGCGCTCGGTCGGGGTCAGGTACCAGCGGGCGCCCTCGAAGAGGTCGGCGCGGGCGTTTGCGACCCCCGACGTCTCCGCCCCGGCGAGTGGGTGGCCGCCGATGAAGCGCTCGTCGTCCCCCAGCGCCGCGACGATCTCGCGCTTGGTCGAGCCGGCGTCGCTGACTGTGCAGTCGGGGCCGCAGACGGCGAGGGCGGCCCGTGCCAACTCCGGCAGCGCCGCGACCGGTGCCGCGCAGAAGACGACGTCGGCCCCCTCGCAGGCCCCGGGGACCGTGCCCGCGCCATGGTCTATCGCGCCGTCGGCGACGGCGCGCTCCAAGGTCGCGACGTCCGGATCGAAGCCGACGACCTCGGCGTTCTCGAGCTTGCTCCGGGCAGCCGACCCGATCGAGCCGCCGATCAGGCCGACGCCGAGGACGGCGATCCTCATCCGCCGCGCCGCGTCCGTGCCGCTGCCGCCAGGCGATCCAGCACCGAGGCCGTCTGGTCCCAGTCGATGCAGGCGTCGGTGATCGACTGGCCGTATGTGAGCGCCTCGTCGCTGTCGAGGTCCTGGCGGCCGCCGACCAGGAAGGACTCGAGCATCACGCCGACGATCGCCGCGTTCCCCGCCCCCACCTGTTCGGCGATGTCGCCGGCCGCCTCCGGCTGGCGGTCGGGGTCCTTGCCGCTGTTGTCGTGGGAGGCGTCGATCACCACGCGCTCGGCCAGTCCGGCCGCGCGAAGCTTGGTCAGCGCCTCCGCGACCCCCCCTGCGTCGTAGTTGGGCGCGCCGCTGCCGCCGCGCAGGATGACGTGGCCATCGGGGTTGCCGGTCGTGTGAAGAATCGCTGGCGCGCCGCTGTCGTCGATACCGGCGAAGGCATGGGGCACCGCGGCGGCGCGGACGGCGTCGACCGCCACCTGGACGTTGCCGTCGGTGCGGTTCTTGAAGCCGATCGGCATCGAGAGGCCGGAGCCAAGCTGGCGGTGGATCTGGCTTTCGGTCGTGCGCGCCCCGATCGCCCCCCAGGCGACCGCGTCGGAGATGTACTGCGGCGTGATCGGGTCGAGGAACTCGCAGCCGATTGGAAGACCGAGGTCGAGCACCTCCAGCAGCAGCTCGCGGGCGATGCGCAGCCCGGCGTTGACGTCGCCGCTTCCATCGAGGTGGGGATCGCTGATCAGCCCCTTCCAGCCAGTCGTGGTGCGCGGCTTCTCGAAGTAGACCCGCATCGCGATCAGCAGGTCGTCGCCGACGGTGCGAGCTTTTGCGCTCAGCCGCTCCGCGTACTCGAGCGCCGCGTCGGGGTCGTGGACGCTGCACGGCCCGACCACGACGAGCAGCCGGTCGTCGCTGCCGTCGAGAACCCCGACGACCTCCTCGCGCCCGCGCACCACGGCATCCGTGCGGCCGTCGCCCAGCGGCAGCTCCTCCAGCAGCTTCGCCGGGGTCGCCAACTCGACGATCCTCTCGATGCGCCGATCGCGGACGCGGTCTCGCGTCGCCCCCTCTGTCGTCCCGATCATCATCTGCTCGTCGCCTTTCTTCAAAACTCGGAAAATCCTACTTTCAGCTCGTCCCCGCCGTGCGAGCACGGCGGAATGCGCGGAACGTGAACGCCGGCGTCCGGGCCGCCAATGGCTATTCGGCGCGGCGCGGAGGCCGCACGGCCGGACGCCTAGCTAAATCGCCAGTAATAGGAGAGGCGGGCAGAGTCGAGCGCGGCGCCGAAGGCGCGGATGCCGCTCGCAGTTTGGCCCGTTTGCTTCACCTGTAGGACTTTGTAGCAGGTGAGGCGTGCTTAGGGCCTAGCCCCATAGGGAGGATTCCCACCCCCGTCGAGGAAACCTCAG
>CAZHZI010000010.1:0-29279 GCA_964536955.1 uncultured Conexibacteraceae bacterium
ATCGCGGCGGCCCTGGCCGCGCTCGGTGGCGCGGCCGCGGTGGCGCTGCTGCGCCGGCTCGACGAGCGCTTCTGGATCGGCGGCACGGTGCTGGTGGTCGCCACCGCCGTGCTGTTCACCTGGCTGGCGCCGGTTGTGCTGGCGCCGGTGTTCAACAAGTTCGAGCCATTGCCGCCTGGCCGCGTTCGATCCGAAGTGCTCGAGCTGAGCCGGCACGCCGGCGTGAAGGTCGGGCAGGTCTACCGCGTCGACGCAAGCCGCCGCTCCACCGCGATCAACGCCTATGTCGGCGGCGTGGGCTCGACCAAGCGTGTCGTCCTCTACGACAACACGATCCGCGAGCTCTCGCCGGCAGAGCTGCGTTCCGTGGTCGCGCACGAGTTGGCGCATGTGGAGGGGAGCGACATCCCCCGTGGCCTCCTCTTCGTCGCCTTGGTCGCGCCGCTGGGGGTCCTTTTCACGCAACTCTCGACCGGGGCGCTGGCACGGCGCAGCGGTGACGATCCGCGCTCCCCGGCGGCACTGCCGGCGCTCGCCCTCTCGGTCGCCGTCGCCGCCTTCGTCCTTGGCGTCCCCGGCAACCGGCTTTCGCGGGCCGTCGAGGCGCGCGCTGACACCTTCGCCCTGGAGCTGACCCGCGATCCGAAGGCGTTCATCGACCTCCAGCGACGCCTTGCCTTGTCCAACCTCTCCGACCCCGCGCCGCCGCCGGCTTTCCACGCGATCTTCGGAACCCACCCCACCACGATGGATCGGATCGGCGCCGCCGCCGCGTACTCCCCCGCCTCCTCGCCCCGCGATGCCGGGGAATCGGATATGGACCCGCCGTCCCTTCCGCGTCCGGTCGCGGGGCCGGTGATCCATACGATGGGCCGATGACCGGCTCTGATCCGATCGCCGAACTTCGCTCTGCCGTGGGCGACGCCGCTCGCGCTTTGCGCGGGGGGGAGCCGATTGGCCCGGAGCCGACCCTGGAGCGTCCTCCCAAGTCCGAACTTGGCGATTACAGCTCCAACGCGGCGATGCTGCTGGCAGCGCCGCTGGGGGAGAACCCCCGCGATGTCGCCGAGCGGGTCCGCGGTGAGCTGGAGCGTGGCCTCGGCGATGGCGTCGAGCGGATCGAGGTGGCCGGTCCGGGGTTCGTCAACCTCTTCATGTCCGACGCCTGGCACCGCCGGGCGATGGTGACGATGGCCGGCGCGGAGCAGGAGCTGGGCCGCTCCCGCGTGGATGAAGCCGAGCGCGTCCTGGTCGAGTTCGTCTCCGCCAATCCGACGGGGCCGCTGCATGTCGGCGGCGGCCGTCACGCCGCCTACGGCGATTCGATCGTTCGCCTGCTGGAGGCCACCGGCCACGAGGTCTGCCGCGAGTTCTACGTCAACGACGCGGGGGGACAGGTCGACCGCTTCGCGACCTCCATCGCCGCCCGCATGACCGGCATCGAACCGCCCGAGGACGGCTACACCGGTGAGTACGTCGCAGCGATCGCAGCCCGCATGAACGAGGAAGGAGTGGACCCAGCCGACATCAAGGCATTGGGTCGGCGCGGAGTCGAATTGATGATCGACGGCGTGCGCGCGACCCTCGACCGGTTTGGCGTGCGCTTCGACAGCTGGTTCTCCGAGCGCGATCTCTACGAGCGCGGTGAGGTCGAGGACGCCCTGGGTCTGCTGCGCGAGCGGGGCCACGCTTATCAGAGCGACGGGGCGCTGTGGCTGCGCACCACCGATTTTGGCGACGACAAGGACCGAGTCCTGATTCGCGCCAGCGGGGAGCCGACCTACCTTGCCGCCGACGTCGCTTATCACTGGGACAAGCTTGAGCGTGGCTTCGGGCGGTTGATCGACGTGTTGGGCGCCGACCACCATGGCTACGTGCCGCGCTTGCGCGCGGCGATCGAGGCGCTTGGCGCCGATCCCGCTCACTTCGAGGCGCCGATCATGCGCTTGGTTCACATCGTCGAGGGCGGGGAGCGCGCGCAGATGTCCAAGCGAAGCGGAGACTTCGTCTCCCTGGACGAACTGGTCGACGACATAGGCGTCGACGCAGCCCGCTGGTTCATGCTCTGGCGCAGTCACGAGACCACCGTCGACCTCGACCTCGAACTGGCTCGCCGCCAGTCAAATGAGAACCCCGTCTATTACGTGCAGTACGCGCATGCGCGGATCGCCAGCATCCTGCGCAAAGCGGGGAACGGGGCGGAGCGGGCGGACGCGGACGCGGTCGTCGCGACTCCGATGGAGCCGGCCGAGCGGGCGCTGGTAAAGCGGCTGCTGGAGTTCCCCGACGAGGTGCGCGAAGCAGCGGCGCGGCGCGCCCCCCACCGGGTCTGCGCCTACTCGACGACCGTCGCCGCCGACTTCCACGCCTTCTATCGCGACTGCCAGGTGGTCGGCGCCGAAGGCGCCGGGGTAGAGGAGTCGCGCCTCGCCCTTTGCCTTCTCGCCAAGCGGACGATCGCGGGGGCACTGGGGCTGTTGGGGATCTCCGCACCCGAGCGGATGTGATGCGCCGCGGGGGGCGGATGCCTTCGGTTCTCGCCGAGATATCGGCCCGCCTGCCGGGCGAGCCGCCGACCTGGAGGCTGCGTCGAGCCGACTACGAGGCGCTCGCCTCCCTGCTGAACGCGCTTCGCGGCGCCCGCGCAGTGCTCGTCACCGGCGACGAGGAAGGCAAGTCCGCGGCGGCCGTCGGCCTGGCCACCGTGGCCACCGCCGCAGGCCGGAGAACGGCGCTGCTGGAGTGTGACCTTGAGAGCCCGAGCCTCGCCGAGGCCGTGGGGCTGGCCGGCGCTCCGGGGCTGCACGAGTACCTGCGGGGGGAGGCGAGCGCCCGCCAGATCCTCCAGCCGCTCGTCCTAGCCGGCCCGGCTTCGGGGGGCGCAAGCGCGCCGCTGACCTGCGTCGTCGCCGGCGCCGCCACGCCCAATGCGGCGACGCTGGTCGCTTCGAACGACTTCGAGCACGCGCTCTTGAAACTGCGCAACGCTTACGACTTCGTGGTCGTGGACGGCCCTCCGCTGGCGGCAGGGGGAGGCTCGCTTGCGGCCGTCGCGATGCAGGTCGATGCGACGCTTGCCTGCGTCGACCGCGCGCGGCTGAGGCGCGGGAAGCCCCGCAGGGCGCTGAAGTCGGAGTTGCCCGCCCTCGACGCTCCGACGACCGGCCTGATCCTGCGCGGCTGAGAGCCCCCTAGAGGTCGTATTTGGCGAGGTCGGCGTCGAGGCGCTTCGCGGCTTCGCCGCTCGGCCCCCCCATCGGCGGCTTGGAGCCAGGCCCGTCGCGCCGCCAGCGCCGCAGGCCGAGCGCCAGGGCCACCGCCGCCACGACAAAGGCAATCACCGGAACGAGGTAGGCAGAGAGCTCGAAGCCCGAGCCCTCGGGCAGCGCCAGCACCTCCTTTCCGTACTCGGCGACCAGCGCGTCCTTGATCTCAGCCTTCGTTCTGCCCTGGGCGATCATTGCGGCGATGAAGGCTTTCTGCCTCTGGGCCTGCGGCGCCTCCGACAGCTCCAGCAGCGTGCCGCAGATCGGGCACATCACTTCGTCCTCGAGGTCCGTGAGGCTGGTCCGGGGGGCAGCGCCGAGGGCGGGGGCGACGCCGACCAGGATCGCCAGGATCGCGACAAAGAGAAAAGCCCGCCTCATCCCGTCTGTCCTTCGAGAAATGGAACGACCCGTTCGTCGAGGAAGCGATCGTCGACCGGCCCGCGCCAGATCAACTCCAGCCGTCCCCGGGGGTCGACGAGGAAGTTCTCCGGGACGCCGGTGGAACCGAATGCGTCGCTGCGCTCGTCGCCGACCGAGCGCAGTTGCGGATAGGTGGTCCCGTAGTCGCGCAGGAAGTCGAGCGCGTCGCCGCTGTTGTCCTGGACGTTGATCCCGAGCACGATCAGGTCCCGGGGGCCGTAGCGCCGGTGGAACCGCTCCAATGCCGTGGCCTCCTGACGGCAGGGCACGCACCACGAGGCCCAGAGGTTGACCAGCACCCACCTGCCGCGGTAGTCGGCGATCTCACTCTCCCCGTTGCCTCCCAGGACGGGCAGCGCCTTGTCGGGGACAGGCTCGCCGACCGCGATCTGGGCCGAGCCCTTGCTCAGCAGGCCAAAGCCGAGCAGGCCGACGACGGCCACCACGGCGAGGAAGGCGAGGAGGGAACGTGCGCTCACGGACGCCGAAGGTTAGATCGGAGGCCTAAAATCATCCGCACGCGGACGTAGCTCAGTTGGTAGAGCGCGAGCTTCCCAAGCTCGAGGTCGCGGGTTCGAGACCCGTCGTCCGCTTCTTCTTCCGCTTTACAGAGCCAAAATCTCGGCCGTGGTTCGAGACCCGTTCCAAATTTGGCTCTAGACCTGAACTCCCAAGCCCCTCGGCTGACCGGGGCAGTTTAAACGACAAGTAAGGCCGCTAAGCGAAATCCCGGCCAGCCCTTTGAAGATCTACTTGGCGCTGAGGCGACCTAGTCCAGCCGACGGGCGCGAGTATCCTCATTCAAGGATGCCTCTCTTGCCCAAGACGAGGTCCAGCCGGGTCCTGGACATGCTAAGTCGCCTGGAGGACCAGATGCGCAAGATGCGCGACGACATGGACTCAAGGTTTGACTCGATGACTGAAGCGTTCGAGGCTCGCCGTGCCGACGATGAAGTCGAGGCAGTGGCAGCGGAGCGGATCAGGAGCGGAGCAGCGGAACGCACGCAAGACGGTACCGAAGCCTTGCGCGACCTAGGCATCCGACCTAACTAGGCGATGACCGGGTCGGCAGGGGCGGTGCAAGTCACCTTCGCGGAAGGGGTCAAAGACGAGATCGCTGATTTGACCAAGGATGTGCCTGACCAGGAAGCCGAGATCGAGGTGCTGAAGCTGCGTATCGCCAAGCTGTTCCTTGAATGCGAAGACAACCCCTACACCGGTGAATTGATGGGACCGGGCAGGCATCCCGAGCTGAGCGACTGCCGAAGGATTCGGTTCGACGTCGACAGGTACAAAGGCAAGCCTCGTTTTCGCCTGATCTACCGCAATGAGCCCTCCGATGGCGCTCCGGCGGAGTGTCGGTGGCTCGCGATTGGTCCTCGTGCTGGGCTACGAGCGCATCGCAGAGCGCAACAGAGGCTTCAGTCGAGTTGACTGGAGCCAGTTCGGAGCGGCCGAGAGGGCGACCCACGCAGGCGTGTGGACTCCAGTCTCCAAAACCATCGTCTTCATTCGACATGGCAGCTTGCCAGTACCCGAGCCGGCGGAAGCGACCGCCACCTTTTCGTCAGTCGCCGCCCGGGTACATGTAGCCGACGGCGATGCGTTCGATTTCCGCGCCGTCGGCAGAGGGGAAGTAGCGCAGGGCGTTGATGTCGGATGGAACGTAGGCGCCTGGGCAGGACGCGGCGTGATTGGGCGGCGCTCGGAGAATGAATGGGTTGGCGCCGTAGTCGATCGAGTTTGGTAGCGGCTCATCGCCGAATGCCGATGCGAAGACGCTGAACTGGGTGCCGGGACCAATTCCGCGGTCATCGGTGAACTGCGGCAGATCCGTTTCGATTCGGGAGAGGGCATGGGTCGGCCGGCAGAATGACAAGGTCACCCCAGATCTTCCGGGGCGGCCCGTGTAGCCGGTGTAGTAGACGTAGTCGAGGGCGTTCGCGCGCTCGCCGATTCCCAAGATGCAGCAGGTCCGCAAGTCGTGCGGGGGGCCGAAGCGAGCGACCACTTCGGCGGGCGACATCCCGATTCGTACTGGACCGAGACCGGTTCGGGTGAAGCGCCCCTTGGGCCGGAAGTAGTCGGTGCCCGCGATCTCGAACCTGCCGCCGGAATGACTGCACGCGTAGACGATCGGATATGACCCGGCGGTCGGCGCGGAGCAAACCCAGCCTTCGCGGTAGAGGACGCACGTGTTACCAGCGTCGACACACGGGTTCGGCGCTTCCACGTACCAGCGGAGCAATCCCCGCGCCCGGCTGCACGGGGCGACCCCGCGCTCTACTTTCACCTCGAACCAAATCCGCTTCGTCATCCCGCGCCGCGGGTGGAAGGTCCGGTCTGTCTTGACGAGGCCGCACTGATCACCGGCGCTCGCCAGCGCCTCTCGGGTCACGGCCGAGGGCTGCAATGCCGGCTCACCCGATGCGACGCGCTCGAGCTGCGCGGCTATCTGCCTGTGACCCTCGGCATTGGGATGAATGCAGGTGTCGGCAGAGAGGATCCAGGAATAGGCGGAACGGCAGGGATGGTCGAGGAAGGGACCCGGGTCGACGAGGACGAGTCGCTCGGCCTGGTCAGGCACCTCGCTCCTGGCGCGGGCGACGGCCTGTTCGATTGTGCCGCGCAGCTCGTCGAAGAGCAGCTGGACCCTGGCGAGAGAGATGCTGAGGGGCACGGTGCGCGGATACTGGAAGACGACCACCTTGCCCCGGCGCCCCTCCGGGTCGGTCCTCAGCAGCGCCTCATAGACGCCGGCGAGCTTGGCGACGACATCGAACTTGCGCAGCTGATCCTCGATGCAGCGCCTCGCGTGGCTGGCGAAATGGGCGCAGAAGTAGCTGAGGTGCGTCGGCACCAAAAACTTGTCGAGCAGCGGGTTGGCACCGAGTGTCAGCACAGTCAGGTCAGGGTCGTTGCGGACAACGCCGTCAAGCTGCTGGCGCAGCCGCCCTTCGAGCCATTCGCTCGGGGTCGAGCCAGAGATCGCGAGATTGGCGTAGGTCGGGCGCCTCCGGGCCAAACCGCGGTGCTTGGCGAAGACGGCCGGGTATGCGATTTGGTCGGGCGATTGGCAGCGGCCGTCGGGCGGGGAGGGAGGAGCACAGTGGGGCAGCTGAAAGCTGCTCATTTCCTCGCCATCGGGGAGAAAGCCAAAACCGGCAGTGACTGAGTCCCCTAGCGCGCGAACGATGTAGCTATCGCTGTCATCGCCACTGGTGTCGCCGATCCCGGCCGGGTGGAAGACCGCGATCGAGATCGCCCCGACCCCGACGACCGCCGCCGTGACCAGCGCCAGTATCCCTTTGCCGACTCCCAAGCCGAGCATCTCTTCGAAGCTATCTCACTGGCTCGAATCAAGTCGGACAGGTGGTTTCTCTATCCGCTTGTCCTATCGTCTCACCGTGCCGAGCGAGAGCAACGCCGAAGAGCGCAACTTTCTCGCTCTCATATGATGCGTGACGATGGCGGAGGTCGATACCCCCTGGCCAGGAGCACGCTCACACCGAGTCCCACGGAGCGACCGGTGCTAGTCCTACGGGGTCACGAGTGAACGACCCGCTGAAGACAGCGACCGCCGTGGTCGGACTGCTGACCGGTGTCGCCGCCGCGGTCTATCTGCTCGGCGGGGCTGTGATCGCGCTGCGGATGCTCTTCGACCACTTCGCGCTGAACTCGGCGGTAACGATCATCGGCCAGCTCCCGCGCGAGGTCGTGATCACTACCGCACTCTTGGACGTGCTCGGCCCGGCGGCGATCGTCGGTCTCATTGCCGCGCTGTTCTACGGTGCCTTCGACCGGCCTCGGGTACGCCCGTTGGAGAACGACGATCTCGACGAGGGTCCCCACTGGAAACGTCTCCTCGTCCTCCTGGCGCTGATCTCCCTCGGCCTCACGATCCCCGCTCTCCACCAGGCCTGGAGGACCGATGGCTTCTCCTGGCTGCTGCTCACGAGCGTGCCGGCCATGCTCCTGACCTATGCGGTGATCCTCGCCGGTTGGTACCAGACCCGGCGCCTCGGCCGTACCGACTGGGTTTTGCAACGCGGGGGGGCTCGCGTCGACGCATTCGCGTCGGCTGCTTCACCACGACTCGCGGCGCGGGATCCGCAACATCGCGGATCGGCGCCTTTGGCGAGCCTGAACCGCTGCCCAGGATCGCGGCGAGTGCGGCCACGACGACGAGAGCAGCCGCACAAGTGACGACCACGCGCGACGCGGGCGCCGAGCGCTTGCGCTCGGCGCCCGCCGTCGCGGCGGCTCAGGTCGGGCGGGCTCGCTTTCGCTTTTCCGGCCGCCCAGCGCGACGGTATCGGCCGCCCAGGAATCCTCAGCGCCCATAGTTCCTCCCTTCGACAAGCTCTCTCAGGTCGGGCTCCTCAAACCACGGCCGCAGCGACAGCCTCGCGGCTGGCAGGTGTCCGTAGACGAGCAGGGCGCTTCCCCGCTGCGCCTGGCGAACGACGTTCGCGGGCGCTAGGTCGCGATACGTGCTGCCCTCCGTTGCCGAGGCGCGGCCCTTCTCCCCGGCAGTCTCGCTGCGCTGGCGAAAACTCGCCATCGTCCGTCACCTGCCGTATGTAGGTCAGGGTGTCGGGATCGCCGATGCCCGTCGCGAAGACCTTGGCCCGGTGGTTGTTGATGATCGTCGGCGCGCGCTTGCCGTAGCGCGACTCGATCTGCGCCAAGTCCTGAAAGACCGTGACGAGCTGAATGCCTTGCCCGCCGCCGGTCGAGGCGATTACGTCTAGGTCCGGGCCCCGGCTGGATTCCCGAAAGCACCTTCGACGCGGGCTATCTGTCCCGCTTTGAACCTCGCCATCCGTTCGGGCTGTAGAGCATCTCGACATCTTCCTTAGCAAGACCCCCAAGCCAGAATCGCATCCAATCCTTTACCCCGAAGGCGGGTTGCGATAGGCGTTAATGAAGTCCCTCCTGGCATCTTGGGCCGTCTTCACAGCTTGCGTAGCTGCGGTAGAGCCCACCTCGCTTGCTGCTCGGGCAGCCTCCAGGCGGATTTCATGCGATTGAGTTACGCGCCGCTCCTTATCTGCCACAAGAAGGCGCTCCCTGACGAGCAGCACGACGACCCCAAGAGCAATCAGGAGTATGCCTCCGATGAAGACGGCCGCAAATTCAACCCCAACGAAGTCACGGCTTGAGAAGCTAACTCCACCCACTCGGATTCCTGCGGCCGCGAGTGCCAGAATCGTCCCCACAGCCATCAAGGTTGGTCCGGGCCATTTCTGAAACAAGCGAGCGATTGCTCCCAAGTCAACAGACTTGGTTGGATCTATTTCTGCCGGATTGCCACTATCGGCTGACACCCCATTCATCTAGCTCCTCCCGTTCGTTGCAACGTGACCGTAACCCAGGAGATCATCCTTAGCAAGTACGGGATTTAAGGGGATTTCCGGCCGCAGGCCCCCCTTGTGTCACACCCGCATCCCAACCAGTGCCGCTCGCGCTCGATCTGACTTCGTGGGCGCGTAGTGCCGCCGCGTCGTCGCGATGTCCTTGTGCTTCAAGACCTCGGATACAACGTCGATCGGAAGTTCCTCGTCGTTGAGCGCGATGGTCGCCCAGGCGCGGCGCATCGCGTGAGGCGAGACACGCGAGGTCCGACCGCCAGGAGCATCCCAGCGAATGTCGCCCTTTCGCACTCCGACGCCCGCGCGGAGCGCGTGCCATTTGATGATCTTGGCGACGCTCTGAGGATGCGTCCTCTTGCCGTTGCGGCTCAGCAGCACGTAGGCGGTTTCTGGGTCGCTCAGCGCGTCGCGGATCGCCGGGTTCTGCTCAGCCTCGGAGAGCTGCCAGCGGCGGTATAGCCGCAGCTCGCGAAGCAGGGGAGGGGAGAGCGCGAAGATGTCCACCTGATCGCCCTTGCCGACGACTTCCCAGGTCGCTTGCTCAAGATCGAGGTCGGGCCAGCGCGCGTCGGCGAACGTCGCGAGTCGCGAGGGCGCGTAGAACATCCAGTAGGCAAGCAGGCGCCCCTTCGCGGACCCCCGGCCTCCAACAGCCGCTTGATGTCGTCCCGCGTCGGCGTGTAGCCGCGCTTGTAGATGATCTTCGGCGAGGACTCCAAGGCGGCGGGGTTGTGGTCGGGCAGGTCGTCCTCGGCGAGGAAGTGGCGATAGAGGAACTTGAGTGCCGACAGGTAGCTCTTGCGGTAGGAGGCCGACCACCCCGGACCCGAGCGGCCGTCCGGGTCGCTCGCCTTGCACCACTCGCAGCGCAGCCGGGAGTCGTGCGGCTTGGCGCCGCCGGGCTTCTCCAGGTGGCCCATGAAAAGTCGGACGTGCTTGCGGCGGGCCGTGTAGAAGGTCGCGCCGTGGACGCTCGCGAGGTAGTGGCTGAAATGAATCAGGTGATCGCGGTAGCGCTCAAGCGTCTTGTCCTTGCCGATCCCCGCGTGGTTGATTTCGATCGCCTCGGCGATCAACTGCTCGTTGGACAGCTCCACGCGTAGCTCCTCGAATTGGTCGAGGAAGCGGGCGGGAGCTGAGTCGAGCTGCGCATCGTTCCGAGCGGCGGGCATAGCCGAAACGTCCGGTCGCAGGGCGCCATCGCCCCCGGAAAACCTCGACCATGCCCGCAACTTGGCTTTGCAGAGCCAAAAACATCTCGTCGTTCCGTTCCTCGATCTTCCGAGAAGCCCGGCTCTAATCGGTTCGAGAAAGGCTTTCAGACGCGGGTTCGAGACCCGTCGTCCGCTTCTTTCCTGCTCGCGGTACCGAGAAGTATTGTTTTATCTACCTAAAAGCGGGTACCCTGGTTTACGGGTATGGCTTCTGGGAAAGAGATCCGCATGGCGGTGCGAGGAGGGACGCGACGCTTTGCCCTGGCGGCGGGACTTGTCGGTGCCCTGGCATTCGGCGCGCCGGTTGCTCATGGCGCCACAAAAGACATCATCGCCCCGCAAAGCGATCCCCCGAAAGCAACCGACGGCTGGCAGGCCGGCACCTGTAGCGCGGACGCTCCGACCGAGTGCTCGCCGGACACCCCCGGGCAGCACTTCACACAGGCTGCCGGCCACCCCCAGGTCGGCTTCACCCAGTTCATCGTCAAAAACGAACCTCCCGGTCAGACCCCGGAGGGCGAGGTCAGGACGGTCCGCGTCGACCTTCCGGTTGGCCTCACCGTCAACCCGCAGGCCACGCCCCAGTGCGAGCAGACGGTTTTCGAGACCGATCCACTGCTCTGCCCGCCAGGCTCCGACGTCGGCACCAGCTTCGTCACCGGGTCGGCTCCCCCCCTGGGCCTTCCGGTCGGCCCGCTCACGGCGACCGTCTACAACATCGTCCCCGCTCAGGGCGAGCCAGCGAGGTTCGGGTTCCACCTGGGCGGCAACAACATCTACCTCCGCGCCGACGTGGCCTGGGAGAGCGACTATCACGAGGGCTTCACGATCGACGTTCCCCAGCTTCCCATTCCACAACTCCCGATCGGGGGCCTGACGCCGGACGGGTTGATCCTCAAAAACCGCCTCGTTTTCAAAGGCCGGCACGGCGACGGGACCTTCATCACGATCCCAAGCACCTGCTTCGATCCGGCGCAGGCAGCCTTCGAGCACGTCTACTCGACCTACCTGCGGGCCGACTCATACGAGGTGCCGGATCCGAACTTCCCGAATGGGTCTGAGCCCTTCGAGGCGGCCCTTCCCGCCGGGGTGAAACCGGTGGGATGCGGGAAAGTCGACCTCGATGGCTCTTCGATGGGTTTCAACCCCAACACCTCCCAGACCGATTCTCCCGCGGGCGCCACGGCCAGCGTCGATGTCCCTCATGTCACCGGCGGGCCGAGCATCTCCAAATCTCACCTCAAAACCGGCAGGGTGACCTTGCCTCCTGGGATGGGCCTCAACCCCTCCGCGGCCACAGGCCTGCAGGCCTGCACCGACGCCCAATTCGGCAAGGGGACCAGGAACCCGGTCGCCTGCCCCGCCGCCTCCAAGATCGGCACCGTTCTGATCCAGACCCCGCCGCTGCCCCCTAATTCGTTGACCGGCAACGTCTACGTGGGGCAGCAGCTCAGTCGCGATCCCGCCTCGGGCAACCAGTTCCGGATCTTCGTGGACGCCGAGTCGGCTCGCTATGGCATCTCGGCGCGACTGATCGGAAACGTCAGCGCGAGCCCTCTTACCGGTCAGCTCACAACCACGTTTGCCAACACCCCACAGGTCCCGTTCAGCTCCTTCCAGCTTCACTTCGATGGTGGGCCGAGGGCGACCCTGACCAGCCCACCCACCTGCGGGCCCAACAAAGCGACCACACAGCTGACACCCTGGTCGGGAAGCTCCCAGTCCACCTTCTCGAGCAGCTTTACCCTGACCTCCGCTCCCGGCGGCGGCGCCTGCGCGAAAACCCTCGCCGAGCGCCCTTTCGGCCCAAGTTTTGCGGCCAAGACGACCAATGACAAAGCCGGGGCGTTCACCCAGTTCCATGTCGACATCGCTCGCTCCGACGGCAATCAGGAGCTGAAGGGCGTCAACGTCGATTTGCCACCTGGCCATAGCGCCAAACTCGCCGGCGTTCGCTACTGCCCGGAGGCCTCGATCGTCGCTGCGGCGGCAAACAGCGGAATCGCCGAGCAGGCGCAGCCGAGTTGCCCCGCTTCCAGCTTGATCGGCAGTGCTTCCGTCAAGACCGGCTCCGGTCCCTCCCCGCTTGGCATCGAAGGCAAGGCTTACCTGACAGGCCCCTTCAACGGGGCTCCTCTCTCCCTGGTAGTCGTCACCCCGGCCACGGCCGGACCGTTCGACCTTGGGACGGTCGTGGTTCGGGTGGCGCTGTTCGTGGATCCGAAGACAGCTCAGATCCATGCGGTCTCCGACCCGATTCCGCACGTCTTTGGCGGGGTCCTGTTGAATCTCCGCTCCGTCGCGGTGAAGATCGATCGCCCGCGGTTCTCGCTCAACCCGACCAACTGCGCGCCGCTGACGGTTGGCGGCACCCTGCGCGGCGGTGGCGCGGATCCCAACAACCCGGCCGCGTTCACGTCACACGCCGTGTCCTCACCCATGCAGGTAAACGGCTGTGAGGCCCTCGGCTTCAAACCGAAGCTCTACATGAGGTTGTTCGGCAAGATGCGCCGAGCCAAGAACCCGAAACTGCGGGCGGTGCTCAAAGCCAGGGAGGGCGACGCCAACGTCAGCCGTGCCGCCGTCACCCTGCCACGGTCGCTTTTCCTCGATCAGAGCAGCCTGCAGAACATCTGCACCCGTCCGCAGTACGCCGCCGGCGCCTGCCCGAAGAACTCCATCTACGGCTTCGCCAAAGCCTTCACGCCGCTGCTCGACGCCCCGTTGGAGGGCCCGGTCTACCTGCGCTCCTCCGATAACCTGCTGCCCGACCTCGTCGCCTCATTGCGCGGCCAGGTGGACGTCGAGCTGGCCGGGCGCATCGACAGCGTAAAAGGGAGGATTCGCAATACCTTCGACGTCGTGCCCGACGTGCCGGTTTCCAAGTTCATCCTGACGATGAGGGGTGGCAAAAAAGGCCTGCTGGTCAATTCCAGGAACCAGTGCGTCAAACGTGCCCGCGTGATCGCCAGGTTCAAAGGCCAGAACGGCAAGAAGGCGAACCAAAGGCCGAAGTTGCGGACCGCCTGCAAGAAGTCCGCGCGCAAGCACAAGAAGCGCCGTTAGCCTCCCGCGTCGGTGCGCCCGACGCTCTCCGTCCTCATAGTCGCTTGGAACAGCCGCGAGGAGCTGCGGCGAACGCTGCCCGCGCTCCTGCCGGAGCTGGACGACGGTGACGAGCTGATCCTCGTCGACAACGACTCCGACGACGGGACTGCCGATGCGGTGGCGGGGCTCGCCCCGGTGGCGCGGGTGGTCCAAACCGGGCGCAACGCCGGCTTCGCCGCCGGTTGCAACGAGGGCGCGGCCGTGGCGCGGGGCGACCTGCTTGTCATCCTCAACCCCGACGCGGCGCCGCTGCCCGGCTTCGGCGAAGCGATCCGCCGGCCCTGGGTGCAGGAGCGCGGCTGGGCGGCATGGCAGGCGCTGGTCGCCGACCGGGGCGCCACGCGGATCAACTCGGCCGGCAACCCGGTTCACTTCACGGGAATCGTCTGGGCCGGCGGCCACGGACGGCCGATCTCCGAGGCGACCTCCGCCCGTGAGGTGCCCGCCCTCTCGGGCGCGTGCCTGGCGATTCCGCGCCGCACGTGGCGGGAGGTCGGCGGCTTCCCTGAACGATTCTTTCTCTATCACGAGGACGTCGATCTCTCGCTGCGGCTGCGGTTGGGCGGCGGGGAGCTTGGGATCGAACCGGCCGCGGTCGTCGATCACGACTATGAGTTCGGCGCTCGCGAGCACAAGTGGCGCTGGCTGGAGCGCAACCGCTGGGCGTTCTTGATTCGGGTCTACCCGGCCAGCCTGCTGGCGCTGGTCGCTCCGGCGCTGATCGTCACCGAGCTGACCCTGATCCCGGTTTCGATCGCCGGGGGGTGGGGGAGGCAGAAACTGGCCGCTGCCGTTGACGTGGTCCGCTGGCTGCCCCGCCTCCTGCGCGAGCGCCGCCAAATCCAGGCCGGCCGCGCCGTCAGCGCAGCGCAGTTTGCCTCCTGGCTCACCGCCGACCTCGACTCGCCCTTCATCGGCGCCGCCGCGCGTTCAATGCCGGTGCGGATCGGACTGCGCAGCTACTGGTGGGTGGTCCGGCTACTGCTTGGCCGGCACTAGGTCGACTGGCGGGTCGGCCGGATCAGAATCTCGTTGACGTCTACTCCCGCTCGCTGTTGGAGAGCGAACATCACCGCCTTGGCGATGTCCTCGTCCTGGAGCGCCCACTCCCCAGGCCGGTTGTCGAAGAACGGCGTGTCGACCATTCCCGGCTCGATCAGCGTCACGCGGATGTCGTGATTCTCGTGGATCTGGCGCAGCTCGGCGCGCAGCGCCTCGCCGATCGCCGTCGCCGCCCACTTGGTCGCCGAGTAGAGCGAGCCCGCCAGGGCGCGCCGCCCTGCCACCGAGCTGGTGATCACAACGTGGCCGTCGCCGCGCTCCAGCAGATGGGGAAGGGTGGCGCGGATCGTCAGCGCGACGCCGTAGACGTTGGTGAGGATCATCGAGCGCCAGTGCTCGACCGACTCCTCGAGGAAGCCGCGCGTGGCACCGAAGCCCGCGTTGGCGAAGACCGCATCGATTCGGCCGAAGCGCCCCAGCGCGGCGTCGGCCATCGCCTGCACCTCGTCCCACTCGGTGACGTCGCAGCGCACGGCCAGCGCCCGCTCCTCGCCGAGCTCGTCGACCAGCTCCTCCAGGGGCTCGAGTCGCCGCGCGGCCAGCACCAGACGGTGGGATCCCGCAGCCGCCCGCGCCGTTGCGGCGCCGATCCCGCTGCTCGCGCCCGTGATCACCATCACCGGATCGCCTGAGTCTTCTCCCGCCACCCGCGCGATTCTGCCAAATCGCCGGCGCCGGCTCAAAGGGTCGACCCTTGCGATAATCCCAGGCTCGTGGATCCTCAGCGCAAGCGCAAGATCCGGCTGGTCATCGCACTCGGCGTCGCGGTGCTGCTCTGCGTGGCGCTGGTGTACACGTCGTTCAGCGCCTCCACCGAGGCGAAGGAGCCTTCGCAGCTGCTCAGCGCCGCGCCGGGCGCGACCTACGACCTCACCGGCCGTGTCGTCAAGGGCTCGGTCCGCCGCGAGGCCGGCGGCGGCCTGCGCTTTCGCGTCGCCGATCGCGACGGCGCCGGCGAAAGCCTGCCGGTTACCTACAGCGGGGCGGTCCCGGACCCCTTCCGCGGCGGGCGGGAGATCGTCCTGACCGGTCAGGTGGAGCGCGGCTCCTTCGTCGGCGAGCCCGACACCCTGGTCACCAAGTGCCCGTCGAAGTTCACGACGGCGAATGACGGCTGATCTCGGCAGCGCCGCCCTGGCGCTCGCCTTCCTCACCGCCGTCTTCGCCGCGGTCGCGGCGCTGGTGGGACGCAATGGCAGCGCCCGCTGGGTGGACGTCTCCCGCCGCGCGGTCTACGCACTCTGCGCGCTGCTGACGCTCTGCGTCGTCCTGATCGAGATCGCTTTCGCCGGGGACGACTTCTCCTTCGGCATCGTCCAGCAGCACTCCTCGATCGAGACCCCCACCTTCTACAAGCTGGCGGCCATGTGGTCGAGTCAGGAGGGCTCGCTGCTGCTCTGGGCTTGGGTCCTCTCGATCGCCTCCAGCGTGGCCCTGTTCGCGACCCGCGGCAAGCTGCGTGAGCTGGTCCCCTACGCGACCGCGGTGATGATGGGCATCGCGGCCTTCTTCACCGGGTTGATGCTGTTCGCCGGTGGCGTCGACCCCTTCACGACGCTCAGCCCCGCACCCATGGACGGGGTCGGACTCACCCCGCTGCTTCAGCACCCGAGCATGATGATCCACCCTCCGATGCTCTACTCGGGGTACGTCGCCTTCACGATCCCCTTCGCCTTCGCGATCGGCGCTCTCGTAACCCGACGCATCGACGCGGCCTGGATCCGCGCCACCCGTCGCTTCGCGCTGATCGCCTGGGCCCTCCTCGGCCTCGGGCTGCTGCTCGGCGCTCGCTGGTCCTACACCGAGCTGGGCTGGGGCGGCTACTGGGCCTGGGACCCGGTCGAGAACGCGGCCCTGATGCCATGGCTGATCGGCACCGCCTTCCTGCACTCGATCATGGTCCAGGAGAAGCGCGGGATGCTGAAGGTCTGGAACGCCTGCCTGATCGTCGCCACCTTCTCGCTGGCGTTGCTGGGAACGTTCCTGGTCCGCTCCGGCGTCCTGCAGTCGATCCACGCCTTCGGCGACAGCACCGTCGGCCCCTACATCCTCGGCCTGATCGCCGTGGTGATGATCGGCTCCGCGGCGCTGATCATCTCGCGGCTGGACGACCTGCGCTCCGAGAAGCGGATCGACTCGCTCGCCTCCCGCGAGGCGGTCTTCCTGGTCAACAACCTGCTGTTGGTGGGACTGTGCGCGGTGATCTTCTGGGGCACCTTCTTCCCACTGATCTCGGAGCTGTTCACGGGAGAGAAGGCCTCGCTGGCGGCACCCTGGTTTGACCGCTACACGACCCCGCTGGCGATCGGGCTGGTGCTGTTCACCGGGGTGGGGCCGCTGCTCGCCTGGCGACGGATCACCTGGGCTTCGGCAAAGCGCGTCTTCCTGGTGCCGGCAATCTTCGCCGCAGCCGTGGGCGGCCTGCTTGCGATCGCCGCAGACGCGCTGCAGGAGCCGTGGGCATTTGCCCTCTTCGTCTTCGCCGGTTTCTCCCTGGCTGGGCTGGCGCAGGAGTTCTGGAGGGGCGCGTCGGCGCGCCGCTCGCTCACGGGAGAGGCGATGCCGGCGGCCCTGGTCAACCTCGTCTCCCGCAACCGCCGCCGTTACGGCGGCTACATCGTCCACGCCGGAGTCGGGGTGCTCCTGATCGGGATCGCCGCCTCCTCGAGCTTTCAGACCAAACGCGACCTGACTCTGCGGCCGGGGGAGAGCGCCGTGGTCGCGGGACGCGAGGTCACCTACGAGCGGCCCACGGTCAGCGTCAACGACGAAGCGCTCACCTTTGGCGCCGTGTTGAACGTGGCGAAGGACGGCGAGCGGTTCGCGGTACTGCGCCCGACCCGCCGCTATTTCCGTCCGACCGGGGTTCCGGCGGGGACGATCGGCAGCTTCTTCGACGGTGAGGCCACCAGTGAGGTGGGCCTGAAAGCGGGCCTGGGCAGCGACCTCTGGACTGCCGTGCAGCCGGACATCTCCGGCGTGCAGCGCCGCGTGCGCGCCGCCGACCGGGGCTTTCGCGCCTGCGTGAGCGGGGCGCCGGGGGTGCCACCGCAGTGCCGGGCGGTTTCGAGATTGATGCGCGCGGCCGCTGCCGAACCGCGCCTGCGCCCGGTCGCCCTGGCGCAGATCGACGCCCTCCAGGCGGCGACCGCCGACCGCCTTGCGATGAGCTACCTCGACGACGACCCGTCGGCCACCTTCCGCGTCATCGTCGACCCCCTGGTCACCTGGATGTGGATCGGCGCGCTGATCGCGCTGGCCGGCGCGCTGATCGCGATCTGGCCGGCCCGCGGCGCCCGCCGCAGCCCCGCCGCCGACCCTGAAGCCGAGGCTCGCAAGGAGGCCAAGTACCGCGAGATCCGCGACGCCGAGCTGGACCACGCGGCGGGCAAGCTCTCCGATGAGGACTTCGCGCTGCTCGACGCGGAGCTGCGCAGCGAGGCGGTCGCGATCCTCGATTCCCAGAACGGGAAGCGGGAAAAGGCTCCTCAGGTCTAGAATCCGGCGCGCATGTACACCGTCCTCAGCGTCATCCAGGTCCTCATCGCCTTCGTCCTCATCTTCCTGGTGCTCCTGCACTCGGGGAAAGATGCCGGCCTGTCGGGCGCTTTCGGCATTGGCGGGGGGGGAGGCAGCTCCTTCGGCGGCGGCTCGATGGTCGAGCGCAACCTCGACCGGGCCACGATCTTCTTTGCGCTTCTGTTCGTGCTCAACACCTTCGTGCTGTTGAAGATCTAGTCCGCGACAAAAACGCGGTGCGTGTTGCGTCAGTTTACAAACTTGGCTATCTTGTAAACCATGGAAGCCGCCACGCACCACCACGCGCCCGAGGTAGACCTCAATCCCGCCACCTGGCGTGACCCCAAGCGCTACGCCTGGCTGCTGGGGCTGATCGTTCCCCTGGCGCCGTTCCTCGCCTGGGCGCAGGTCCAGGCAACCGGCTGGGCCTTCTTCTGGTTCTTTGGCCCACTGCTCGTCTTCGTCGTCTTCCCGCTGCTTGACGTCGCGATCGGAGTGGACTCCCGCAACCCCCCGGACAGCGTCATCAAGTGGCTGGAGCAGGATCGCTATTACCGCTGGTGCACTTACGCCTTCATCCCGATCCAGTACGCCGGCCTGGTCTTTGCCTGCTGGCTGTGGTCCGGCGGCGACCTCTCGACTCTCAGCAGCATCGGCCTGGCGATGACGATGGGAGTGGTCAGCGGGGTGGCGATCAACACGGCGCACGAGCTTGGGCACAAGCGAGCCAGCCTGGAGCGCTGGCTCAGCAAGGTGGCCCTCGCCCAGAGCGCCTACGGCCACTTCTTCATCGAGCACAACCGCGGCCATCATGTCCGCGTCGCAACCCCTGAGGACCCGGCCAGCTCCCGGCTGGGGGAGAGCTTCTGGGCATTCCTGCCGCGGACCGTCGCTGGAAGCCTCGGTTCGAGCTGGGCTCTGGAGCGCGAGCGCCTCGGCCGCGGCGGCCACTCGCCGTGGACCTGGCGCAACGACATTCTCGGGGCCTGGGCGATGACCGTCGTCCTTTTTGCCGGGCTGATCGCCGTCTTCGGCGTCGTCGTCCTGCCCTTTCTGTTGATCCAGGCGGTGATGGGCTTTTCCCTGCTGGAGGTCGTCAACTACCTCGAGCACTACGGCCTGCTGCGACAGAAGCGCGAAGACGGTCGCTACGAGCGCACCCGTCCCGACCACAGCTGGAACAGCAACAACGTGGCCTCCAATGTCCTCCTCTACCACCTCCAGCGCCACAGCGATCACCACGCCAACCCGACCCGCCGCTACCAGGCGCTGCGGCACGTCGAGGAGGCGCCACAGCTGCCGACCGGGTACGCGGGGATGATTCTGTTGGCAATGGCCCCTCCGCTTTGGCGCCGGCTGATGGACCCCCGTCTGGTGGAGCACTACGGGGGTGACGTCACCCGCGCCAACATCCAGCCGCGGGCGCGCCGGCGCGTCCTCGGTCGCTACGGCGCGCCGGCGTGAGCCGCTGGCGCTGTACGACTTGCGGGTACGTCTACGACGAGGGGGCTGGCCACGCGCGTGAAGGGTTTCCCCCCGGCACCCCTTGGAGCAAGGTTCCCGACGACTGGGCCTGCCCCGACTGTGGCGTCTGCGACAAGGTCGACTTCGAGCCGGACGGCCCGGACGCATGACCGCTTCCGCTGCGACGATTGGGGCGATGCCGAACACGCGCACCCCCTATCCTCAAGCCGCTCGCCAGCTCCTCCGGGAGACCCTGTTCGGCGCCGCGCGCGACGAGCTTCAGCGCCGGGCCTGGTCGGAGATCACGATGTCCGACATCGCCACCTCGGCCGGCGTCAGCCGCCAGACCCTCTACAAGGAGTTCGGCAACCGCGACGAGTTCGGTCAGGCTTTCGTCATCCACGAGGGGGAGCGCTTTCTCGACGGCGTCGAAGTGGCGGTCCGCGAGCACTTCGACGATCCCCGTGCCGCGGTCGGCACCGCGCTTGAGGCCTTTCTCAGCACGGCCGGTGAGGACCCGCTCGTCCGCGTCCTTCTCAGCGACGACGGCCCGGGCGGCATGCTGCCCTTCGTCACCACCCAGGGAATGCCGGTGGTCGAGTGGGCCACCGCCCGCCTCACGGCGGTCATAAAGGAGGGCTGGCCGAAAACCTCAGCCAAGGACGTCCGCCTTCTGGCCGAGTCCCTGGTCCGTTTGGCGATCAGCTACATAACGGCCCCCAGCGCCTCCCCGCAGGGCACCGCTAGCTCAGCCGTCGACCTTTTCGGGCCCTTCCTGGACCGGGCCCTTCGTAACTGACGGAGTGACTTCGCAAAGAGGTCGACGCCTCTGGATAAACGCCGCAACGATCGGGCTGCTTGGCATCGTCACGGCGGGATGCGGCGATTCGTCCACCTCCGCCGCGTAGGTAGCGAATCGCGAGGCCCTCCACTGTGTGCGCCTAGGCGGGGCTGACCGGTTCTGCGACCTGGTCTGCGTGCAGCGGGGCCGCTTCCTTGATCAGGTCGGCGGCGCGCTCGGCGATCGCGATCGTCGGGGCGTTGGTGTTGCCGCGCGGGACGGTGGGCATCACCGAGGCGTCGACGACGCGCAGGCCCTCGAGGCCGATCGCCCGCAGCTCGGTGTCGACGACCGATCCGATCGCGCAGGTGCCGACCGGGTGGTAGATCGCAAAGGTTGTGCGGGCGGCATGGGCGCGCAGCGCCTGATCGGAGTCCTCGGCGGGCACTGTGAACGGCTCGGCGCAATAGGGCCGCAGCGCGGGCTGGCCGCAGATCTCCTGCATCAATCGCAGGGCCTCGATCATCCGCGGCATATCCGCTTCGGCGGTGTAGAAGTCGTTGCGGACTATCGGCTTGGCGGTCGGGTCGTTGGAGGAGAGCTTGACCGAGCCGCGGCTCTGGGGAGTGAGGAGACAGGGTGAAACCCAGACGCCGTGAGCCTCAGGATCGCTCATTCCCTCATCGACGATGTGGATCGGGGCAACGTGAAATTGGACATCCGGCGCTTCGGCGGCGGCCTCGACGCGAGCGAAGCCGCCCGACTCGGCGAGGTTCGAGGCGAACGGCCCGGTCTGTGATGCCACGAACTCCTCCAGCGCTGCCGGCTCGCGCGCCAGCAGCAGGCTCTCGGGCTCGGGGGTCGTCCAAACGCCGTAGGCGGCGGCGTGGTCGCTGAGGTTCTCGCCGACGGCCGGCTGGTCGAGCAGGACCTCGATCTCACGCAGAGCCAGGTGCTCGGCCGGACCGACGCCGGAAAGCATCAGCAGCTGCGGCGAATTGTAGGCGCCACCGCAGAGGATCACCTCGCGCTCCGCGCGCAGCTCCTGTGGCTGGCCGAGCTGCGCAGCCTCGACTCCGACCGCCCGCGTCCCCTCGAAGAGCACACGGTTGACGTGCATGTAGGGCATCACGGTCAGATTCGGCCGCTCCATCGCCGGGTGCAGGTAGGCGACCGACGTGCTCACCCGCATCCCGCCCCGCTGGGTCAGCTGGTACGTGCCGACCCCGTCCTGCGTGGGCCCGTTGAAGTCGTCGTTGCGGGCCAGCCCAGCCTGTTCCCCCGCTTCGACGAAGGCGGCGGAGATCGCGTTGCCCGAGCGCTGGTCGGACACCGGCTGCGGCCCGCCGACCCCGTGCCACTCCGAGCCGCCGCGCTCGTTGTCCTCGGCTTTGAGGAAGTAGGGAAAGAGGTCGTCCCAGCCCCAGCCGGCGGCGTCCCAGTCGTCGTAGTCCCGGCGGTTGCCGCGGATGTAGATCATCGCGTTGATCGACGAGGAGCCGCCGAGCACCTTGCCGCGAGGCAGGCCGATCCGCCGACCGTCGCAGTTGGCCTCCGGCACCGAGTTGTAGTCCCAATCGACCTCGGTGCGAGCCAGCTTCAGGTACCCGAGCGGCACGTGGATGTTCTCGTTGACGTCCGGGGGCCCGGCCTCGAGCAGAAGGACGCTGATCTCCGGATCCTCGGAAAGCCGTGAGGCCAGCACGCATCCAGCCGAGCCGGCCCCGACGATCACATAGTCGTACATGCGCTCCTCCTCCTAGAGGCGATTGTCGGGAGTGTCGCCCATGGGCGCTCTCGCCCTAGCCTAGAGCCACCTTGGCGCCGCCGCCGTCCACGGAAACGCTCAGCCATCCGCTTTGGCAATGACCACTCGCAGCCCAACATCCAACTCGGACGCCTGGCACAGGTGGCTGTTGCGCTCCTCCCAGCCGCCGTTGTCCAGATCGCGGCGGAGTCGCTCCATCGCGGCGGAAACTTCCGCCCGGGGGAGGCGGTGAAAGACCGAAATGCCGTCCCGGACCCGTTGGTCGAGGTAGGCGCGCGGGCGACGCCAATACGCTTGGTAGAAGCCGTCCTGGCAATCGGACGGCACCGGTACCGGCTGTATTTCCACCTCCCCCAACAATTGCCGAAGCTCTTGGCTCCAGTAGCCCGGATGCCGGTATCGCTCAGGGATGAGGCCGATGAATCCAGGGAGGTAGTCACGCGTCAGCCAGAAGCGCTGGGCGAGACTTGGGTCGGCGTTGAGGACGAGGACACGATGGCGCGCTACTCGAAGCATTTCGCGAAAGCCCGCCGCTCGGTCGCTCCAGTGATGGTCGGTAAAGATTGCCATCGCAGCATCGAAGCTGCCGTCCGCAAATGGAAGGTCTTCAGCGCTTGCCTGCACTACTGGGGCGGCGTCGGCTGGCCGCTGACCGATCATCTCAGCGGAGGGCTCAACCGCGGTTACTTTCCGATCCACTGGCTCATAGGAGCCGGTACCTGCCCCAACGTTCAGGACGCTACGCGCGTCACCGAGTGCCTTGTTCAACGCGGCGGAGATCCTCGGGTCGGTTCGGCGCGCTTCCGAGTATCCCCGGCCCAACTCGTCATAGACGGCCTGTGCCACTTGATGAGCGTATCCGACCCCAACTCATGATCCGCGGGGTGACACCGGCACCTACACCCCTTGGTTCCAGGGCTTCAAGTGCGGCTGAGAGGAGTCGAACCTCCACGGAGTTTTTCTCAAATTGGGCCCACGTTGGGCCCACGGATCAGGGAGCCTGCTCCTCTGGCTCTGCTTCGACCTCGGAGATCAGCGTGGCTATCCGATCTCGGGCCGCTGGCAACTCGGCGGCCACGACATCCCAGACGAGGGAGAGATCGACGCCGAAGTAGTCATGGATCAGCTTGTCTCGCATCCCCTGCCATCTCGCGCCACGGAATATCGGGCGCCTGCTCGCGCAACGGCGTTGAGACTCGCTTCGATGCCTCACCGAGAATCTCCATGTTGCGCAGCACCGCATCCTGGATCATCGAGTCGCTGAGAAAGGCGTCTCGGCCCTCTCTCGTGTAGCTGAGGATGCGCTCTATTGCGTCCCGGATGTGGAGCAGATAGGCCCGCTCGTCCTTCACAGCGGGACTGCTTCCGCCAGGATGCGCTCGCGCAGATAAGGCGACAGGCCGCCCTCCGTGAGGACATCCACGTTGATCCCCAAGGTGTCCTCAAGCTCTTGTGACAGAGCGATCAGATCGAAGAGGTTTCGATCCTCGGCCATCTCGACCAGGAGGTCTAGATCGTGGGCGCTCGCCTCTCCTCGGCCAGCCGAACCGAACACGCGCACGTTGCGCGCGCCATGCTCGGAGGCGATCCGCGAGATGTCCTCGCGGGCCTCGGTGCGAGCAAGAGCAGGGCTACTTTGGGGCTCGGTCATCAGGTGGTCAATGGTACGAAGTCGGTCGGTAGGTCTCGACGACCGTTCTTTCTGGATGTCAGGTCGGCGGGATCTCATCGGTCCCCTGGCGACGCTTCCGGGGAGAAGGCTGCCCCCACCATCGCTCTCTCTCTGTCGCTCGGCGCGTAGTCGGCGTAGATCAGCGTCGTCTTGATGTCGCGGTGGCCCATCCACCCTTGAAGCGTTCGCATCGGCACTCCCGCTGCGACCATCCTCGTCCCGAAGGTGTGCCGCAGGTCGTTGAAGCGAACCTCGCGGACTCCGCCTGCCTTCAAGGCCATCTTGTAGCGGCGAACGAGACCCGGTGATCGAGCACGTTGCCGGTGTGGGGGTGGCCGAAAACGAGGTCGTCGTCGGCCCGATAGCGCGACTGCGTGAAGTGGCGCTCCAACCGTGACCGGCAGATCCAACTCCTCCCTGACGATCTGGATCGGCATTTTCAAGTCTCCGTCGTTGGAGATGATGGCGGCGGACTCAAAGCGCCGCACCGCGAGGCGTCGCTCGACGCAATGGACGTTAGGGAACAGGCCCTGTTTGGGCTCACGGATTCGAATCTGCGCCGCGAGTCCTCGCCTGCCAGCAAGAAGAAAACCCTAGATTTCCGGGGGGGTTTTGCAATGCGGCTGAGAGGAGTCGAACCTCCACGGCCCGTTAGGGCCACAAGGCCCTCAACCTTGCGCGTCTACCAGTTCCGCCACAGCCGCTCGAGGGCGGCTGATTCTAGATGTTCCACCCCCGTCGGCTTTGGCTCCTTGAAACTGTCCGGAGGAGGGGGTAGCCTGCGAACAAGTGTTCGGCCGAATTCGATCCCGGCAATGCTGGCGGGTGAGGGGGGCTAAATGGACCTTGACCTGACCAAGCGGCAGAAAGAGATCTTCGATTTCATCGGCAAGTACGCCGCCAAGACCGGCTACCCGCCGACCGTTCGGGAGATCGGCAAGGCCGTCGGCCTTCATTCATCCTCGACTGTGCATGCCCATCTAGCCAACCTGGAGAAGATCGGGCTGCTGCGGCGGGACCCCTCCAAACCGCGGGCGATCGAGCTGCTGTTCGACCGGGCAAAGAGGACGATCAGGCCGGAGAGCGGGTTGCCCCTGGTCGGCCTGGTTGCGGCGGGGGAGCCGATTCTCGCGGAGGAGAACATCGAGGAGTACATCGAGATCCCCGACGTTATCGGCGGCGAGGACGGCGACTACATCCTTCGAATCCGCGGCGAGAGCATGAAGGACGCCGGCATCCTGGAGGGCGACTACGTCGTCGTCCGGCCTGCCGACGATGCGCCCAACGGCGAGATCGTCGTCGCCTTGATCGACGACGAGGCAACGGTAAAGCGCTTCTTCCGCGAGTCCGACCACATCCGCCTGCAGCCCGAGAACGATGCGATGGAGCCGATCAGGACCACCGAGGCGACGATCCTCGGCCGGGTAGTTGGCGTTCTTCGCAAGGTCTAGGGCCAGCGGCCGGACTCGATCAGCTTCTTGTAGCGCCGCTGACGGCGTCGTGCGTCCCACGTGACAAAGGGCAACAGTCTCAGGGCGAGGCGGGGGAAGGCGTCGAAGAGGCGCAGCAGCGTTCCTCGCCAGCGGGGGAGGACGAGTAACGGCCTCGGTCGCTGGGTCAGCTTGCCGACCTCCCGGGCGACGTGGTCTGGGGTCAGCAGCCGGCCAGAGAACGAGCTCGCCGTGTCGGGATCGTCGAGCTTGTCCCCGATCATCGGTGTCCAGATGCCGTCTGGACAGACCGCCGAGAGCTCGATGCCGCGGATTCCCGAGCGGCGCAGGTCGAACAGGGTCCCGAGCGTGAAGGCGATCGCGGCGTGCTTGCTCGCCGAATAGGTCACCTCACCGGGCGCCGCGACCAGCCCGGCAAGGGAGATGACATTGATCACGTGCCCTTGGCCTGCGTGGATCATTTGCTCCAACGCCGCGACAGTGCCGTTCATCGTGCCGACCGCGTTGACCTCGAGCATCGTCCTTCGGGTCGCCTCGTCCTGCTCCCAGGAGGCTCCCGTGTAGAGCACTCCGGCGTTGTTGACCCAAACGTCCAGCGATCCACCCAAGTCCACCGCCGCCTCCGCAACGGCTCTGCAGGCCGCTTCGTCGCGCACGTCCAGCGCAGAGGAGCTGCCAGCGCCGACGATCTCGCTTGCCGTGCGGGTGGCCGAGTCGGAATCGACGTCGGTGGCCAGGACCCGGTAGCCCCGGCGTCCAAGCTCCAGGGCGATGGCGCGCCCAAGGCCGCTGCCCGCTCCGGTGACCACGGCCGCACCCATCGGCACGCAGGTTATTCCATGCATCTGTGGCAAATGCGGCGATCGAGGACTACCATCGAGATGCGGGCCGAGCGACTGCGGGGGGAGAGAAAACCCCTCGAGGAAAGTCCGGACACCACAGGGCGAGGCGGTGGGTAACGCCCACCCGGGGAAACCCGCGGGAAAGTGCCACAGAAACATACGGCCGATGGCGCGGCACCACGTGAGTCGCGTACAGGCAAAGGTGAAATGGTGCGGTAAGAGCGCACCGGCGTCGCGGTGACGCGGCGGCCAGGCAAACCCCGCCCGGTGCAAGGCCAAGCAGGACCGACGACCCTGCCCGGGGAGGTCCAGGTAGGCCGCAGGGCCGCTTCGGCGGCCCGCCGGGGCTCAGGCTCCGGCAGACAGATGGTCGCTTCCGACAGGATCCGGCTTACAGGCTCGCTAAGGGAAAGGCCCCCGAAAGGGGGCCTTTCCTATGCCGCGCGTGCCTGGAGACAGATCTTTTACAAATGTTCACATAACTCCGTCTTAGCCTTTGCTAATGTGCCGCAACCGCTGAGTCTCCGCCTACATACCGCGGAGAGCGGGGGACCCATTGGTTGGGGCGAATCGCAGGCTTCTGCCGCGTAGCGCAGCTCTTTCAGCGCGAGCCCGTCAGCTAACCCCGTAAGCGCAGGAAAGAGATGATGAAGGTAGGCAGGGACCGCCACGGGCGGTACAACCACGCACGATTGGAGCGCACGGACCGCGAGCGCTTGCGACGACGCGTGGGCCGAACCGCTCTCCTTGGCGTCATTGCGACGATCGCCCTTGCCGGCCCGGCGCAGGCGACCATGGGAGGCGCCTCCAGCGTTGCCTTCGGCGGGGCGGGCGGCAGTGGGCAGAACATCGCCTTCGGCCAGATGCGGGCAGCCGGCGCCACCTGGTACGGCCCGGGGTTCTACGGCAATCGCACCGCCTGCGGCCAGGTCCTTCGGCCCGGCACGATCGGTGTCGCCCATCGCGAGCTTCCCTGTGGCACCACTGTCAAATTCGCTTACCGCGGCCGCTACCTGGTCACCCGCGTGATCGACCGCGGTCCGTACAGCCCTGGGAACGCCTGGGACCTCACGAACGGCGCCCGTGAGGCGCTTGGCTTCACCGGTTCGGGCTGGGTGCAATACGCGGTCGCACTCAGCTTTGCGCGGCGCTAGGTAGCCGTTTCAGCCGCCCCGGCGGTTACCCTGCTGCGCAGGTTGAATCTCTACGAGAGGAGCACGGGCATGTCGAGGTCTCCGGGTGAAGCTGTCGCGATGCGGTCGGCCGGCAAGCGCGGCCGGTTGGCGGCGGCAGCGCTGACCGCGGGCGCCCTTGCCGTCCTGGTAGCCGTGGTCGCGAGCGCCGGTGCGGCGACGAGCTCCCGCACGACGATCGTGCTCGGCAGCACCGCGACCACGCCCGACCCGTCATGCCCGGAGATGCCCTGCCAGGCGATCGGCAGCGTCACCGGCTTTCAGGTCAACAACGGCCAGGCGACCCTGCCCTTCGTCGTCCCCAGGAATGGCAAGGTGACTGCCTGGACTTTGACCCTGTCCAAACCGACCGGTAAGCAGCGCTCCTTCTTCAACGGCTTCTTCGGCACGCCACCCGAGGCGCGCTTGGCGATCCTGCGCCGAGTCCCCGGCACCAATCCGCCTCGCTACAACCTGCGCAGCCAAAGCGCGATCCGCGTGCTCAGCCCCTACCTTGGCCAGACGGTCAAGTTCGGCGCCTCGCTGCGGGTGCAGAAGGGGGACATCGTCGGCCTTACGGTGCCGACCTGGGCGCCGGCCTTCGCCCAAGGCCTGCTGGCCGACAACGTCTGGCGCGCCAGCCGGGAGCCGGGCATGTGCACCAACTCGACCGACGTTCGCCAGGGCGAGCCACAGGCACGAATCGGCCAGCGCGCAACCTACGGCTGCCGTTACACGACCGCGCGCCTGCTCTATACGGCCACAGTCATCGAGGACTGACCGGCCCGTCTACGCGGCCGACGGGAGGACCCGAGGCGTGGCCTGATCTTTGGGCAGCGCGGCCGCGCTGGCGATCAAGCTCTGGAACTCGTTGAGGGCCAGGTGCCCGACCGCTTCGAGGATTTCCTCGTCGCTCCAGCCGACCTCACGCGCCTCCTCGTGGAGGTGGAGCGGCGGTGAGCCGTCCCTCTCCAGGGCGGCATGCAGGAATTCGAGCAGCGCCGCCTCTTTTGGATCGGAGGAGGTGAAGCTCCGCGCGCGGGAGACTTCGTCCAGGCCCAGGCCGGCCTGCCGCGCCGACTTCGCGTGCTGAGCGATGCTGTAGGAGTCCTCGCGGTGCTCGGCGACCGCCAGGGCGATCCGCTCGCGGGTCGCCTGCCCCAGCACGCCGCCGCGCAGCTCCGAGCGCATCCGCGTGTAGGCGCGGAGCACTGCCGGGGAGCCGGCGAGCACGCCGACGAACTTCGTGACCGCTCCGCCGGCCGCCTGAATGCTCTTGATCAGGGGCGCACTGTCCTCGGGAGCCGTCAGCTCGTCGTGGATCTGGAATCTGCTGACTTCTGTTTTTACCGTCACGTTGGCTTCCTGCCTCCGGCCCGATGACGCGGATTTCGCTTCACAGAGCCTTTATTTGGCCTTTACTTTACTTTAAGCCGATTACTTACCAGGAGTAAGTTATACCCGTTTGTGGATGGACTCGCAAGCCCGGGCCTCCGCGGTTCTGTACTCCAAATACGCCTGAAGGCACCTGACCGGTTCACTTCGCCTATCGTTGCGGCCCCGCGCGGACAAGCCCCAAGGAGACCGGAATGGCAGATCGACCCAAGAGCGCCGCTGACGTCGCCGAGATCGTCAAGGAGCGTGACGTTCGCTTCATCCGGCTCTGGTTCACCGATGTCCTGGGTCAGCTGAAGAGCTTCTCGATCAATGCCGCCGAGTTGGACGACGCCTTCGAGGGCGGGATGGGCTTCGACGGCTCTTCGATAACCGGCTTCAACCCGATCGAAGAGTCGGACATGATCGCGATGCCCGACCCGGGCACCTTCGCGCTTCTTCCCTGGCGCCCCGACGAGGAAAACGCCGTCGCCCGCATGTTCTGCGACATCCGCGTGCCGGGCGGCGACCCATATGAGGGCGACCCGCGCTGGATCCTGCGCCGGGCCCTGAAGCGCGCCGAAGAGCTCGGTTTCGACGCCTACAACGTCGGCCCTGAGCTGGAGTACTTCTACTTCCGCTCCGCCAAGCCCGACGGGGGCGTGCCGGAAGTGCTCGACGAGGGTGGCTACTTCGACCTGACGACCCTCGACGCCGGTTCCGACCTGCGCCGCGAGACGGTGCTGGCGCTGGAGAAGTTCGGCATCCACGTCGAGTACACCCACCAC
>CAZHZI010000011.1:0-28985 GCA_964536955.1 uncultured Conexibacteraceae bacterium
AGAGCCGAGTCGTTCTCCGCCTTGCCGGCTCGCCGCTCCCGGGCGATCAGCCGGATGTCGCCGTCCAGCGCCCGCACCGCAGCGGCCGAGCCGTCCTCGGAGGCGTTGTCGAGCACGAGGGTCTCCCGCTCCATCCCGGCCGGGTGGGTGCGCTCGATCGCCTCGAGGCAGGCGAGAAGGTACTCGCGGCCGTTCGTGTTCACGACGCAGTAGGAGAGCGTGGGTTGCACGCGGGTCACGATAATCGCCACGTGAGCGTCGGCGAGGAAGCGCCCATCTCCGAATCGTCGCGACCGAGCGAATCTTCGCGCGGCGAATCTCTGCGCGTGCAGTTGATTGACCCCTCCGCCTTCACACCGCCCTACGACCGCGCTTTGGCCGCGGCGCTTGCGCGGGCCGGTGCAGAGGTCGAACTGCTGACCAGCCGCTTCCTCTACGGGCCGGTGCCCCCCGCGGGGGGCTACCGGGTCGACGAGCGCTTCTACCGCCGCGCTGCCGCCCGCGGGCTTGACGCGCCCGGCCGGCGCGCCTTCAAGCTCGCCGAGCACGCGCCCGACATGCTCCGCTTTCGCCGCGATGCCGATGCCGATGTCGTCCACTACCAGTGGCTGACGGTCCCGGCGCTGGACGCGCTGTTGTTGCCTGCGCTTCGCCCCCGCGCGATGACCGCGCACTACATCCTGCCGCCGCGTCCCAGCCGCCGCCAGGTCAGGTCTGCCCGTCGCGTTTTCGGCCGAATGGACGCTGTAGTCGTCCACTCCGAGCACGGGGCAGCGCGCCTGCGCGACGAGGTCGGCCTCGATCCCGACAGCGTCCGCGTCATCCCCCACGGCGCCTTCGACTACCTCACCCGGCTGCCCGAGGAGAAGCCGCTGCCAGCCGAGCTGGAGGACGCACAGGGCCCGGTCATCCTCTTCTTCGGGTTGCTGCGCCCGTACAAGGGCCTTGAAACTCTGCTGGAGGCGTTCCGGCGCGTCGAGGACGCCGAGCTGTGGATCGTCGGCAACCCCCGCATGGACATCGAGCCGCTGCGGCGCCTCGCGGCCGAGGCGCCGGGCCGCGTCCGTTTCCTCACCCGCTTCGTCGAGGACGCCGAGGTCCCGGCGATCTTCCGCCGCGCCGACATCGTCGCCCTGCCCTACCGCGACGCCGAGCACTCCGGCGTCCTCTACACCGGCCTCGCCTTCGGCAAGCCGCTGGTGCTGAGCGCCGTCGGCGGCTTCCCCGAGCTGGCGCCGACCGGCGCCGCGAGGATCGTCCCGCCCGAAGACCCAACCGCGCTCGCCGCGGTGCTGGCCGAGCTGGTGGGCGACGAGGGCGCCCGAGCCGAGATGGCGACCGCCGCGACCGCCGCCGCGACCGGCCCCTACTCCTGGGACGAGGCAGCCCGCCAAACCCTCGCCCTCTACCGAGACCTCCTCGCCCGCAGGTAGTTCCCGTTCCGCTGCGACTTATCCCTGCTCTACATGGATAAGTCGCAGCGGAAGGCGATAATCGCCGGGTGCTCGAGGCCCTCTTCTGGATTTCCGCCGCGCTGATCGCCTACACGCACGCGGGTTACCCGCTGGTGTTGCGCGCTCTCGTCTCCCTGCGCCGCAGTCCCACCCTGCGGCCGGGGACCTGGGAGGAGCCACCATTGGTCTCCCTGATCGTGGCCGCCTACGACGAAGAGGAGGTGATCGCGCAGAAGGTCGCCGACGCCCTCGCGCTCGACTACCCGCGCGAGCGCCTCGAGATCCTCGTCGCCTCCGACGGCTCCGCCGATGCCACCGTGGAGCGGGCGCGCGCGGCGGGCGCCGACCTCGTCCTCGACCTCCCCCGCGGCGGCAAGGTCGCCGCCCAGAACGCCGCCGCCGAGCGCGCCGCCGGGGAGATTCTTGCCTTCTCCGACGCGAACAGTGCCTGGGCCCGCGACGCTCTGGCGCACCTGATCGAGCCCTTCGCCGACCCCGAGGTCGGCTACGCTTGCGGCCAGGTCCGCTTCACCGACGGGGGCGGCGGCAACCTCGAAGGCGCCTACTGGCGCTACGAGATGTCGGTGCGGGAGATGGAGTCGGCGCTGGGCGGGGTCACCGCCGGCAACGGTGCGATCTACGCGGTTCGCGCCGCCGCCTACATCCCTCTGTCCCCCTCCGGCAGCCACGACCTCTCCTTCCCCTTCGCGCTGGCCAAGCGCGGCCTTCGCTCGCTGTACGTCCCCTGGGCTCGCGCCGAGGAAAAGATGGTCCCGACCCTGGAGGGCGAGTTCGCCCGCAAGCGGCGGATGATGGTCGGCCTCTGGGACATCGTCGTCGGCGAGGGAATGCTGCGGCCGCGCGGCTACTCGCCGCTCTACGCCTTCGAGCTGGCCTCGCACCGGCTGCTGCGCTACCTGACAGCGCCGCTACACCTCGTGGTCGGGGCCACCAACGTCGCCCTGCTCGGTGAGGGATGGGTCTACACGGCGATTCTGGCCGTCCAGCTCGCCATCGTCCTCGCGGCGATCCTCGGCCGCTGGCTGCCTTTCGGCCCGCTCCGCATCGCCCGCTACTACGCGATGACCACCGCCTCGATCGCCGCCGGCCTCTGGGATCGCGCCCGTCACGGCCCTCCGGGAGCGTGGGAGAAGACGGAAGGGACGCGATGAGTCGCGCGCTCGACATCGCGATCGCGATGCTGGCTCTGATCCTCCTCTCTCCCTTCCTGCTGGTTGCCGCGATCGCGATCAAGCTCGGCAGCCGCGGGCCGGTCCTCTACCGCCAGCGCCGCGTCGGCAAGGGCGGCCGCGAGTTCGAGATGCTGAAGCTGCGCACGATGGTGCGGGGGTCGGACCCGATCGGGGTTGGAACGGCCGTCACCCGCGACGACCCGCGGGTGACCCGGGCCGGTCGCTTTTTGCGCCGCGCCTCGCTCGACGAGGTGCCCAACCTGGTCAACGTTCTGCGCGGCGAGATGGCGATCGTCGGGCCGCGACCCACGATCTCCGCCCAGGTGAAGGACTACACGCCGCACCAACGCCGCCGCCACAAGGTGTTGCCGGGGATCACGGGCTGGGCGCAGGTCCAGGGCCGCGCCGGCATCCCCTGGGAGGAGCGGATTGAGCTCGACGTCTGGTACGTCGACAATCGCAGCGTGCCGCTCGACCTGCGCATTCTCGCCAAGACGGTTTGGCTCCTCGCCACCGGCCACGGCCTGGCGCCGGATTAGGGTGCATCTGTGGCCGATCAGCCCACAGTCAGCCTGCGCCGCTTCGAGCCCGGCGATGCCGCCGCCGTTCACCGCTGGTTCAACAACCCCGAGGCGACAAAGACGCTGATGGAGCAGCGCCCCGGCTTCTCGACGGAGGAGGCCGAAGCGTGGACCCGGCGGGCGATGGAGGAAACCGGTGAGGACCGCAAGTTCGCAATCGTCGTCGAGGGATACGAGGAGCCGGTCGGCTTCACCGCCCTCTATGGCCTGTTTCGACAGACCGCGCCGGAGCTGGGCGCCCTGATCGGCGACGACGTTCGCGGCAAGGGCGTCGGCCGCCGCGCCGAGGCGCTGACGATTGCCAAGGCCTTCGACGAGTTCGGCGCCCACCGGATCTACGGACGCATCCCCTCCCGCAACGAGGTGGCGAAAAAGACGGTCGCCGGCCTTGGCTGGAAGCACGAGGGGACCATGCGGGCGCACCTGCGACGGCCGGACGGCGGCCCCGCCGAGGACTGCGAGGTATGGGGCGTCCTCCCCGACGAGTTCAGGGCAGCGACGGCCGACCTGCTCGACTCCGCGTGAGCGGCGGGACGGCGACCGCGGAGTTGATCGCCGACGGCGGCGCTGGCGCGGCAGGCGAGGAGTTCTTCCGCTCGCAGCCGTTCCTCGCCGCCGAGGGCGTCACCCATTCGCTTCGGATCGAGTCCGGCGATGTCGAGCTTCTCGCGCCGCTGATCGTCCGCCCGATCGGGAGCGGTCCCGAAGTCGACGCAATCTCGCCCTATGGGTACCCCGGCCTCGAGGCGCCCGCAGGCGCATGCATCGCCCCCGCCGCGATCGACTTCGCCGCGACCGGCCTCGCCTCCGCATTCATCCGCCACAGCGTGGGGGACCCTCCTCTCGCGGGCGCCACCGAGCGCAACGTCGTCCAGATCGCCGATTCTGCCCTGCCGCTGAAGAGCCGCGGCAGCGATCGCAACCAGATCAACAAGAACCGCCGCAACGGCTACGAGGTGCGCCTCCTACCGGGCCGGGAGACCAGCGCCGAGGACCGCGCCGGTTTCCTCGCCGCCTACGATCAGACGATGCGCCGCGCCGGCGCGGCCGAGAGCTACTTCTTCGGCTCCGCGTACTTCGATCGCATCCTGGAGTCCGATCGCACCTGGCTGGCTCTGGCGATCGCCCCCGACGGGGAGGTCGCGGCCGCCTCGATCGCCGCGCACAGCGACGGCTTCCTCCACTACTACCTAAGCGGCAGTGCCGACTCCCGCCTGCGCGACTCGCCGATGAAGAACGTGGTCGCGGCCCTGCTCGAGCTCTCGGCCGACGTTGGCCTTCCCCTAAACCTCGGCGGCGGCATCCGGCGAGGCGACCCCTTGGAGGAGTTCAAGCGAGGCTTCGCCAACCGCGAACAGCCCTGGCACACCTCCGAAATCATCTGCGACCCCGCCGCCTACGCCCGCCTCAGCCATGGCTTGGAACCGCACAATTTCTTCCCCGCTTACCGGGCCCAGAAATAGAGACGCGGTCGAGAGCCCGGTCCTACTGCTGTGCCGGCGTGGGACCGATGATCGTGAAGGCGTTGGCCGGCTCGCCGCCGTACTTGCCCCAGGTGACCCGGGCAAAGTCGCGGATCGCGTCGAGTGTGGCCGCGCCCTTGTACTCGCGGCAGCCGATCGAGTTGGTCCAGGCGGTAGCCGCCGCGTCGTAGGGCATCTCCCCGTTGGGGAACAGCAGTGTGCCCCCGTACATCGAGTCATAGGCGCCCTTCAGCGCCAGCTGATCGGCCTCCGGCAGGTCGGGTGAGTACTGGATCGCCACCCGCCCGTGCTCCAAGGAGTGGACGACTTCGATTTCCCCCGGCGTTTCGCTGTAGGCGCCGTCGGCCTGCTGAAGCGGAGGCTCGACGTGATTGCCGGAGGTCGGCGGGTTGGTCTTGTATTTCACCTCGGTGCCCGCCGAGACGTGTGTGTTGCCCTCGTCCGGGAGGCCCAGCCGCAGCGTGCAGCCCGCCTGTTTCGCCGCCGCTTTCAGGTTGGTGACCTCGACCGCCGCCGGCTCCGTTCCGGTCCGGTCATCGACCGGGACGCCGTTGGTCGATCCGCTGGACTGGTTGACGTGGGCGGCGTCGCTTGACCCGTCTCCCCCGCTGCCGGCGACGACGATCACGATCCCAACCAACACCGCCAACCCGACCACGCCTGCGACGACGTAGCCGAGGACGAGCTTGCGGCGCTGCTCTCCGGCCTGCTCCTGCTCGCGCTCCAGCCGTGCCTGCCGAAGTCGTTCTCGCTCTTCTTTGCGACTCGCCATAGTCCGCCGGGCAGTTTAGTCAGACGTCTCAGCCAGGGTGCCGGCCGCCCCTCGCGTCCGCTCCCACGGGCGGGACGCGCGCAAGGACCCGAGAACCGCTCGAGTCGCCGGCGCGCGGTTCAGGGCGTAGAAGTGGATGCCCGGCGCGCCGGCGATCAGCAGCTCGGCACATTGCTGGGCCGCGTAGGCGACGCCCAGCTCGAACTCGGCCCGCTCGTCACCCCGGCAGGCGCGGAACGCCTCCTCCAGCCGCGGCGGGATCGTCGCGTCGCAGAGGTCGCATATCCGCTTCGTCTGCGCGAAGCCGCCGACCGGTATCACCCCCGCCAGGATCGGCACCTCGATGCCCTTCGCCCGTGCCGCGGCGACGAAGTCGAAGTAGACCTGGTTGTCGAAGAAAAGCTGGGTTATGAGGAAGCCCGCGCCGGCCTCGACCTTCGTCTTCAGGTAGCTGAGGTCGGTGTCGAGGTCGGGAGCTTCGGGGTGCACCTCCGGGAAACAGGCCCCGCCGATCGCGAAGTCCCATCCGGTGGTGATGAACTCCGCAAGCTCCGCGGCGCTTCCCAGTCCTCCCTCGATCTGCTCGAAGTCCCCTTGCCCCCGCGGCGGGTCGCCCCGCAGCGCGAACACGTTTTCGATCCCCGCCGCCTCGACCCGGTCCAGCGTCGCCGCCAGCCCCTCGGTTGTCTCACCGACGCAGCTGAGGTGGGCCATCGTTTCGAACCCCAGTGCCTTCAAGGCTTTCGTTATCTCGACGGTCCCCTCGCGCGTCGATCCTCCCGCTCCGTACGTCACCGAGACGAAGTCGGGTCTGAGCTCCTTCAGCTCGCGCGCGGTCGCGTAGAGCTGCTCGGTCGCCTCCTCGGTCTTCGGCGGGAAGAACTCCACGGAAAAGACGGGCCGCCGCGATTCCAGTATCTCGTCGATGCGCACCGGCGCAGCGTAGCTACGTGCCGCCCCCGCGGCTCGGAGCGGCGTTACGGGCGAATTCGGCCCAGCCGGGTACGGCGGGAGCTGGCGGCCAACGCCACCCTCACCCTCGCCTCATCCATCCAGGTTGGAAAGGGCGCCTCCGCCGGTCTTGCTCCGGCGGCCACCAGTCCGCACTTTTGCAGCGCCGCGTCGGCCAGCAGGTAGCCATGGTTCTCCAGCACCGCCTGTTCGCTCTCGACGAAGGCGTCGAGGTCAGTGCGCACTGCGGTGATCACGTCCGCGACCAGCGCCGCGTCGTAACCAGGCCAGCCGACCGTCTCGCCGATCTCCCAGGTCACGCTCCCCGCTCGGTCATCGAACGCCATCGCCCCCATGGCCAGCCCGGCGGCGCCGAAGACGTACCGAGGCCGCTGCGGCAGCTCTCCCCCCAGCAGCTTGACCAGCTCCCCCCCGTGGCGCTCCCGCATCGCGGCGTCAACCGAGCCGCTGGGAATCGTGTCGCGGGCGGCAATGGCGCGCATCGGTTCCGCAACCGTCTCGGCCCATTCGGCAACGGGCACGTGAAAGGGCCAGGGCACCCTGGCCGCCAGCACTGCCGCCAGGATTGCGCTGCCTCCCATCGCCCCGACGGTGTCGAGCCGGGTCAGCAGCCCCAGCTCGTTGAAGCGAGTCAGTGCGCCCAGGTGAAAGAGCGCCGCCCGGTAGCCGGCGCCGGAGATGCAAAGCGTCAAGCCGCCCGACGCACTGCCCGCCTCTTCGTCGGTGGCGGCGATCGCCGGGCCGGCGAGGACGCCTAGCGTGGGCGCCTCCAAGGTCACCGGAGCGACGCTAAACGGATAGTTCTGTTTAGTCAACGCTCCTCGATGCAAAGTTCCCCAAATCAGTTGTGGGAGGATCGCGACGATGACCCAGGAGCTTCGCTACGAGCGGGTCGGCGCCGCCGCGGTGCTGACCATCGATCGTCCCGAGCGCCGCAACGCGGTGGACGGCTCCACCGCCGAGCTGTTCCGTCGGGGCCTGGAGGACTTTGAGGCCGACGACGACGCTCGCGTGCTCGTCCTCACCGGGGCGGGCGGCATCGCCTTCTGCGCGGGCGCCGACCTCAAGGCGCTCGACCTCGACGTCGACCACCCGGGCGGCCCGATGGGCCCGACCCGCCTGACGCCCTCAAAGCCGGCGATTGCCGCGATCGACGGCTGGTGCCTGGCCGGCGGCGTCGAGCTGTCGCTCTGGTGCGACTTGCGCATCGCCACCCCCGGCTCCACCTTCGGCCTCTTCGAGCGCCGCTGGGGCGTCCCTCTCGTCGACGGCGGCACCCAGCGGCTGCCACGCGTCGTCGGGATGGGCCGAGCCCTCGAGCTGATCCTCACCGGCCGTCCGGTCGAGGCCGACGAGGCCCATCGCATCGGCCTCGTCAACGAGGTGGTCGAGCCAGGCAAGCACCTGGAACGGGCGCTGGAGCTGGCCGAGAGGATCGCGTCCTTTCCCCAGCAGACGATGCTCGCCGACCGGCGCGCCGCGATCGAGGGCTTCGGCCTGCCGCTCGAGGAGGGGCTCGCGCTCGAGCACCAACTCGGCCGCGAGGTCCTGGAGCTGGCCGCCAAGGGCGCCGCCCGCTTCGCCGCCGGCGAAGGCCGCCACGGAGCGGGCGTCTAGCTCACCCCTTCTCCCGGGCCACCCGGTTCATCTCGTCCTCAGCCGCCTCGGGCCCCAGATAGGGCATGAGGACGGCGAAAACGAGATCGGGGAGGATGCGATCCAGCTCGCCGCCCCGCCCGGCGCGGATCTCATCGACGATCATCGACGTCGCGCCGCCGACCGCGAAGCTGGCAGTGTCGGCCGGTAGTGCGTTGCCCTGTCCGGAGTAAGCCCGCCCCTCCTCCAGGAACGGCGTGAAGCGAGCCAGCGCTGCGCGATAGCGCGCCCGCGCGTCACCGCCCGCCGCAGTCACTTCGACCGTCGCCATCCGGGCAATGTCCGTCTCGGCCCCCAGCAGGCCGACCAGCGCCCCCAGCGCCGCCTTCATCCGCTCCGGCCACGGCTCGTCCGAGGCCGTCTCGAAAGCGGTCGACACGTGCGCCACGAGCACGTCGATGACGGCGTCATAGGCCTCCAGGAAGCAGGACTCCCTATCGTCGAACAGCTCGTAGAAGGTCGCCCGCGAGACCCCGGCCATCTCCACCACGTCGGTCACCGTCGTCGCCTCGTAGCCCTTGGCGGCGGCGACTCTCACCATCGCCTCCAGCAGCCGCTCGCGCTCCGATCGCACCGCGTAGGCTTTTGGCAATCCCCGGCGCCCGCTTTGCAGGCGCTGCGGATTCGATGCGGATGACGAATCCATTCGTCCAATGTAGGGAAGGATTCCCAGCCTGTCCAACCTTCTCGCAGCCCCTCCCAATAGGCGTCTCCAGCTCGGCCTACCGCCCCTGCGCCGCCCTTCCGAATTGGACGAAAAGCTGCCCTAAAGAGCTCTGTTTGGCGATTTTGCGGCAGATACCCGGGTACTGCGCGGTCAAGCGATCTAACGCGCCGCCGCCGCGCTTCGCTGAGCGAGCTTGAAGGGCCTCTACCTGTGCGCTGTCCAATCACAGACAAGGAGTTCTCCCCGCCTGAGCGGCGGGGCTGGGCTTACGCCTCCGCGTCGCCCGCCGCGACCCGCCGCTGCAGGGAGGACGGTTCAACCCGCAGCAGCCGCGCGGGCCACCTCGGCAGCCACCAGTTCCAGCGGCCCATCAAGGCGATCACCGCAGGCACGATCAGCGCCCGAACCACGGTCGCGTCGAGCAGGATCCCGGCGGCCAGGCCGGTGGCCATCATTTTCAGGTCCGTCCCGGGCCCCGAGGCCATCGCGGTGAACGCGAGGAAGAGGATCAGCGCGGCGCTGGTGACCAGGCGCCCGGTTCGCCCGATGCCCTGGATCACCGCTGTCTCGGTTGAGCCAGTGCGGTCGTACTCCTCTCTCATTCGCGAGAGGATGAACACCTCGTAGTCCATCGAGAGGCCGAAGAGGAAGGCGAAGATCATCAGCGGCATCCACGACGGAATCGATCCTGTCGCCTCGATGCCAAAGATCAGCTCCGAGCCGTAGCCGTGCTGCCAGACAAGGACCAGCACGCCCCATGCGGCGCCGACGCTGAGGATGTTGAGCACGATCGCCTTCGCCGGCAGCAGCAGCGAGCGGAAGGCCCGCGCCAGCAGGATGAAGGTCGTCACGGTGATCAGGGCGATCATCAGCGGGAAGCTGCCGTAGACGGCGTCGATGAAGTCGTCGTTGGAGGCGGGTTGGCCCCCGACCCGGACGTCGGGCCCGGCCGCGTGCGCCGTCTCGCGAACGGCCGCAAGCGTTGCCTCCCCCTCGGCGGTGCCGCTGTCGGGGATCGGGATTGCTTCGATAACTGCGGTCCCACCGCGTCGCCAGCTGTCATCGGCGGGGGCGACGGCGCCGTGGATTCCGTCGACTTTGCTCAGCTCAGCTGCCACCTGCACGGGGTTCGTGCCGCCTTCGACGAGAATCTCGTGCGGCAGCAGGGAGCCCTCGCCAATGCCGGCTTCCTCGAGCTGGACCAGGCCGTCCTTCGCCTCACCCGACTTGGCGACCGTGTCGGCGTCGGTGGCGCCGAGCTGCAGGTCCGTGGCGGCAAACACGAGGGCGAGGATCACCGCCATCCCGGCGCCGGCAGCGAGCCAGCGGCGTCGCGCCACAGCCTCCGCCCAGCGAGTCCAGGCCCGGCTCGCCTTGTCGTCGGTACGGCGGTGGGGCCAGTCGAGGCGGGAGCCGAGCTTCGCCATCACAACGGGCAACAGGGTGATCGCGACCAGGGTTGAGACGAGTGGGATCAGCATTCCGCCGTAGCCCATCGAGCGCAGGAAGGGAAGGGGCAGCACGACCAGGGCAAGCAGGCCGATCGCCACCGTGATGCCGCTGAAGACGACGGCGCGGCCGGCGGTTTCCATCGCCCGCTGAACCGCCTCGTCGCCCTGCCGCCCGTGCGTGCGCTCCTCGCGCCATCGTGAGACGACGATCAGCGAGTAGTCGATCGCCACCCCGAGGCCGATCAGGACGATCAGGAACTGCACGATTGGCGAGACCGCGGTCAGCTCGGTCAAGCCGAGCAGGAGCAGGAAGGTGGTCATGATCGAGACGACCGCCATCAGCAGCGGCACGACGGCGAGGAATGAGGCGAAGACGAAGGTGAGCACCAGCAGCGCCCCGAAGCCGCCGAGCATGGCCTCGATCAGGACGCCGGACCCCTCGTTGTCGGCGCCGCTGTCCTCGACCAGCGCGTCGAGGCCGGTCAGGCGGACCGGCTCTCCGCCGACGGTGGCGCCCCTCAGGGCCGCGCTCGCCGCTTTCTCCGCCCTCGGGTTCTCGCCGAAGGCCGAGTCCGGATCGGGCTGGGGGTAGACGATCGCAAACGTCGTTCGCCCGTCTCCGGAGACAAAGGTCCTATCGCCGGTCGAGGCGTAGGAGGCGATGCGGGAGCCGGGCAGCGCCCCCTCCAGTCGCGCGTCGAGCTGCTTCAGGTCAGCCCGCACGCCGGGCGAGTCGATCGTCTGACCGGGCGGGATCGTCGAGACAGGGACCAACGGCACCGTGTCGCCCCCCGTGCCCTGGTAGCGATCGGCTATCGCCACGTTCGTCTCCCAGCCCTCCTTGTCGGGAACCGAGAATTCGGGCTTTAGCGCGTCGGTCGCCGGCCCGGAGGCGGCCATGCCGGCAAATGTGAGAACGACCCAGGCGAGGACCACGAGGAGCTTGTGGGCGAGGACCCAGCGGGTGAGAGACGACACGACTTACCTCCGATTCGAAAACGACTGGATGGCCCGACGATCCCGAGCTTCGGTTGAGGGGCGCACCTTACGAAGCCGGCGAACGGCTTGCATTGTCTCCACAGGTGAAATTAGGCGCTGGGGGACTACACCTTGCGCGAGGCCTCCCGGGCTGAGCACTACGCTTAACGGGATGAGTAAGGTTCTCTACACGGCCGAGGCCCAAGTGACCGGGGGTCGGGTGGCCGGCCACGGCCGCACTTCCGATGGTGCGCTGGAGGTCGAAATCCGCGTTCCAAAGGAGTTGGGCGGAGAGGACGACGGGACGAACCCCGAGCAGCTCTTCGCGGTTGGCTATGCGGCCTGTTTTGAGAGCGCCCTCGCGGCCGTCGCCCGCCGAAGGAAGCTCGAAGTGGGGGATGTCGAGATCGATTCCAAGGTGATGCTGGTGACCGGTGAGGAGCGGACCTTCACCCTCGCGGTCGAGTTGGGCGTAACGCTGCCGTCGGTCGAGGGCGAGAGTGCGATCGAGCTGGTCCACGCGGCCCACAAGGTCTGCCCATACTCGAATGCGACCCGGGGCAACATCGATGTGACGTTGAGCGCCAACGGCGCCCCGGTCGACGCGTAGCGGTCGGCTACCCCTACATCCAGCCGGAGCGCTTGAAGCGCCGGTACAGAACAGCGCAGATCACGAGGATGATCGCGAGCACGAGCGGATATCCAAATCGCCAGCGCAGCTCCGGCATGTGGTCGAAGTTCATGCCATAGAGGCCGGCGACCATGGTTGGCACAGCGAGGATCGCGACCCAGGCGGAGATCTTGCGCATGTCTTCGTTCTGGCGCACCGAGACCTGGGTGAGGTTCGCGTGCAGAGCGCTGCCGAGCAGGTCGCGGAAGCCGGCGATCCGCGTCTCGACCCGCCGCAGGTGGTCGTGGACGTCGCGGAAGTACTCGCGAAGCTCGTCGGGCACGACTTCGAAGTGACCGCGGACGATCTCATTGACCGCTCCAGAGAGCGGTGCGACCGCTGTGTGGAAGTCGAGTACCTCACGCTCCAGCTTGTAGATCCGCGCGACCGGGTTGGTCCCGTCGGTGGAGAAGACCTGGCGCTCGACCTGCTGGATGTCGATGTCGACGCCCTGGGCAGCGTCCTCGTAGCCGTCGACGACGTGATCGAGGATCCCGTAGAGCACCATGCCGACGCCGTGTTGGAGCAGGTCGGGGCGCCGCTCGATTTTCGTCCTCACGGCACTCAGCTCCCCTGCGCCGTGGCGCACCGTGATGAGGAAGCTGGGATTGACGAAGAGCAGCAGCTCGCCGGCCTCGATCACCTCCTCGGAGTCGACGTAGCGAGCAGTCTTGACGACGACGAGCAGGGTGTCGCCGTAGACCTCCACCTTGGGGCGCTGGCGGGCGTGGACCGCGTCCTCGACGGCAAGCTCATGCAGGCCGAACTCACTTTCGATCGCCTTGAACTCCTCGGCGGAAGGCTCGAAGACGCCGAGCCAGACAAAGGCGTCGTCGCCTTGGGCGGCCTTGCCTGCGTCGTCGAGGGCAAGCTCCCCGTCGCGTCGATGGCCACTTTCATAGACCGCGCAGTTGACAATCACGGGAGAAGTATCGCCCCTGGCGCCGGAGTCGCTACGTTGCGTTCTTCGAAGGAAACCCGCCCGCGACGCTCACGAGGAGGCGACTATGGAGCTACCGCCGATAGTCAGCGAAGAGGAATGGCAACGGTCCCACGGGGCTCTGCTGGCGAAGGAGAAGGAGTCCACCAGGGCTCGGGACGCCTTGGTCGCCGAGCGCCGTCGCCAGCCGATGACGGAGTTCTCCCCGGATTACGCCTTCGAGGGTCCCGACGTAATCGTCAAGCTGGCCGACCTCTTCCAGGGACGCCGCCAGCTGATCCTCTACCACTTCTGGTTTCCCCCGGACGGGAAGCCTTGCAACGGCTGCTCGATGTTCACCGACCAGATCGGCCACCTGGCTCACATCAACGCGCGCGACACGACGCTGGCGCTCGTCTCGCGCGCGTCCCAACCGCAGATAGAGCAATTCAAACGCCGCATGGACTGGCCGATCCCGTGGTACACCGTGATCGGCGAGGACTTCCAGAAAGCGTGCGGCACCACCGAGTACTTCGCTCTCGATGTCTTCCTGCGAGATGAGGACCGCATATTCCTTACCTACGCGACCACGGGCCGTGGCGTCGAGGCACTCGGCAGCGTTTGGACCTTCCTCGACCTGACCCCGCTCGGCCGCCAGGAGGAGTGGGAGGACACCCCGCCCGGCCGCCCGCAAACGCCCCGCTACGGGTGGTGGCGACTGCACGACGAGTACGAGTCGAGCCCGTCCTCCGCGAGCCGATGAAGGCCACTACGATGCGAGCATGCGCGAAGTAATGACGGACCCGTGCTAGCACTTGTAGGTGTTGTTGCGATCATCCTGGGCGGCGGTGCCATGGCTGCATCGAGCGAGGATGGCGCTGCGGGCGAGAACGGCTACCTGGAACGGGCAAACGGGGTCTCGGCAACCGCGAGTGCGGCCGACGGCCCGACGCAGTACGTGGGTTCCACAAGCCAGGGCCTCCCAGTCGAGCTCTTGGTAACGCCACAGGGGGTTTATTCCTTCTCTTTCTACTGGCGTGCGCGTTGCGCTGACGGCCTGATCCATGCCAACGGAATTGACGCCAGCCCTCGCTTTCCTGCACAAATCAGCAGCACGGGAAGATTCGCGTTGAAGGGAGTGCTGAATACCGGTGGGCGCTTCACCATCCGAGGGGCTGTTTTTAAAGGCGCCTATGCCGCCGGCCGTCTCTCCCGGAGCGGCTCGACTGCCTTCGGAACCGAGTGCGTGGCTCGCGGGCTGAAGTGGCAGACCGTCCCAATCGGCTGAGGTCAATCAGCAAGACTTGAAATGGAGCGTTGCATATCGGGCATCCACCCGGAGGTCGTCGGCACCCCTTTCATCCAAGTCTCATCTGGGGCCCGTACCGTGCCCCCAAGATTCGCTCGGCAAGGGCGAGCACCGAACAGCAAGTGGAGGCTCACACGTCCCGACAGCTCACCGATAGCGTGCACCGCGAGCGCGCGGAAGCCCCGACCGGAAGACCCCGAGGGACCCGCCGGGGGGCGATTGCCCTGCTCGGCATCGGCCTGGCGGCGGCCCTTGCGATCGGGTGCGGAGGCGACGACGGCTCGACCGGCGACGCGGGTGCGACGACGGCCCAGAGCACAATTCCGCAGCCCACCCAGGCGCAGCTCGCGGCAGCCGTCCTGGACAAGCTCCCGCTGGCCCCCGAAGGCGAGCGAATCGACATCGAGGCGCCGACGTTCTCGAACCCGACCGAGATCACCAACCCGCTGTTTCCGATCAACGAACTGCACTCGGTGATCTTCAGCGGCAAGGTCGGGGGCAAGCCCTTTCATACCGAGACCACACTCCTTCCGGAGACGAGGGTCATCGAGTGGAGCGAGGGCCAACAGGTCGAGGCCCGTGTCTCCCAGTACTTCGCCTATATCGACGGACGCATCGAGGAGGTCGCGCTCGACTACTACGCCCAGGCCGACGACGGAGCCGTCTGGTACCTCGGCGAGGACGTGTTCGACTACAACGAGGACGGCTTCATCGACAGCACCGGCGGCACCTGGCTCGCTGGCAAGGAAGGCCCGGCCGAGATGATCATGCCCGCCGACCCCCGGACGACCTCTTCGACGCGACCAGCTCTGGCGACTGGCAGTCGGCAGCCACCAGCGAGCAAGCCGCGGCGGGCGCCTGGGACACCTACCGTCGCGGCCAGATTCCGCCCCGGCTCGCGAACGAGATGAGCCGAGCCCTCGATGAGCTCACCGCCGGCATCGACGCTCGCGATCAGGCGCAGGCGGGTAACGCGGTTATCGACGCCGCCCAGTCGACGCTCGACCTCAAGCTGCGCCACCGACCGCCGACCGAGATCGACTTCGCCCGCTTCGAGCTCTGGGCCCGCCAGATTCTCGTCGACGTGGCGGCAGATCACGTCGGCGGGGTCAGAGGGGATGTCGCAACCTTGGAGTGGATTCGGGACCGGTTCGACGACACGCTCGACAGCGCCGATCTCGTCCGCATCGACACGCACCTGGTGGAGCTGCGTGACAGCGTGGCCTTCGGGTCCGAAGACCTCGCTGCAGCGAGGTCGGAGGCCGCGAGCCTTCGGGACACCCTCGCGGGGGTGAGTTCCGCGCGCTGAACCAGACCCGGCTCGTAACCGAGGCCAAGCAACCAACCAGAGATGGAGCTAGCCGGACGACTTTCGAACCCTGCATTTCTTCAGAAGGTCCGTCGAGCCCTCCGGGAGGGCGAGATTTGAAGCCATGAGCCGCCTTACGACGGCCAGGTCCGGAGATTGTCGTCAGTCGCTTTTGAACAGCTGGAAGAACGGCGGGAAGGTGAGGACCAGGCCGATGGCGACGAGTGCCATCAGCGCGATGGTCACCGGCCGCCACTCGACCTCGCGGTCGCGAAGCGCCATGTGCAGGCCGCCCCAGCTGACCACGAAGGCGATCACGGCGAAGACCGTCTTCCCGGAGAGCGGCCCGACGCGTTCGCTGAGTTCGAGGAATTCGGCGATACCCGCCTTGGCCTCGGCGAGCGTGGTGAGAATGCCGAGGACGAGCGTGCCGATACCGGCTGCGAGCATCACCGCCGCCACCGGACCGTTTGGCTTCATCGCCGCGGCCGCCGCCTGCGGTACCGCGGCGGTGGGAGGAGTTTGTGGTGTCTCCATTTTGACCAGTCCCTTCTGCTAGACGGACGCGCTCTTGGTGATCAGCGCGCCAAGGATGCCGGCGATGGCAGCCACCGCGAAGGCGGCGATGAACAACCCCATCGCGATCTTGCGCGCCGTCTGGTTCCGGATTAGATCCTTGCGGTAGTAGAGGACGATGAACGCGGTGGCGGTGGCGAGCATCGGCGCGATCCAGGCGATGTGCTCCTTCCACTCCATGCCGAATTCGTGCCAGTCGGCGGTGTTGGGATCGGCCAGCAGTTTCGACTTGGCGGCGGCGGGGTTGTCTTCCCGGTACCACGGGTAGACAACCCAGGTACCGGTGATCACCGTCACCCAGGCGAGCGCGGCCATTGCCGTAGTGCCGGCCACCAGCCTGCGCGTCCGCTCCGCCAGCCCGGCCTCGGTCACGAGGTCTGGCTTGAGGCTGTAGAGGCCGGCGAGGCCTCCCGCAAAGGCGATCAGAAAGCCGCCGCCCAAGACGAGGCCGTGGATCAGAGCCCAGGACTCGCGAGTCGTTAGATCCATTTCTCCCCTCCACCGATGAACGTTGTGACAGCGATCCAGCTCTGTCACTCGATTCCACCCTATTAACACGGACCATCGGAAGCAAGCAACCTTGCGATGGAGCTAGCCGGACTCGAACCGGCGACCTCCTGGGTGCGATCCAGGAAGCTGGATCTGCAATAACTACGAAAAGCAGCCGATTAGAGGCTGTCGCGCTAACCGCGCGGCAGCCTCACGTGCAGGGGCTTCGCGCATGGAGCTAGCCGAGGACTCTCGACCCCGTCCATAGCGCGCCCCGGCGTCGTCTGTAGCGTGCGAGAGCGACTCGGTTGTGGGCCGCTAGCAACGCAAAAGCAGCGGCCCCCTGCGCCGGGGAGCGAAGCAATCGAGGATCACGGCGGCGTCTGGGGCGGCGACGGCGTTGACCTCCCTGCCCATCGCCTCCCGCTGGGTGTCGGTAAGACCGTGGAAGGTGCCGGTGTCCACCAGCAGACGGAAGCCGAAGCCGACGCCCGCTTCCTGCAACGCCGTCACATCGCCTCGTATGAGACGCACGTCGACGCCAACCTCCCCGACCCGTTCGCGGGCGCGGCGCAGTGCCTCTCGACGATGTCGATCCCGGTCACCTCCCAGCCCCGCCCGGCGAGCCTGATGCCCCACATCGCGCTGCCGGTCCCGATATCGAGCACCCTGCCGTGGGGAGGCCCAGACCCGTCCTCATCGCGGGCCACCAGCTCCAGGAGCGTTTCGGCGAAGCGGATGCTCGGCGAGGTCCTCCCAGGGATGGAACCCGAGCGCGTAGGCGAGCCGATAGTTCATAACTCGCTCCCCACTGAAACTCCGGCCGTATGCAGGTTCTGCGCCACTACGGGCATCGTCTCGCCGAGGACGAGTCCCCGCCGGAGCTGATCGCGGCGGAGATCGGCCGCGACGTCCGCGACGTGGAGGCCGACGGCGCCGCCAGGGCAGCCCCGGCGCCTCGTCGAGCTGCTCCAGCTGGAATTCAACTCCCGACTCCGAGCGGCTGGAAGTCAAATGGTCAGGCTCGCTTGGCGTAGTCGCCGATCTCGCCGAAGTCGACCATCACGCATGGCTCGTTGCCCGGCACTTCGGCGTCGTGGCCCGGCGGGATCGCGAGCACGTCGCCGGCGACGACCTCGACCTCGGAGCCGTCGTCCATGAAGATCCTCATCGTGCCCGACAGCACGTAACCGAAATGGGCAACCTGGCAGGACTCGGTGCCCGCGATCGGCTTCACGTTCTCCGACCACTTCCACCCGGGCTCGAACGTCCCCTTGCCGACGGTGTGACCGGCGAGCTGCACCATCTTCGCCTGGCCCTTCCCCTCGAACGGGCGGACCTCGTCGGGGGAGTCGAAGTTCTTGACTTCAGCGGCTGCCATAAGTCTCCTTCGATTGGATTTAACTCTGGTCCGACCGTACACCCCCCGCCAGGCTGAGGCAACAGTCTTTCGTCGATGCCAGTCGCCCGGCGGCACGCTTCGCCCGGCCGCACATCCTCGGTGTGGCGCGGCGCCCCTAGCCGCCGCTCGCGGTGACCTGCGGATCATCCTCCGCGGTGTTCGGTGGCGTATCTGCTTGATCGGGCGGCGACCGATCGACCCCGTTCAGGATGCGCGGCATGTCGATAAGCACCCAGAGCCCCGACGCGGCGGTCAGCCCGGCGACGAGCGCGATCGCGCCGCCGTAGCCAAGCGCATCGGCCGTGGCACCCGCGATCAGGGCGCCGAGCGCGTAGCCCATGTCGCGCCAGAACCGATACACACCGACCACCGGCGCACGGGCTACTGGGGAGACGGCATCGGAGATCGCGGCGATCAGCGTCGGATAGACCAACGCGGTCCCGAGGCCAAGCAGGGCAGCGGCCCCGGCGGCGACGGGGATAGCGCCGTTGCTGAGCGCAAGCACCACAAGCGCTCCCGCCTGAACGAACATGCCGGCCACGATCAGCGGCTTGCGCCCGACCCTGTCCGACCAGTATCCGGTGGCGATCTGCGCGACGCTCCAGACGCCGGGATAGACCGCGGCGACCAGTCCGACCTCAGCGACCCCGGCGCCATGAGCGGCCAGGAATAGCGGCACCAGTCCCCAGGCCAAGCCGTCGTTGAGGTTGTTGACGAGGCCCGCCTGCGAGGAGGAACGCAGCGCCGGCACGCGGTAGCTCGCTTGCGCGAATGCCTCCCGCAGCCGAGGCGGATTGCCGTCGGCGTCCGGGTGGTGCGTCTGCTCCAGGGCAACATGCGTGCTCGTGTCGCGGACGAACAGCACGCTGAGCAGAAACGCCGCCAGCGCGATCACTGCCCCGGCGACGACAACGACGTCGCGTGCCGCGAACTCGGCCGCGAGCCAGCCGCTCAGCCCCGCCGCCAAGGCGACTCCGCCGTAGCCGGCGGCCTCGTTTAGCCCCAGCGCAAAGCCTCGGCGCTTCGGGCCGACGAGGTCGATCTTCATCACCACGGTCATTGACCATGCAAGGCCCTGGTTGACGCCGAGCAGGACGTTGGCGGCGACGATCCAGGCCCAGCTCGGCGCCGTGGCGATCAGCAGCGGTACCGGCAGCGCCGCCGCCCACCCCGCGATCAGCATTCGGCGTCGTCCGACCCGCTGCGCCAGCGCTCCAGCGAAGAGGTTGGTCAGAGCCTTGACCAGCCCGAAGGCGATGATGAACGAGAGCACCGCGACGCTGGAGGTGAGGTCGAAGTCATCGCGCCCGATCAGCGGCAGCGTCGAGCGCTCCAGGCCGACCATCGCGCCGACGAAGGCGGTGACGGCGACCAGCAGTGAGAACTGCGCGACGTTCTCGCGCAGCCCGAGTTGCACCTGCGGAGCGGACATCGGCTCGCTCTAGGTGTTGCTGATCAGCGGGCGGCCCGAGCGGTTGGCGGCGACGATCGCGGCCTGTTGCCCCGGGGCCGGCAGGATGTCCTTGGTCAGCGCCGCGACGAACTCGTCCTCGGAGGAGAACTGCAGGGCGGTGTTGTGGCGGCGCTCGAAGCCGACCGTGGAGGCAGGATTGCCGGAGAGGCCCCGGCCGCAGACCGAGCCCGAGTAGTGGGCTGGGTAGAGCAGCAGGTCATCGGGAAGGGAGAGCAGTCGCTCGGTCAGCGAGCGATAGAGCGTCCGCGCCATCTCCTCGGCGGTGCGATCCCCGTGGGCGTGCAGGTCCGGCCGTCCAGCATCGCCGACCAGCAGCGCATCGCCGCTCAGCACCATCCAAGGGTCGTCGGCTCGCGCGTGATCGGTGACCAGGTATGCGTGGTGGGCGGCGGCGTGCCCTGGCGTGGCGATCGCCTCGAGTTCGGTGTTGCCCACCTTCACCACGTCTCCGTCGGCGAGCGCCTGGTGGTCGAACTCGACCTCGGCGCCGGCCGGCATGCAGGCGGTCGCGCCACCGCGCTCGACGAGCGCCGCCATGCCCGAGAAGTGATCGGCCTGCACGTGCGTCTCAAGCACCACGGAGACCCGCGCACCCTGAGCTTTCGCCAGCTCGACGTAAGTCTCGACCAGGTCGGCATGGGGGTCGACGACCGCCATCTCGCCGCGGCTCTTGCAGCCCAACAGGTAGGAGGCGCACGCCGTTTCGTCGTTGAGGAGCTGTCGGAAGAACACGTGGACCTCCAATCGTTCAGGGTGGGGCTTGACAAGCTATCAAGAGTTCTATTGAATATCAAAACATGGCATCCAGCAACGCAAAGCGGGCCCTGTTCGAGGCGATCGCGCTGATGGGCAAGGCGTTCGCCAGCCCGCGCCGGCTCGAGCTGCTCGACCTGCTGGCGCAGGCGCCGCGCAGCGTCGAGGACATTGCGCGAGAGAGTGGGCAATCGACGGCCAACACCTCTCAGCACTTGCAGGCGCTCCACGCGGCCGGGATGGTCACGCGCACCCGCGAAGGCACGCGTGTCCGCTACGCGCTGGCAGGGGAGGAGGCGCTGCGCCTCTGGCTGGCCCTGCGCGATGCCTCGGCGGCGCAACTCGCCGAGGTCGAGCGCGCCGCGCACGACTACCTCGGCGAAGACGTCGAGACGATCGGGCGCGAGGATCTGTTGGAGCGACTCACGAAGGGCGACGTCGTATTGGTCGACGTGCGGCCGCAGGAGGAGTTCGCCGCAGGCCACATCGAGGGAGCGCGCTCGATCCCGCTTGCCGAGCTGGAGCGCCGGCTGGCCGAGCTTCCGGCCGACCGCGAGGTCGTCGCCTACTGCCGCGGGCCCTTCTGCGCCTACTCGCACGAGGCGGTGCGCCGGCTCAACGACGCCGGCCGTACGGCGCGCCGTCTGGAGGACGGCTGGCCCGAATGGCGACTGGCGCACCCCAGTCCGCATTAGCCCACAGAAACCGACTCAAAGGAGATGAGATGGCAGATCAACCCGGCAAGGTAGTGATCAACCTGGCCACCGGCCACGAGGACGCCGACCGTGTGACGGTCGCATTTCTCGTCGCGACGGCGGCGCTCGGGCAGGGGAGGCCGGTCGCCCTCTTCGCGACCAAGGAGGCGGTACGGCTGGGACTGCCCGGCTACGCAGAGGCCGTCGAGTCGGCGGGAGCGCCTCCCGTCAGCCGGTTGTTCGAGCAGTTCCTCGATGGCGGCGGCGAGTTGCTCGTCTGCCCGATCTGCTTTACGGCGCGGGGCCTCGACGAGGGGTCCCTCATCGAGAAAGCCCGGTTGGCGGGAGCGACCCCGCTCTGGGAATGGATCGGCGACGGCGATGCAACCGTCTTTAGCTACTGATGGCGGCGCGTATGACGGCCACTGAACGACAGCTCGATACTGCCGACCTCACCGAGCGCGTCAAGGGCATGTACCAGGAGGTTGCCCTGCATCCCGATCACGACTTCCACTTCGAGACCGGGCGACCGCTGGCCGAACGGCTCGGCTATCCGGTCGCCGGGCTCGACCGCATCCCGGCGGCGGCGATCGACTCCTTCGCGGGCGTCGGCTACTTCCTCGACCTGGCGGCTGTTGCGCCCGGCGAGGTCGTGCTCGACCTCGGCAGCGGCTCGGGAACCGACTCCTTCCTGGCCGCGCTTGCCGCGGGGGCGGCCGGCAGCGTGATCGGCATCGACATGACCGCCGAGCAGTTGACCAAGGCCACCGGCATCGCCGAGGATGCCGGCATCGCCAACGTCGAGTTCCGCGAAGGCCAGATCGAGGAGCCTCCGGTCGAGCCCGGCTCCATCGACTGCGTGATCTCCAACGGCGTCATCAATCTCTCGCCCGACAAGGCCGCCGTCTTCGCGGCCGCCGCGGCGGCGCTGCGGCCGGGTGGGCGACTCGCAATCGCCGACATCGTCAGCGCCAGGCAGCTTCCCGAAGGCGTCACATGCGACGCCTCCCTGTGGGCGGCGTGCATCGGCGGTGCGATGCAGCGGGACCTCTATCGGGAGACGATCGAGGGCGCCGGCTTCGAGATCCTCGAGCTGTGCGAAAACGACCGCTATCGCTTCATCTCCGATCGGGCCGACAACGCGACCCGCAAATACGGCGTCGTCAGCATCTCCTTGCTTGCCCGTCGCCGTCAGGAGGAATCGAGGTGATCGAACGCTTCGCAAGCTGGTCCCGCGGCTGCCTGACCATGCAGGGCTACGGCAGCCTCAGCGAGGGCGAGCGGCGGAGCCTCTGGCTTGGCCTCCGCTTCTCGCCGGTCCTTTGCCTTACTGGGATCGCCCTCGGCACCGCCCTCGCTTCGCCCGCATTGCTGCTGGCGATGGCGGCTACTGCTGGGGTCGGGGGCTTCGTCACCGCCAAGCACCCATTCGACTACGTCTACGACGCGGCTCTCCGGCCGCTGCTTGGCGGGCCGAGCGTGCCGCCCACCCCGGCGCCGCGCCGCTTCGCCTGCCAGATGGCAACGCCGTGGATCGCAGCGATCGCCGTCGCATTCTGGGCCGGCGTGCCGACGGTCGCCTGGGTCCTCGCTGTGCCTTTGCTCGTGGTAGCGGCGGTGAACACCACCACTAACTGGTGCCTTCCGTCGCTCATCTACGGGTTGCTGCACCGGCGGCAAGTGGGCGAGGTGGCGAGCTGAGAGCCGTTCCTCGTTTTGGGAGGCGGTGGACTGCCACGTAGCGCGGCGGGCCGCTCGGCCGTGGCGAGATCCTTGTCGCGCTCCAGCGCGTCGAAGAGGTCGCCTACGGAGCCGGGGTGGTTGCGGACCAGTTCGTAGAGCCCCTCGCGCTGCTCGCTGTTGATGGCGATCGTGGCGCCGGGCACGGCGCTCTCCTCTCGGTAGGGCACCGAAGCCGGCCCCGATGCTGCCCCGCTAGGGCATCGGCAGTACCGTTTCTGGTTGCATCGCGTCTCTGGCTTCGGTGCCAGGCCAGGCACTCGTGCCTGAAATGGAGCGCATTTCAGGGGCGGTTCGAGAAGGCCAGAAATGCAGAAGCCCCCAACGTGCAGGGCTTCTTCAATGGAGCTAGGCGGATTCGAACCGCCGACCTCCTGAATGCGATCCACGAAAGCGAGCATAGTCAGGCGCGGTTTGCCGCCGTGTATCCGGGCAACGTCACGTCGATGGTGCCGCCACCCGCGTTGACAGCGCCGCCAACCGGCGCCCCCGCCTGCCTCGTCCCGAAGCTGAAGGGCCACTCGCTCCGGGTCAACCGTAAAAAGCTGAAGAAGGCCGGCTGCAAGCTCGGCAAAGTCAAGGGCAAGAAGACCAAATCCGCCAAGGTGATCAAGCAGAGCCCCAAGCCAGGCAAGCTGCTGGCACCGGGGACCAAGGTAAGCGTCAAGCTAGGGGAGTAGCTCCCGAAGCTGGCTTTCGGCCCCCGCCCCTGACGGTTGGTGGCCCAATTGTTCTGCCGCGATTCGAGCGCCTCGTCGGCCAGCTCGTTCCCTGCGCCGACTGGAGCAAATAGACGCCGTCGGAGACGGCGAGGACGATAAGCCCGCTGCCGAGCGTGAGCCAGGTCAGACCGCCTCGGCACTCCTACGGCCAAGATGGCCCTGACTTTGTTCGGCTTGCGGCGTTGCACCCCTGAGGGCATTTGCGCAGCTATCTATGAAGTCGAACGAGACAATGGACTTGACGGTGATGATTCCTGCCTATAACGAGGCAGATTCGATTGCTGATTCGATCCGCTCGTTGCAACAGCAGACCATCGTCCCCCACGAGATCATCGCCATCGATGACTGCTCTACGGACGCGACTGCGGAGATCGCTTCAGCGCTCGGCGTCCGGGTCCTTCGCCCCCCGCAGAACACCGGTTCAAAGGCCGGCGCACAAAGCTTCGCCCTGGAGAGCGTGAGGACCGAGATGGTGATGGCGCTTGATGCCGATACGACGCTCGCCCCCGACGCAATCGAGCTACTCATGCCCGCCTTCGCCGACTCGAATGTGACCGCTGCCTGCGGCTCCGTCCTTCCCCGCTATGTTCGGACCCTCTGGGAGCGCGGACGCTACGTCGAGTACCTGCTGGCTTTCAGCTTCTTCAAGCGGGTCCAGGACCAATACGGCAAGCCGCTGATCTCCTCAGGCTGTTTCTCGATCTACCGGACCGAGGAGCTACGCGCCCTGGGTGGTTGGTCGACCAGGACGATGGCCGAGGACATGGACCTGACCTGGACGATCTACGAGGCCGGGAAGAAGGTCCGCTTCCTTCCTGCAGCGCTCTCCTATCCGATCGAGCCTCACAACTTCGGTTTCATGAGCACGCAGCTGCGGCGCTGGTCGCACGGTTTCATCCAGAACGTTCGCCTGCATCGGCGTTCGCTGCTTAGGCTCGGCTACCTGCGGTCCATCGTCGCCGTTGCCTTTTGGGATGCAGTCCTGGCTTCTCTTGCCTACCTGGTCCTAATTCCCATCCTGGCCATCGCGATTGATCCGCTGATCCTCCTGGCCTACTTGATCGACGCGCCGGTGGTGATGGTGCCGGTTCTCTGGCAGGCGGCCGAACGAGGGGAGGTTCGACGCGCCTTGGCTTCGCTGCCGAGCTTCTTCGTTCTACGCATCGTCAACGGCGCCTTCATGCTCAGAGCACTTTGGGACGAGCTCATCGCGGGGCGTTCCCTGCTCGTCTACGAGAAGGGCCACTGACGTGTCGGCGGGTCTGCCGGGGCTTGGGCTCGGCGGTCTGTTCTTCATCTTCTCCGCGCTCCTGGCCCCCTTTCGCCAGCTACTGCAGACCTTTAGGGGCGGGAGCCGTGCCGGCGACTGGGCGATGATTGGTCGCCAGTTCGCGCAGGCCACGGTGATGGTCGCCGCCATCGACCTCTCCCTGCGCCTCGTCTACCTGGGGATCGCGGCGGCCGGGCTCGGGAACGCCCCGTCCGCAGTCTCAGCGACGGTTATCCCGCTAACGCTAATTGGCATTACCTCCGCTCTCCTCGTCGGGGTCTTGGCGACGGCAAAGTTCGCGGACATTGCCGTCCGGCTACGGTCCGCAGAGCTCCCACGGGTGCCCGATGTATTGCCACGGGCGACGCCGCTGCGCACGCTGGCGCTTAGCAGCGCCGTCGCGCTCGCATGGCTCGCCCTGCTCGTCGCGGGTGCTTCCGAGTTGAGCCCGCTGGAGAGTCCCCAGCGGGCCCACGATGTGCAAGATCCCAAGTCGAATTCGGCACGCTCGGAAGGCCGACCCCAAACCGAAGCATTCTCCGACCCGGCCTCCACCTCGCCCAGGGCGTTCGATGCTGGTCAGCCCGGGGCTGAACCGGGCCATGAACCAAACAGCTCCGAGGCCGGAATCGTCCTGCAACCGGCTGTCTCGACCCCGGCGCCGCCGAGCGCCGCGCCGACCCACCAAGGGCAGACTCCCCCCGCTGCGCCACCCGTCGGCGCGCCCTCTCCACCGCCAGTCAGTCCAGGAAGCGAACCGCCGTCCGTTGCCAACCCGCCCCACGCGACCGGTCCACCGGCGTCCGCCGGGCCGCCGGAAGGCTCTCCTGCCCCCGAACACGCCGGGCCGCCAGAACGCTCTCCGCCCTCTCACGCGTCCGCTGTCCCTTGAGCGGAACCAGTCATCCCGGCTGCAGAACTTCTTGGCCGTGCGCAGACCGCGTACTTCCATTCGGCTGACGATGGATGTCGCGCTCGACCCGGGGTGCGTCGCGGCTTGCTTGCTGGCGTCATCCCATTGGGCGTTGTCAGGACCTACTTGGATAAGCGCTGACAACGCTGCCCCATCACCCGTTTAGGGGATGAACACCCCTACCCTTGAACGGATGGCACCCGATGGGCACAGCGAGAAATGAGCGAAGCAGCGGTGGCGAGCGGGCTAGGTTCGGGTTCGGGGATCACTCGCGTGCTCTCCGACGACCGCCTCGCGCAGCGAGCCGCCACGGGAGACAAGCGTGCCTTCACGGCGATCTTTCGCCGCTACCACCAGAATCTGTACCGCTACTGCCTGGCGATCGTCGGCGACTCCCAGGATGCTCAGGACGCCCTGCAGAACACGATGGTCAAGGTGCTGGGGGCGCTGCCGGGCGAGGAGCGGCGGATCCAGCTGAAGCCGTGGCTATACCGGATCGCCCACAACGAGTCGATCGAGCTGCTGCGCCGTCGCCGCGAGACGCGCCAGCTCGACCCCGAGCTTGCGGCAGCGGGGTCTGGCCTGGCCGAGGAGGCGGCGTCGAGAGAGCGGCTGCGGCGGCTGATCTCCGACCTCGACGAGCTGCCCGAGCGCCAGCGCGGCGTCCTGGTCATGCGCGAGTTGGCGGGCCTCGACTTCGCCGAGATCGGCACCGCGCTCGGCACCTCCCCCGCAGTCGCCCGCCAAACCCTCTACGAGGCGCGGCTGAGCCTGCGACAGATGGATGAGGGACGGGAGATGAGCTGCGAGACGGTGACCAAGGCGCTATCCGACGGCGACGGCCGCGTCACCCGGCGCCGCGACCTGCGCGCTCATCTGCGCACCTGCGCGAGCTGCCGCGGCTTTCGCGAGGAAATCGGGGGCCGCGAGCGAGATCTCGCCATGCTCTCGCCGCTGCCGGCGGTCGCTGCGGCGGGGCTGCTGCAGAGTCTGCTCGGTGGCCACGGCGCCGCGGGCGGCGGCCTCGCGACCGTGCTCGGTGGCGGAGCGGCCAAATCGCTCGGCGCCTCGGTTGCGCTCAAAGGTGCGGCGACTGCGGCGGTTGTGGCTGCGATCGGCGTCGGTGCGGCAGACCGGGGCGGCTTGATCGATGTCGGGTTGCCGGGTGGTGGCGGTTCGCAGGCGACTCGGGCGGAGCAGCAGGCGGGTGCCGGTTCGGCGGAAACGCAGCCGACCCGTTCGGACTCGGCCACGATCAACGCCACGGCGGGGTCGGCCGCAGGGGCAAAAGGCGCCAGCCACCTCGGTGCCTCCCAGACCGCGAAACCCGGCGCCGGGAAGGTGGCGACCTCCGGCGGCGGCAAGACGAACGCCGAAGCCGCCCCGGTCCCCGCCTCCCAAAGCAACTCCGTCGCCCACCCCCACGGCAAGGGACACGAAAAGCAGCTCCCCAGCGCTTCCGCGCACGGACAGCAGACGACGGCTGGCCACAAAGCCGCCAACCACGGATCATCCGCCGGGACCCAGAGTCACCCTGCGCAAAACTCGTCGAAGCCAGCCCATCCCGCCCAGCCATCGAATCCCAGCGCCGAAAAGGGATCCTCATCGTCCCCGGCCAGCCCCGCCGCGCCCGAAACGCGCGCGCACGGGAACGCGGCCACGCAGGCGGCTGGCGCCGAAGAAGCCTCCCCGGAACACGAAACCGGCAAGAAGCCCTAAGGACGCTGCCGCAGAGGCGTTTGCGCGCCGCTGGGGCCTACTTATGTCTTGGCGCTGGCGAACGTAGCTCCGCCGCCGCTGAAAAGCGAGGCGGAATAACCCGAAATCACCGCTAATCCGCGCGTGAAATCAGGGGCGGTTGGAGAAGCCCTGAAAAACAGAAGCCCCCGACTAGCAGGGACTTCTGACAGTGGAGCTAGCCGGACGACTCTCGAACCCCGAATTCGTGGCAAGAAATGGCTTCCCTGCATTGCGATGTCAAGGGGGAATGCTGAAAGTGTGCGCCAAACTCGACCGCTTCCTAGGCGTCAGCACGCCAGCCGATCACTCGCTGCACGAGCCTCGGCGCTCTCCTTGCCGCACCGCTGGCTGTCCGATCGGAGAGACGGCGCTTGCGTGCGTCTGGCGCGAGCCGGTTGCTCGCTGGCGCCTCGACCTCCTCCACGGCGAACAGATGCCATTCGCCGGGCACGCCCTTTAGCTCTTTCGTGCCTCGGTCCCCAAACGAGATGCCCGACCCGACGACGAGGTCCTTCACGGTGCTCGAGACGATCACCTCGTTGGCGCCGGCGAGCGCACCGATCCGCGCGCCGATGTTGACGGCCATGCCGCCTATGTCCTCGCCGATGACCTCGCACTCACCGGTGTGCAGGCCCGCCCGCAGCTCGATGTCAAGAGCTCGCACCTCCTCTGCGATCGCCCGAGCACAGCGAATCCCGCGCGCCGGGCCGTCGAAGGTGGCGAGGAAGCCGTCGCCCATCGTCTTCACCTCGCGGCCGCGGTGGCGCTCGAGCTCGGCGCGCATCAGCTCGTCGTGGCGACCCAACAGCTCGCGCCAGCGCGCGTCACCGAGCGCCGCGGCTCGCTCCGTGGAAGCGACGATGTCCGTGAACATCACCGTTGTGAGGATGCGATCGGACGGGGGCGCGTGGCGGGCGCCGGTGAGGAACTCCTCGATCTCCTCGGCATAACCATCGGCGTCGCCGTAGAAGGGGATGTGGTCCATCCCGGGTAGCACGACCAGCCGCGCGCCCGGGATGTGCTCGGCCATGTAGTGCGCGCACTCGACGGGGACGGACTCTTCGGCGCGGTGGAGAACCAGCGTTGGCACACGGACGTTCGGCAGCAGGTCCCTGACGTCGGTTTCTACAACCATGTCGAGCACCGTTTGTGCCATCTGTGGGCTGGCGCCCGAGCGCTCGAACACGCCGCGCCCGATCCGATCGCGCTCGCTGTCGGCGCTGGGGGCCAACAGCCCGAGCACGCGCCCCTCGCCCCAATGCTCAGCCGCAGCGCGGGCGCGCTGGATAGCGTCTACCCAACGCTGCCCGCCGGGGTTCTCATCGGGGTCGAGGATTCCGGTGGGAAAGGTGCCGCAGAGGATCAGGGCGCGTGTGCGCTCGGGATAGGTGGCTGCGAAGAGGACGCTCATCGGCCCGCCCTCTGAGAGCCCGAACAGCGCGGCGCGCTCCGAGCCGGCGGCGTCCATCACCGCGCGCACGTCGTCCATGCGATCCTCCAGCGGCGCCGGGGCGGCGACCGGGTCAGATAGCCCCGTGCCGCGCTTGTCGAACAGGATCAGCCGCGAGAAGGAGGCCAGCTTTTCGAGGAAGCGGGCGATTCGCGGCTCCGCCCATTGCAGGTCCAGGTGCGAGACGAAGCCCGGCACGAAGACGAGGTCGAGCGGGCCGTCGCCGATGACCTGGTAGGCGATGTTGACCTCGCCGCTCTTCGCATAGCGCGTTTGGGGAGGCATTCAGGCGCTAAGGGCCTAGCCCCATAGGGAGGATTCCCACCCCCGTCGAGGAAACCTCAGC
>CAZHZI010000012.1:0-28920 GCA_964536955.1 uncultured Conexibacteraceae bacterium
ACTTCTCGCAGGGCGACGGCGAGATCACGTTCTGCGGCGCGATCGAGATGGGCGGGTACATGGACCTGCACGTCGACCTGATCAAGGGCGGCATGGAGACGTTCGGCGTCTCGGAGAACGCGATCTTCATGCCCGGCATCCGCGACCCACAGTACTCGGAGTGGATCGCCTTCTCGGGCGTGTCGGTCGATCTGGACGGCAAACAGCACTACCTCAACTCGCAGCTGTCCTACGAACGTGCCTGTCACCACGCCATCGATTACCTGATGACGTTCGGCTACACCGACATCCAGGCCTACATGATCCTGGGCTCGGCGCCGATCGAGGGCCGGTTCTCAGGCGTGGTTGACATCCCGAACTCGTGCGCGACGGTGTATATCCCCAGGGCGATATTCGACTTCGACGTCGCTCCGTCGAGCGCCAAACCGCACAAGGTCAAACAGGGCATGCAGGTGCCGAGCTCGGCGAACTGAGCCGCGGGTGGCCCCGATGGGCGGGCCACCCGGCATCTCCGCGGAGCGGCGAAAGGAGGTTCTAGTGACGACGTACGAGTACCGATGCGACAGCGACGGGGTGTTGCTCGAGGTGAGGTTCCCGCTCGGCACCGCGCCGGAGTCGATCACCTGCGAACGGTGCGGCGGCCAGGCGCGGCGGGTCTTCTCTAAGCCGATGCTCCTGTCGTCGCGGCGCGACCTAGTCACCGTGCTCGAGCACGCTGAGAAGACGCGCACCGATCCGGCCGTGGTCACGTCGCTGCCCTCCGCGGGAGCGCGCAAGCGCACGCCGGTCCTCCCGCTCACTCCGACCCTGAGGCGTCTTCCACGGCCGTGACCCGGCCGGAGAGGCTAGATATGGCCAAGGTTATCTGCGTCCTCTACGACGACCCGGTCGACGGCTACCCGGAGGAGTACGCCCGCGACGGCACCCCCGAGATCCAGCGCTATCCCGACGGGCAGACCACGCCGACCCCCGAGGCGATCGACTTCACCCCGGGCGAGCTGCTCGGCTGCGTCTCCGGCGAGCTCGGCCTGCGCCCATATCTCGAGGCCCAAGGCCACGAGCTGATCGTCACCTCCGACAAGGACGGCCCCGACTCCGAGTTCGAGCGTCACCTCGCCGACGCCGAGGTGGTGATCTCCCAGCCCTTCTGGCCCGCCTACCTGACCGCCGAGCGGATTGCCAAGGCGCCCAACCTCAAACTCGCGGTGACCGCCGGGATCGGCTCCGACCACGTCGACCTGCAGGCGGCGATGGACGCCGGCATCACCGTCGCCGAGGTCACCTACTGCAACTCGATCTCGGTCGCCGAGCACGTGGTGATGATGATCCTCGGCCTCGTCCGCAACTACATCCCCTCCCACCAGATCGTCCTCGACGGCGGCTGGAACATCGCCGACGCGGTCGCCCGCTCCTACGACCTCGAGGGAATGCAGGTCGGCACCGTCGCCGCCGGGCGGATCGGCCTCGGCGTGCTGCGCCGCCTGCAGCCCTTCGACGTCGGCCTGCACTACATGGACCGCTACCGGCTGCAGGCTGAGGTCGAGCGCGAACTCGGGGCCACCCACCACGAGACGGTCGAGTCGCTGGTCGAGGTCTGCGACGTGGTGACGATCAACTGCCCGCTGCACCCCGAGACCGAAGGGCTCTTCGACGCGGCGATGATCGCCCGGATGAAGCGTGGCGCCTACCTGATCAACACCGCCCGCGGCAAGATCTGCGACCGCGAGGCGGTCGCGACCGCGTGCGAGTCGGGACAGCTGGCGGGCTACGCCGGCGACGTCTGGTTTCCCCAGCCCGCCCCCCGCGACCATCCCTGGCGCACGATGCCCCACCACGGGATGACCCCGCACGTCTCCGGCTCCAGCCTCTCCGCCCAGGCGCGCTACGCCGCCGGCACTCGCGAGATCCTCGAGAACTACTTCGCCGGCCGCCCGCAGCGCGAGGAATACCTGATCGTCGACGCCGGCGCCCTGGCGGGCGCCGGCGCCCACTCCTACTCGGCCGGCAACGTGACCGGCGGCTCGGAGGAGGCCGCGAAGTTCGAGAAGTAGACGGGGCCACAAGAAAAAGGGCGAATCAGACGGGGCCTCGGTTCTTCGGTTTCTCTCCTCCTTCTGGCCGGCTCACTCGTTGGGCTGGATGTCAACGGAGAACTGGATCTTTCGGTTCGGCAAGGGGAGGAGAACGTGGGTTCGAATCCCTTCAGCCGCTTGTGGATTAGTCGCAACCGGGTAGGAAGTGATGGTGGATCTGCCCCAGGCGGTCGCGGCATTCGAATGGCTCGAGCAGGCCGTCGGTGGCTCTTGGCGGGCTTACCCGGCGATCGTCGCCGCGGTAGGGCTCGACTCGACTCGCTGCTCCCCCTAGCCCCCAGTGAGACCGTGGTGATCACCGCCGGAGTGCTGGCGGCTGACGGCGAGATGAGCCTCGTCCTGGTCGTGCTGGCGGCGATTGCTGGGAGCGTGCTCGGAGACAACCTGTCCTACGGCCTCGGAGCGTTGATCGGCCGACGGGTCGAACGGCGGTTCTTCTCCTCGGCACGAGCGCGGAGGCGAGTTGAATGGGCACGGAGGCAGCTCGGCGAGCGGGGCACCGTGATCATCCTCGCCGCGCGGTTCATCCCCGGCGGAAGAACGGCGACGGCGTTCTCCGCCGGGACTCTGGAGATGCCCTGGCCACGGTTCTTCGCGGTCGACGCCGTCGCGGGCGCCATCTGGGCCTCATACGTGGCCTCCCTCGGCTACTTCGGCGGGTCCGCCTTCGAGGAGAGCCTCTGGAAGCCGATCCTCGCAGCCGGCGTCGTTGCGATCGCGGTGGCAGTCGGCGCCGAGCTGATCCGCAGGGCGAGGCTCGCCTAGGGGGAACACCTACCTCCGCAGGCCTCGATTCGGCGCTACGCTTCGGCCGTTCGGCGCCTTGGCGGAGTGGCTACGCAGCGGCCTGCAAAGCCGTTTACACCGGTTCGACTCCGGTAGGCGCCTTGATCGGCCGCGGGTTTCGCCTCCGGCACGGAAAAGGGCCCCGTTAGGGGCCCCCTTGGTTCCGAAGGACGTGCCACCAGAGAGATACGCGTCCCTGGCTCGTCGGTCCTCAAGCTTTGAAGTTTCTCCGCGCCGCCCGTGCGACTCTAAATAGATAAACACTGCGTTCGCGAAGAAGTTGCACCCATTGCATCGGCTCTTGCAGCGAGGCACTTGAGCGGTTTCCCAGGGCTCAGCCCTTCCTCGCGATCCAGGGTTTTCCCGCCGGCACCCGCCCTCGGCGCCCGCTGCTAGATTCAGATGTCCCGGGCGTTTAGCTCAGTTGGGAGAGCGCCAGCTCGACAAGCTGGAGGTCACTGGTTCGAGCCCAGTAACGCCCATAGGAGGCCGGTGCTCAGAGCAGGGGGCGCCGCCGCTTGCTCTCCGGCTCAGGAAGACTGCTCGGGTTGGCGACCTCTAGGAACACCCAACCGCAAGCCCCGAAGGAGCGGGCGGCCTCGGCCTCCTCCGTCCTGGCGACCTTCGGGACGAACATCGCCGTCGCCATCCTCTCGTTCATCAGCGTCCTCATCGTCGCCCGGTTCCTGGGACCGAGCGGACGGGGCGAGGTCGCGTTCCTGATGACCACCGCCTACCTCACCTCGCAGGTCTCGACCCTGGGAGTGCCGCAAGCCCTGATTAACCGAGCTGCGGCCAACCCGCACGAAACGGGGGCACTCGCGGGCGCCGCCGTCAGGTTCTCCGGTCTGCTTGGCGGTCTCACCGCGAGCCTCGTCTTCGTGGCCATGGTCGTCCTCACCGATCTCGCCGCGGGCACGAGCGTCGAGCTGCGCGTGCTTGCGTTCTGCTCGGTGCCGATCATGGCGCTCAGCGCCCATCTGCAGCAGCTCCTGCTAGCCCATCACCACTTTCGCGAGAACAACTTGATCGCTCTCGTAACGCCGACCGGCAACGTCCTGATCAACGGAGCGTTCGCGATCGTGGGAGTGCTGACCGTGGGCTCTGCGCTCGCCGCCTGGGTCGGTGGTCAGACGCTCGCGACGATCCTCCTCTACTGGCACACCAGGCACCGCCTGTCCGGGTTCGACCGTCCACGGCGCGGCATGGCTCGAGAGCTGGCCTCGTTCGGCGTGAAGGCTCATCCGAGCGGCCTGATGACGCTCGGAAACTATCGTCTCGATCAGTGGATCCTCGGCGCCATCGGCGGGACGCGGGAGCTGGGCATATACAGCGTCGCGGTTGCCTGGGCAGAGACGCTCTTCTTCCTGCCGACCGCACTGATGTACGTCCAGCGGGCAGACCTCGTACGTGCCCCGGAAGACCGCGCCGGCAAGAGCGCCGCGGCGAGCTTCCGGGCCACGGTGATCGTGACCGTCATGATGGCCGCGGTCATGGCCGCAGCGGCACCGCTGCTGGTCACCGGGGTCTTCGGCGAGGAGTTCGCCGACGCCGTCCCCCAACTGCGCATCCTGGTGCTCGGGACGTTCGGGGTCGTTGCTCTGAAGCTGTTCGGAAACGCCCTGGTCGCGCGCGGCCGGCCGCTACGAGAGACGCTCGCGGTAGGGGTCTGCTTCGGTTCGATGGTGTTGCTGGACTTCGCTCTGATCCCCTCCCACGGTGGTCTCGGGGCCGCGGTGGCTTCCACCGTGGCCTACTCGATCGGTGGGCTGGCGGGCGCGGCGATCTTTACGCGGCTGCTGCCCGTTCGCTATCGCCAGCTCGTGCCGGGGATGGGTGACGTTCGGATCCTTCTTGCGCACGGGGGGAACCTCCTTCGCCAGTCCGGGCGCCTGATCGCGCGTCGATAGGGAGTATCGCCCGCGATGATCACGACCTACGCGTCGGCACTGGCGATCTGCGTGGCGACACCGCTGCTCGGGCAGGCCGCTATCGCGCTATGCGGGCATCGCGAGTGGTCTTGGCTCTCGCCGGCGGTCGGTCTGGCGCTGCTCTGCACGATCTGCTGGGGGACGGTGCGGTTGCCGGGAGGAGGGGGAACATCGGCGCTCACAGTTCTGATCCTTGCGATTGCCTCCGTAGCCTTGCTACGCGGCCGACTCAACCGCGCTCCCGCGGCGCTCCAAGTCGGGGTGCCCGTCGCCCTGCTCGCCCTCGCCGCCGCTTCGCTTCCCTTTATCGCCGAGGGACGCTTCGGCATCCTCGGCAGCGGCTTCAACCCCGACATGTCGCAGCACCTCCTGACGGCCGACCGTCTCACTGATGGCGCAGGGTCTCAGCTCCTCCACCAGGGCTACCCACTCGGGCCACACGCAATCGCCGTCACCCTCCATGACGGCATCGGCGTCGGCCTGGTCCCGGCCTTCAGCGGCCTGACGATCGCGATCCCCGTCCTCGCCTCTCTGACCGCCCTCGCTGCCTTCGAGGGCCTGTCCCCGCTCCGGCGGGCCGCGGGCGCCCTGCTGGTCGGTATTCCGTACCTCATCGCCTCCTACTTGGCGCAGGGCGCCTTCAAGGAGACGATCCAGGCCCTCTTCGTCCTCGCCTTCGCGCTGTCGCTCCGAGACCTTCCGAACTGGCGCGGAGCCCCGCTGCGTATGGTCCCCGCAGCCCTGATCGCCGTCGGCTCGGTCTACGTCTACAGCTTCCCCGGCCTGATCTGGATCGCCGCCACCGCCGTCATCTGGGCGCTGACAGGACCCGCAGCCTGGCGGCCCACACTCCTTGCTGTCCTGACCTTCGTCGCCCTGATCGCCCCCGAGCTCGGCCGCCTGATCGACTTCCAGCGGTTCGAGACCTTCGACCCCAATGGTCCGGGGCTCGGCAACCTGTTCGGTCAGATTTCACCCTTCGAGGCTCTCGGGATCTGGCCTTCGGGCGACTTCCGGCTCGCGCCGGGCGACGGGGCGATCCCTGCTCCCGTCTACTACCTTGGGATCGCCTTCGCGCTCGGCCTGCTGGCCTACGGCTGCGTCCAGTGCGTTCGTCGGCGGGAGGCCGCGCTCGCCTCGGCGCTGGCGGCGGCTCTCGTCGTCTACGCCGCCGCTCGCCTCGGTGGTACCCCCTACACGGCCGCCAAGGCGATTGGGATGATCGCGCCGTTGGCCACTGTGACCATCCTGCTCCCTCTGCTGAATCGCGAGGGGCCGGCGCGGGGCAGGGACGTCAGCGCGATCGCGCCGCTCGCTGGCTTCGCCTACATGCTCGCAGCCGGTGGTTGCGCGCTGCTGGCGCTCGCCAACGCCCCAGTGGGCCCGGCCTCCTACTCGCCCGAGCTGACCGAGCTGCGGCCGACCCTTGCATCGAGCTCGACACTCGTGCTCGCTCCCCGCGACTTCCTCTCGGACGAGCACGGCACGCCCTACCTCGCCTGGGAGCTGCGCGGGGGACGGGTCTGCATCGAGGTCGATGGTGGGAGGGAGGGGGCCCCGCCACCCGGCGTCCGCTTCGTGCTCGCCCAGGGATCGCCAAGCGATCCGCCGTTCGACGGGCTGCGCTTTCGCCGTGCCGTCGAGCCCTACCTTCTCTGGGAGCGGGTAGGGCCGGTTCGCGGTAGCTCGGGCTGCCCCCTGATCGCGGTCCGCCAGGCGCGGCAGGGACCGTCACGGCCCGGATAGCATGGACCGCCTCGTGTCCCGCCTTCATAAAAGCCCTGGAAAGGTGGCCGGCATCGCCGTCGAGCTGCCCGACGGGACGAAGCTCGAGCTGACGGATGGGGTTAGCGGCGCCGACGCGGCGGGGGCGATCGGGCCAGGCCTGGCGAAGGCGGCGCTGGCCATCCGTGTAGACGGCGAACTGCGCGACCTCAGCGCTCCTCTCGCTGACGGCGCGAAGATCGTGATCCTCACCGACCGCGATCCCGAGGCGCTGGAGCTGATCCGCCACGACGCCGCCCACGTGATGGCCACGGCGGTGACGGAGCTCTATCCGGGGACGAAGGTGAGCATCGGCCCTCCAATCGAGTCGGGCTTCTACTACGACTTCGAGTTCCCGCCCGACGCCGTGGTCACCGACGCCGATCTGGAGCGGATCGAGGCGGCGATGCACTCTCACCTAGCCGCCGACGAGCCCTTCGAGCGTCGCGAGGTCACCCCTGAGGAGGCAATCGAGATCTTTCGTTCCCAGAGCCAGGACTACAAGGTGGAGCTGATCGAGGATTTGGTCCGCGATGAGGGCGTCGACACCGTCTCCCTCTACCGCAACGGTCCCTTCGAGGACCTCTGTCGCGGCCCCCACGGCCCCTCGACCGGCCGGATCAAGGCGATCAAGCTGAGTTCCGTGGCCGGCGCCTACTGGCGCGGCGACGAGAGCCGCCAGATGCTGACCCGCATCTACGGCACCGCCTTCTTCTCCAAGAAGGATCTCGAGGCCCATCTGGAGCGGATCGAGCAGGCCAAGGCACGCGACCACCGCCGCCTCGGCCCTCAGCTTGGCCTGTTCATGTTGCGCGAGGAGGCGCCGGGGATGCCCTTCTGGCTCTCCAACGGGACGACGCTGCTGCGCCTGATCGAGGCGGAAGTGCAGAAGCAGCTGCGCAAGCGCGGCTACGACGAGATCAAGACGCCGCATGTGATGGACGTCGATCTCTGGCACCGGTCCGGGCACTGGGACAACTACCGCGAGAACATGTACTTCACCGAGTCCGGTGAGCGCCGGTACGCGATCCGGCCGATGAACTGTCCCGGCGCCTGTCTCGTCTTCGGCGCCAAGCGCCACTCCTACCGCGAGCTGCCGCTGCGCATCGCCGAGTTCGGCCAGGTCTCCCGTGCCGAGCGAGAGGGAGTCCTGCACGGGCTGCTGCGCGTGCGGGCCTTCACCCAGGACGACGCCCACATCTACTGCATGGCGGAGCAGATCGTCGACGAGGTGACCGACATCTGCCAGGCGATCGACGAGCTCTACGAGCGTTTCGGCTTCGACGACGTTCGAGTGGAGCTCTCGACCCGGCCCGAGAAGTCGATCGGCACGGCAGAGCAGTGGGAGCAGGCCGAGGACGCCTTGCGAAAGGCGCTGGAGAGCCAGGGCCGGGAGTACCGGCTCAATCCCGGCGATGGGGCTTTCTACGGCCCGAAGATCGACTTCCACGTAACCGACGCGCTGGGTCGCTCCTGGCAGTGCGGCACCTGTCAGGTCGACTTCTTCATGCCAGAGCGCTTCGACCTCACCTACACCGACGCCGATGACGTGCAGCGTCGCCCGGTGATGATCCATCGCGCCCTGCTCGGTTCGATGGAGCGGTTTGCGGGCATCCTGATCGAGCACTACGCCGGCCGATTCCCGGTCTGGCTGGCGCCGGTGCAGGCGATCGTCCTGCCGGTCGCCGACCGTCACGCCGAGTACGCGAGGCGGGTGGCGGCGGAGCTGCGCGACGCCGGGGTGCGGGTCACGGTCGACGAGCGCTCGGAGTCGGTCGGCAAGAAGATCCGCGACGCCGAGCTTGGCCACTACCCGTACATGCTGGTGGTCGGCGATCGTGAGGAGGCGGACGGCGCCGTCGCGCCCCGCTCACATGCCGAGGGGGAGTTGGGGACGATGCCGATTGCCGAGTTCGGGGAGGGTGTGCAGGCGGAGGGCGGGGGATCGTGAGCGTTCGGCTCTCTTGCCAACCGTGGCCGGGCCTCTATACTCCGGCCACTTGATCATCGGCACGCCAAACCTTCCGCGCTCCACCCCTTGAGCGCCCACGTGTCAACGCGCCTACCTCTCGTCCGCTTGAAGCTCCCTCCCTCTCTTCGATAGTGCCGGTTCCGCGCAGGTTCGATCGGCGCCCACCAGAGCGCGACACGACGCGGATCAACGAGCGGATCCGCGTCCCGAAAGTTCGCCTGATCGGCGCCGACGGGGAGCAGCTGGGCATCCTCGAGATCGACGATGCGCTGAAACGCGCTCAGGATGCCGACCTCGATCTGGTCGAGGTCGCCCCCAACTCGAAGCCTCCGGTGACCCGCCTGCTCGACTATTCGAAATACAAGTACGAGCAGGAGCAGAAGCTGAAGGCCGCCCGCAAGCATCAGCAACAGGTCAACATCCGAGAGATCAAGCTGCGGCCGAAGATCGCCAACCACGACTACGAGACCAAGAAGGGCCACGTCGAGCGCTTCCTGCGCCACCAGGACAAGGTCAAGATCACGATCATGTTCCGCGGCCGGGAGCAGGCGCACCCGGAGCGAGGCAGGGCGCTGTTGCAGCGGCTCTTCGAGGATCTCGACGGGCTGGCCGTGATCGAGTCCGAGCCACTGCAGGAGGGCCGCAACATGAGCATGCTGCTCGCCCCGGGCAAAGACGCCGCGAAGGGGCACGACGAGGAGCAGCCGGCCGGCGATGTCGTCGAGGCGCAGCCGGGTGAGGACGCCGCCGAAGCCTAGGTTTCGGCGATCACGTCAGCGATTCGCTCGGCGGCGTGGCCGTCCCAAAGCGGAGGAGGCTCGGGCCGCTCTGGGGGCCTCTCGGCGAGCGCCGCCGGGATGCCGGCGATCGCGGCGGGATCGAGCCCCAGCAGCGTGTTGGTGCCGGCGCGGATCGTCACCGGCCGCTCGGTGTTGTCGCGCAGCGTGAAGCAGGGTATGCCGAGGTAGGTCGTCTCCTCCTGGATGCCGCCGGAGTCGGTGAGCACGGCGCCGGCGTCGGCCAGCAGCGAAAGGAAGTCCAGATATCCCAGCGGCTCGCTGAACAGAAGGCCCGGGTGATCGAACTCGATCTCTTCCATCATCTTGCGGGTGCGAGGGTGGACTGGGAAGACGACGGGCATCTCACGAGCGAGCGCGGCCAGTTGACGGACCGTCTCCGCCAGCAGCGGACCGTCGACCAGCGCCGGCCGGTGCAGGGTGACGAGCGCGAACTCGCCTGGCGCCACCCCCAGCCGCGCGGCGCTGCCGGCGGCACGGAAGCGGTCCTCCAGCGCGACCAGCGTGTCGATCATCGTGTTGCCGACGAAGTGCATGCGCTCGTCGGAGACGCCCTCTGCCCGCAGGTTCTCGATCGCCTCGTCGGAGTGCACGAAGAGCAGCTGAGAAAGCTGGTCGGCGACGATCCGATTGAGCTCTTCTGGCATGGTCCGGTCGAAGCTGCGCAATCCCGACTCGATGTGAGCGATGGGGATCTGCAGCTTCGCGGCGGTCAGTGCCGCGGCCAGGGTTGAGTTGACGTCGCCAGGGACGAGAACAAGGTCCGGCAGCTCCTCGATCAGGATCGGTTCGAGGCGCTCCATCACCCGCGCCGTCTGCTGGGCATGGCTTCCGGAGCCGACCTCAAGCATGTGGTCAGGAGCGGGCACGCCGAGCTCCTCGAGGAAGATCTCCGACAAAAGCCGGTCGTAGTGTTGGCCGGTGTGGACGATCGTGTGAGCGGAGTCGGGGAGCCGCTCACGCAGTGTCGAGACGACCGGCGCCGTCTTGACGAAGTTCGGACGAGTGCCGATCACGTAGAGGAGTCGTACTCGGCTCACGGCACGAACCACTCACTGTCGAGTCGGGTCAGAAGTGAGGCTTTGCTCGCCAGCATGGCCCGCAGCTCGGGGTCCTTGGCGTGAAGGACCGGTTGACGAGCGAAGCCCAGGCTGGGGAGGCGGTAGGAGAGCGCCTCGTGCAGGTGCGGCTCAACCCGTCCGGCGATCACGGACACCCCCTGTGCGCGGGCGTGGGCGACCAGCTCCCCGAGCACTATGCCCGCCTCTCTCGGGTCGGCGGAGATGTTGAGAACGCGGCTTGCCCCCCCTGCTGCCGGTTGGTAGGCGTACCACCCGATCGGATGGCCCCTCCGGCGCACGATGCGGCGCACCAGCGCGCCGACGTTCGACTCGATCTGCTCAAAGAGAGCGCTCAGATGCGCCTCGTCGTAGGCGACCCGTAGGCGCACGGTCCGGGCCACGGACGGCAGGCACTCGACGATCTCGGCCGACGTCGCGTCCTCCCCGAGGATGCCCTCGGGGAGGACCGGAAACGCCCTCCGGGCGAAGCGAGGGCCCAGCGCTTGGAACGGGATGCTGCCTACTGGGAAGACGTGGCGATTCAACTCCTGTCTGCGAGCGATCGCCCCAAGGGCGCGGCCCGACCAGCGAACCGGCCGCAGCACGAGCATCCAGTCACAGGCGCGCGCGTGATCGACGTGGCCGCCGAAGGCTCGCCACATGCGCACCACCAAGTCGGTCGCCGACTCGGTCCAGGTAAGGTCTTGCCCTCCTGAGAGCAGGTGCCGTAGAAGCAAAGCCCCGGCCGCACCCAGGCGGTGATCCCGATCCAGGACCAAATGCGAGCAGCAGACTCCCCGTATCGGACGATCGTTCACCACCATCCGCTTCACCTGCGCCCCGACGAAGCCAATTACCTCGCCGCGCTCGTCGATCGCCACTCGTGAGGTCATCTCGTCGTCCGCCCAGGGGTGGTCGAGCAGTGTCGAGGAGAGGAACTTCTCGTCGTGCGGCCAGCCGGCAAGATTTGCCAGAAGGAGCGACTGGACCGCCGGCAAATCGGCGGGCGCAAGAGGGCGAATCTCCGCCATGGACGGGCGAGCTTACCCTTTGCGCGGGCATGGCAGATCGAGATCGGAGGGGTGGGTGATGGACCACACAGCAGGTGAGAGAGCGTCGCTGGAGATTCCCTTCGGTCCCGCGCCGTCGGTCGATCGCCTCGCAACCGAAACCGCTGCCGCGGTGCGCCGGCTAGGGCGCCGGGGCGCGGTGGTCGCCGTCTCCGGCGGAGTCGACTCGGGTGTGGTTGCGGCGATCTGCGCGCGTGCGCTCGGTCCCGAAAACACGATGCTGCTGAGACTGCCCGAGCGCGACGTCGGTAACTCCTCTTCGGATCTCGGCCTCGAACTGGCCGAGATGCTCCGAGCCCCCAGCGTCGAGGAGCCGATCTCCGACGCGCTTGAGGCGCTTGGCTGCTATCGGCGCCGCGACGAGGCGATCCGCAAAGTCTTCTCCGACTACGAGCCGGACTGGAAGCACAAGCTGGTGCGCTCAGCCCCGACCGGAGGGATCGTCTTCTTCTCGGTCGTCGTCGAGCGCCCGGATGGGAGCCGCGACCAGCGGCGCATGCCTCCAGACGCCTACCGCGAGGTGCTGGCCGCGACCAACATGAAGCAGCGGACCCGCAAGCTGCTTGAGTACACCTATGCCGACGAGCTCAGCTATGCCGTGGCCGGCACCCCCAACCTGCTCGAATACGACCAGGGATTCTTCGTCAAGGGCGGCGACGGGCTCGCCGACGTCAAGCCGATCGCCGGCCTCTACAAGAGCCAGGTCTACGCCTTGGCCCGCGAGCTTGGCCTGCCGGAGGGGATCGCTGGGCGCTCCCCGACCACGGAGACGTTCAGCCTTCCTCAGAGCCAGGAGGAGTTCTACTTCGGACATCCCTATGAGCGGATGGACCTGCTCGTCTGGGGTTTCGACAGCGGCATCTCCGCCGAGGAGCTCGCCCCCCGTGTCGAGATCGACCCGGCCGAGGTCGAGGCGGCCTACAGCGAAATCGAGCGCCGCCGGATCGCGACGAAGTACCTGCACGCTCCGGCGATTTTGATCGAGTCAGCTGGCTGAATGTGCGGAGTGGCTGGAATCGTCCGGCCCCGCGCCGAGGAGGCCGTCGACGAGGCGGCCCTGCTGAGAATGGCCAGGGCGATTCGCCATCGCGGTCCGGACGGGTTCGGATTGGCCCTCGATCATGGCGGCGGCCTGGTCTCGACCCGCCTCTCCATCATCGACCCGTCGCACGGTTGGCAGCCGTTCGAGTCTGGGCCGGACGGCAGCATCCTTGTCTACAACGGCGAGGTCTATAACCACACCGAGCTGCGCGCCGAGCTCGGGTTGGGCGGCGAGTCGTTCGCGACCACCTGCGACACCGAGGTGGTGTTGCGGCTGCTCGACAGGGAGGGCCCAGCGGCGCTGCACCGGCTCAACGGCCAGTTCGCGCTGGCCTGGTGGCAACCGCGAGAGCGCCGGCTCACTCTCGCTCGCGACCGTTTCGGCGTGCGGCCGCTGCACTACTCGCTGCGAGAAGACGGCTCTCTGGTCTTCGGCTCCGAGGCTAAGGCGCTCTTCGCCTCCGGCGAGGTGGGTGCCGCTCCGGATCTCGCCGGGATCGACGACGTCTTCACCCTATGGGGCCCACGGGCGCCGCGAACAGCGTTCCGCGAGGTGCGCCAGGTCGTGCCCGGCGGCCTGCTCGTCTGGGAGCGGGGACGGATCATCGAGGAGCGGCGCTGGTGGAGCCCCGACTACTCTGCGAGCAGCGAGCCGGCCGAGAGCCTGAAAGCGCTGATGCGAGACAGCGTCAGGCTGCGGCTGCGAGCCGACGTGCCGGTTGGCACCTATCTATCCGGCGGGCTTGACTCGAGCCTGATCACCGCTCTTGCCCAGGCCGAAACAGAGGGCAAGCTTCGCACCTTCTCGGTTGCCTTCGAGGACCCGCGGTACGACGAGCGTGCCCATCAGGAGGAGGTCGCCCGCGCGATCGGCACGAGCCACCATGTGGTCGAGGCCGGGCCGGCCGAGATCGCCGAAGCGCTGCCAGAGGTGATCTGGCACACCGAGACGCCGCTGGTTCGCACCGCTCCGGTCCCACTCTTCCTGCTCGCCAAGGCGGTTCGCGCCCACGATCTCACTGTCGTCGCCACCGGAGAGGGGGCGGATGAGCTCTTCTGGGGCTACGACCTCTTCAAGGAGGTGGTGATCCGCGAGATCCACGCGCGGGAGCCGGAGCGGGCCTTGGAGTTGCTCGGGGGCCTCTACTCCCATCTCGGCCCAAACACGGCGCGCCGCGGACCGGCCTGGCAGCGATTCCTCGTCGAGACCGGGGCTTCGGACCCCGAGCTCGGCTCTCACCTGACCCGTGCCGAGGCAACCGCCGCCGTCAAGGCGTTCTACTCGCCGGAGGTCGCTGCTGCGGTCGGCGCCGAGGATTCGCTTGCGGACCTTCGCGCCAAGCTGCCGGCCTCGTTCGGGGACTGGAGCAGCCTCGAGCGTGCCGCCTGGCTCGAGTTGACAACGCTGCTCGAGCCCTGCCTCCTGGCCTCACAGGGCGACCGCGTCGCGATGGCGCACGGGGTCGAGAGCCGATACCCGTTCCTCGATCACCGCGTCTTCGCTCATTCGGTGTCCCTGCCTCCGGAGCGCAAGCTTCAGATCGAGGGGATGCGCGACAAGGTCGCGCTGCGCGAACTGGCGGCCGAGGTGCTGCCGGCCGGGATCGCGGCGCGCCGCAAGCAACCCTACCGCGCTCCCGAGGTTGAGCCGTTCTTCGGGCCCACTGCCCCTGGGTGGGTCGAGGACGCGCTCTCGACGGCGGCGCTGGCCGAGTCCGGCCTCTGGGACGCGAAGCGGGTCGAGGGCCTCTTGCGTCGCTGCCGATCCGGCCGCGCGACGGGGATGCGAGAGGGGATGGCCCTGGTCGGGATCCTGTCCGCGCAGCTCTGGCATCGCACCTTCGACAAGAATGGGGCCCACGCCTATCCGCCCGAGACAGCTGAACCGCGGGTAAGGCTAGACCGAACGCTTGAAGGAACGACTAGGAGATGTCATAAAGGAAACGGGTGACGACGTGCGGAGTGCGATTCGCGCATTCGTTGAAGAGAACTTCCTCTACATGCACCCGGGAGTCGAACTCAAGGACGAGGACGATCTGCTTTCGAAGGGGATCATCGACTCGCTCGGCTTCGTCGAGCTGGTGGAGGAGATCCAGTCGAAGTACGGGCTTTCGGTCGAGGACGTCGACATCACCGAGGACAACTTCGGCTCGATTGAGGCGATGGCCGGCTATGTCGAGGGCAAGCGGACCGCGTCTTGAGTACGGCGACGATCTCGGGAGACCTGCGCCGCTCCGCCGAGCGCAATCCCGAGGCCATCGCGATCGTCAGCGGCGAGCGCTCGGTCTCCTATGCCGAGCTCGACCAGCTAGCGAACGGCGTCGCCGCCGGCCTACGCGAGCAGGGGGTAGAGCGCGGGGACCGGGTCACGATCATGCTGCCGAACGGAGTCGAGGCGGTCGCCGCGATCCAGGGCACGCTGCGGGCCGGCGCGGCGATCTCCCCACTCAACCCAACTACCAAGCGCGACCGCCTCGCCCAGGTGCTCGAGCGGACCGAGCCGGCGCTCGTCCTCTGCGACAGGGAGCAGGTGGAGAGGGCCCAAGACGCGGCGGGGCAGGCGGGGGGGATGCCCGTGGTCGACGGCATCGAGCGCTTCGAGCATCGCGACGAGAGCGCGTCGGTTCGCTCACTCGACGCCGACCTCGCGGCGATCATGCACACCTCCGGCTCGACCGGCGGCGCCAAGGGAGTGATGCTCAGTCACCGCAACCTAACCTTCGCGACCGACTCGATCGTCGAGTACCTGGAGATGAGCGAAGCTGACCGCGTTCTCTGCGTGCTGCAGCTCTCGTTCGGCTACGGACTCTCCAATCTACTGGCCTGCATACGCGTCGGGGCGACGCTGGTCATCGAAGCCGGCTTCGCTTTTCCGGGACGGCTCGTCCAACTGCTGGAAGAGCAGGGGATCACCGGCCTGCCGGGGGTCCCGACGGTTTTTCAGGTGCTGCTTTCGCTGAGCGGGCCGGCCGAGCGCGAGTTTCCGCACCTGCGGTTCATAACCAATGCCGGCGCGGCGATCCCGAGCGCCGCCGTCGCTGACCTGCGGCGGACATTTCCTACGGCGAGCTTCTACTCGATGTACGGGCAGACCGAGTGCATCCGGGTCTGCTATCTGCCTCCCGACCAGCTCGAGAAGCGGCCCACCTCGGTAGGCATTCCGATTCCTGGCACCGAGGCGTGGGTCGAGAACGACGAGGGTGTGGTCGCAGCGCCCGGCGAGGTCGGGGAGCTGATCGTGCGGGGCCCGCACGTGATGCAGGGCTACTGGCGCGACCCGGAGGGCTCGGAGGCCCGCCTGCGGGAGGGACGGTGGCCCTGGGAGCGCGTGCTGGAGACCAACGACCTTTTCCGCGCCGACGAGGAGGGATACCTGTTCTTTGTGGGCCGGCGCGACGACATCATCAAGTCTCGCGGTGAGAAGGTCCCCCCGCGAGAGATCGAGGAGGTCCTCCACCTGGATGCCGGCGTCCGGGAAGCAGCGGTCGTAGGCGTCCCCGACCGCCTGCTCGGCGAAGCCGTCCACGCGCATGTCACGCCAAGGGCCGGCCATTCACTTGACCCTGCGTCTTTGCGCCGGCTCTGCGCCGAAAAGTTGGAGGACCACATGGTCCCCAAGCGGGTAGTGGTCCACGACGAGCTGCCCCGCACGCCGAACGGCAAGCTCGACCGGCGAGCGCTGCAGCGGAGTTAGCAAAGGAGTTGTTCAGGCGTGGCCGCTAGACGGCGTCCGCGCGTCTGCTTCAATACGCGTCCCGATGCCCAAGATGAAGACACATTCAGGCGCTAAGAAGCGGTTCCGCAAGACCGCCAAGGGCAAGCTGCGCGGGCGGCGGGCCTACTCGAGCCACATCCTCGAGAAAAAGTCGCCGAAGCGGAAGCGGCGCATGGCGCGGCCGGTTGAGATCGCCCCCGCCGACACGAAGCGGGTGCGTACGTTGCTTGGGGGCGGCAAGTGAGCCGCGTCAAGCGCTCAGTCCATGCCCGCAAGAAGCGGCGCAAGGTGCTGAAGGAGGCGAAAGGCTATTTCGGCCGCAAGCACTCCTCCTACCGGTTTGCCAAAGAGCAGGTGCAGCGGTCGGGCATGTACGCCTACCGCGATCGGCGAAACCGCAAGCGGGATTTCCGCCGCCTCTGGATCACCCGGATCAATGCCGCGGCGCGGCTGGAGGGCATGAGCTACTCGGAGCTGATCCACGGCCTCAGCCGGGCCGGCGTCGAGGTCAATCGCAAGATGCTCGCCGACATCGCGGTCAACGACCGCGATGCGTTCCGCCGATTTGTGGAGCTGGCCCGGGAGGGCGCGGCCGCCTAGCCGGGTCTCGATACCTCACTTTCCCGGGCGGGCCGCCAATCTGGTGGCCCGTTTTCGTTCCAGGAGAAGAAACCCCAGACAAGAAGACAACACGGATGATCGCCAGTTCCCACAACGAGAAGCTGAAGCTGGTCCGCAAGCTGCGCGACCGCAAGCACCGCGAGCGCGAAAGGCTGTTCGTAACCGAGGGCGAGGACCTGGTCGAAGCAGGTGTCGGCGCGGGCGCAGAGCCACGTTTCCTGCTGACCGCCGCGGGCAGCGGGCTCGGTGGCGAAGAGGTCGCGCCGGAGCTGCTGGCGGAAGCGTCCTCGCTGGGCTCCGGGACGCGGGCGATCGCCGTCTGGCCGCAGCGCCGCGCCGAGCGGATCGAGGAGCCCTGCCTCTACCTGCACGGGGTCTCTGATCCCGGCAACGTCGGCGCGATCGTGCGGACCGCTCACGCGCTGGGGGGAGGGACGGTGGTTCTGGGTCCGGACTGCGCCGATCCGTACTCGTCGAAGGCGGTGCGGGCGAGTATGGGATCGATTTTCGGCCTGCCGCTTGCCTGGGGCGAGGTGGAGAAAACCCCGAGCCCGCGGGCAGCGCTGGTCGCCCACGGCGGAGAGGGCCTCGACGCGCTCCAGCCGGCTGCCACCCTCTGCCTCGGCGCGGAGCGGCAGGGACTGCCGGCCGAGGTGCTCGATCGGTGCGACGTCGAGGTGACGATCCCGTTGCGTCCCGGGGGCGCCGAGTCCCTCAACGTCGCCGCCGCGGCGGCGATCGCCTGCAACTGGATATCGTCGCGCGCCATGTCGGAGGCCGGCGATGTTTGAGCGGATCGAGGCGATCAGGAGTGAAGCGAGCTCGGCGATCGGCTCGGCCGCGAGCAGCGCCGAGCTGGAGGAGCTTCGGGTCCGCTACCTCGGCCGCAAATCCGAGCTGACCGGCATCCTGCGCGGCATCTCCGATCTCTCCGAGGAGGAGCGGGGCAAGGTCGGGGGCGGCGCCAACCGCGCTCGCCAAGAGCTGGAGGCGCTGCTGGAATCGCGTGCCGCCGAGCTCGACTTCGCAGAGCTGGAGGCGCGGCTGACGGAGGACCGGATCGACGTCACGCTGCCCGGTGCCCCCGCTCGCCCGGTCGGCCACATCCACCTGATCACCCGCGCGACGCGACAGATAGAGGATGTGATGATCGGCCTCGGTTACCGGGTCATCGAGGGACCGGAGATCGAGCATGACTACTACAACTTCACCGCGCTCAATCACCCTCCGGGCCACCCGGCGCGGATGCTCCAGGACACCTTCTACTTGCAGTCGCATCCCGACGTGCTGCTGCGCACCCACACCTCTCCGGTGCAGGTCAGGGCGATGGAGACCCAGCCGCCGCCGATCTTCATGATCGCCCCGGGCAAGGTCTACCGGCGCGACTCCGACGCCACCCACAGCCCGATGTTCCACCAGGTCGAGGGCCTGGCGGTGGGGGAAGGGATCACTCTCGCCGACCTTCAAGGCACCCTCCAGGAGATGCTGCGGGCGATCTTCGGCGAGGGGCGGGAGGCGCGGATGCGCCCGCACTTCTTTCCCTTCACCGAACCGAGCGTCGAGTTCGACGTCTCCTGCTTCCAGTGCGAGGGCAGCGGCAAGCTGGCCGGCGGCGAGCGCTGCAGCCTCTGCAAGGGGATCGGCTGGATCGAGGTCGGCGGCGCCGGCATGGTCGACCCGAACGTGCTCGGCCTCGTCGAGGCGGCCGGCTACGACGCCGAGCGGGTGCAGGGCTTCGCCTTCGGGATGGGGGTCGAGCGGATCGCGATGCTGCGCCACGGCGTCCCCGACCTGCGGCGCTTCTTCGACAACGACGTGCGGATGTCGGAGCAGTTTCGATGAGAGTCCCCTACTCCTGGCTGCGCGAATACTGCGACCCGGGCATCGGGCCGGAAGAGCTGGCCGAGAGGCTGGCGATGACCGGGACCGAGGTGGAGCGGGTGACGACGGTCGGGCCGTCCTCGGCCGAGGGCTTCGTCACGGGCAAGGTGCTGGCAACCGAGCCGCACCCCGACGCCGACCGGCTCAGCGTCTGCACGGTCGACACCGGCGAAGGCGAGCGGACGATCGTCTGCGGGGCGCCGAACGTCGCCGCGGGCCAGACCGTCCCGGTGGCGCTGCCGGGGGCGACGATGCCCGGCGGGCAGAAGCTCGGCAGGGCAGAGCTGCGTGGGGTGGAGTCGGACGGGATGATCCTCTCGGCGACGGAGCTGGAGGTCGGGAGCGACTCCGCCGGCATCCTCGTGCTCGACGACGGTGTCGCGCCGGGGACGCCGCTCGCCGAGGTGCTGCCGCTGGCCGAGCCGGTGCTGGAGCTGGAGGTAACCCCGAACCGGGTCGACTGCTTTGGCGTCTACGGGGTGGCGCGGGAGGTCCATGCGATCTCGGCCGCGCCACTTGGCCCGGAGCCCTGGACCGAGGACGCTCCCAGCGACGGCCCGGGAGAGGTCAACGACTATGCCTCGGTCGAGGTCGAGGTGCCCGATCTCTGCCCGCGCTTCACCGCCCGCGTTTTCACCGACGTGACGATCGGCCCGTCGCCCGCCTGGCTGCAGGCGCGGCTGACGGCCGCCGGTCAGCGGCCGATCGACAACGTCGTCGACATCACCAACTACGTGATGCTGCTCACCGCGCAGCCGCTGCACGCCTTCGACCTCGACAAGGTGCCCGAGGGGCGGCTGACCATCCGGGCCGCCGCCGAAGGGGAGAGGATGACCACGTTGGACGACGTGGAGCACACGTTCGACGCCTGGACGGTTCTCGTCTGCGATCGCGACGGGCCCTCTGGCATCGCCGGGATCATGGGCGGCCAGGCCAGCGAGGTCTCCGAGGGCACCACCCGGATTCTGCTCGAAGTCGCCAACTGGAACGGGACCAACATCCTGCGCACCTCGCGGATGCTCGGACTGCGCTCCGAGGCCTCGTCGCGCTTCGAGAAGCAGCTTCATCCCGAGCATTGCATGCGGGCGCAGAGGATCGCCTCGCGGCTGATCGTCGAGCTGTGCGGGGCGCAGCTGGTGCCCGGCACGATTGACGTCGCCGCCGAGGTTCCACCGCCGCCCCGGATCGTGTTGCGTGGGGCGCGGGTGGCGGGCCTGCTGGGGATGCATATAGAGCAGGCCGACCAGGTCGCCTACCTGGATCGGCTCGGCTTCGGCGTCGAAGCCGAAGGCGAGGACCTGGTCGTGACCGTCCCGCCCGACCGCCACTACGACGTCACCCGCGAGGTCGACCTGATCGAAGAGGTCGCCCGGGTGCATGGCCTCGACGAGCACCTGCCGACGACGCTGCCGGCCGGCGCCGGCCAGGTAGGGGGGCTGACCCGCGAGCAGCGGCTGCGCAGGCGCGGCGAGGACGTCATGCGAGACCTCGGCTTCGACGAGGCAGTCGGCTGGAGCTTCACCGACCCCGGCGAGGCCGGGCGGTTGCGCATCCGGGGGGGCGATCCGCGGGCCGATGGAATCGTCATCTCCAACCCGCTCTCCGAGGAGCAGTCCGTGATGCGGACGACCTTGCTCGGCTCGCTGTTGAACGTCGCTCGGGGCAATCTCGCTCGCGGCGCCATCGGCGTAGCTCTCTTCGAGTCGGGGCGGGTGTACCTGCGCTCCGACGGCGCCGGCGAGGGCTCGCTGTCTGGTCGCTTCGTCGGTGAGCGGCCCGCGCCGGTCGCCGAGCCGCACCATCTCGCCGCCCTCGCGGCCGGGCCGTCGACCTCCGGGTCGTGGCGGGGGGACGAGCAGCGGGCCGACTTCTTCGCGCTGAAGGGGGCGCTCGAGGCGCTTGGCGGACAGCTCGGGGTCGAGCTGGGCTTCGAAGCGGATCCCGAGCCCTTCCTGCACCCCGGCCGCGCGGCGGCGGTCCTCGTTGGCGGCAGTCCCGCGGGCTGGATCGGCGAGGTCCACCCCCTCGTCTGTCGGGAATGGGACATGGACGCGGCGGCCGCCTTCGAGGTCGAGCTGGGGGCGCTGATCGGCGCCGCCACGGCGGGCGAGGAGACCTTTGAGGACGTCACCACCTTCCCGGCCGTCTACCGGGATCTGGCTGTGGTCGTGCCCACCGGCGTCTCCGCCGCCGAGGTCCGGGCCGCGATCCTGGCCGGCGGCGGCGAGTTGCTGCGCGCCGCGGAGGTGTTCGACCTCTACGAGGGCGAGCAGCTCGCCGAGGAGCGCAAGAGCCTTGCGCTGCGGCTGGAGTTCCGCGCCGCCGACCGCACGCTGACGGACGAAGAGGTCGCCGGCCTGCGGGAATCGATCGAGGCTGAGTTGGAAAAGATCGGCGGGTTCCTGCGTGGCTGAGCGGTCAGCACAACCGCTCCACGGCGATCCCGCCGCCCGTGTCCTGGTGGCCGGCGCCTCAGGCTACACCGGGGCCCTTGCCGCTCAAATTGTCTGGCGCCATCCGCGACTGGAGCTGGTCGCCGTGACCTCACGCAGCCACGTGGGCACGCGGCTCGACCGCCTCTATCCGCGTTACCGGGTGCCGCTGGAGCTGACCGAACTGGACCTCGACGGGATCGAGGACGTCGACGCGGCGATCGTCGCCTACCCCCATGGCGCCTCGGCGCCGGCGGTCGCCGCGCTGCGTGGGCTTGGCGTCCTGGTCGTCGACCTCTCCGCCGACTTCCGGCTGCGCGACCTACCCACGTATGAACGCTGGTACGGCGAGCACGGCGCGCCCGAGCTGCTGGAAGGCGCCGTCTACGGGCTGACCGAGTTGTACCGGGACGAGCTGCGCCAAGCCGAGCTGGTCGCGACCCCCGGCTGCTACCCGACGGCAAGCGTGCTGGCCCTGGCGCCACTGGCCGAGAAGGGACTGATCGCCGATGTCGTGATCGACGCCAAGCAGGGCGTCTCCGGCGCCGGGCGGGGTGGGGGAGACGCGATGCACTACGTGACGATGGACGAGAACGCCTTTCCCTACAAGACAGAGGGCCACCGCCACCGGCCGGAGATCGAGCAGGAGCTGGCGGCGCTCGGCAGCCCCACGCCGGTCACCTTCGTCCCGCATCTCCTGCCGCTCGATCAGGGTGAGCTGACGAGTTGCTATGTGCAGCTCACCGAGCCGGTTTCCAGGGAAGACGCCAAGGCGCTGTACGAGGAGCGCTACGCGGGCGAGCGCTTCGTCCACGCGGTCGACCGGCCGCCGGGCCTTCGCGACGTCCGCGACACCAACGAGTGCCACGTCTATGTGACGGTTGAGGAGCGCGGCCGGGTGCTGGCCTTCTCGGCGATCGACAACCTCTGGAAGGGCTCAGCCGGTCAAGCGGTGCAGAACCTCAACTTGATGCTGGGACTGAACGAAGGGCTGGGGCTCGAATGAACGACGGCAAGGGTGGCTTTTTCCGGTCTCGTTGGGTCGAGGCGCCCGATGGCATCGAGGAGCTCGAGCCGGCGCTGCTCGCCCCCGGTTTCCGGGGCGGGGGGGCCCACTGCGGGCTGAAGGGGGGCGGCAAGACCGACGTCGGCCTGATCGTCTGCGATGCCGAGACGGTCGTCTCCTCGATCCTGCTGACCCGCAACGCCTCCGCCGCGGCCCCTGTCCGCGTCTGCCGGAGTCGCTGCCGCCAGGACTCGATCCGCGCCGCGGTCGTCAACTCGGGCAACGCCAACGCCGAGACCGGCGAGAAGGGGTACGCCGACGCGGTAGCGATGTGCGACACGGCCGCGAAGAAGCTGGACCTGGCGCCCGAGGCGGTCGCCATCGCCGAAACGGGCACGATTGGGGTGCCGTTGCCGATCGACGCCGTCCTGACTGGGATCGACGAGGCGGCCGGCGCCCTTTCCGGGGCGGGGGGCGGCGCCTTCTCCGACGCGATCGTCACCACCGATCGCTGGCCGAAGCGCTGCACCCTGCGGGTCGGCGGCGTCACCCTCTCCGCCCAGGCGAAGGGCGCCGGGATGATCGAGCCGGCCTTCGCGACGATGCTCTGCTTCGTCCAGACCGACGCCGTGGTCAACGACCCCGATGCCGCCCTGCGCGGGGCCGTCGACGCCTCCTTCGAGCGGATCACCGTCGATGGCCAGATGAGCACCAACGACACCGTGCTCCTGCAGGCGACCGGCGCGGCCGGGGCGCCGTTGCCGGTGGGGCTGCTCGATGCGGTCCTGCTCCAGCTCGCGATCGAGATCGTCGCCGACGGCGAGGGGGCGACCCGGGTCGGCCGGATCGAAGTTCGGGAAGCCGCCTCCACCGCGGAGGCGGAGCGCGTAGGCCGGGCGATCGCCAACTCGTCCCTGGTCAAGACGGCGCTGTTCGGCCGCGACCCCAACTGGGGCCGGATCGCCCAGGCAGCTGGGATGGCGCTCGCCGGCGAGGACCTCGAGGAGATCGGCGCGGATGCGATCGACGCAGCCGAACTGGGCGGCGAAACCGCCGAAGCGGAGATCGGCATCCGGCTGGGACGCGGCGACCACGCCGCCCACGTCTACTTCTCGGACCTCGGCTACGAGTACGTTCGCATCAACGCCGAGTACACGACCTGAGGAACGAGCTGTGAGCACCAACGTCGACACCCTTCTCGAAGCGCTTCCCTACATAAGGGAGTTCCACGGCCGTACGGTCGTCATCAAGTACGGCGGCGCGGCGATGCGCGAGGAGGGCCTGCGCGAGGCATTCGCCACCGATGTGGTCCTGCTCAAGTACGTCGGCCTCAACCCGGTGATCGTCCATGGCGGCGGCCCGGAGATCACCCGCTACATGGAGCGCCTGGGCCTCGAGGTCAAGTTCCACGAGGGCCTGCGGGTCTCCGATGCCGAAACCGTCGAGGTGGCGAAGATGGTCCTGCTCGGCAAGCTCAACTCCGACATCGTGCAACGGCTCAACCGCCACGGCCAGCCGGCGGTCGGCCTATCCGGGGAGGACGGCTCGCTCTTCGAGGTTGCGCCCGCTCCCAACGCCGCCCAGGTGGGCTTCGTCGGCTCGATCGAGCACGTCGACGTCGACGTGCTCAACCACATCGCAGCCGACTACATCCCGGTGATCGCCTCCTCCGCGTCGGACCGCGAGGGCAACTCCTACAACGTCAACGCCGACGAGGCCGCGGGCAAGGTGGCCGCCGCCCTGGGGGCCTACAAGGCGATCTTCCTCACCGACGTCGAGGGGTGGCTGGCCGACCCTGCGGACCCGGGCTCGTTGATTTCGCACGCGGCCCTGCTCGAGGTCGAGAAAAAGCTGTCCAGCGTGCAAGGCGGCATGCGCCCCAAGCTCCAGGCTTGCGCCGACGCGATCCAGGGAGGCGCCCAGTCGGCGCACATCATCGACGGCCGCAAGCCCCACAGCCTGCTGCTCGAGCTGTTCACCGACGCCGGCATCGGCACGATGTTCACGCCATGAGCCTGGCCGACCTCCAAGCTGTGGAGGAGCGCTACCTGATGCGCACCTACCGGCGGGCGCCGGTCGAGTTCGTGGCGGGGGACGGGGCGTTGCTCTGGGACTCCGAGGGCAAGGAGTACCTTGACTTCCTTGCCGGAATCTCGGTCTGCTCGGTAGGGCACTGCCATCCCGCCGTCGTGGAGGCGATCCGCGAGCAGGCCGGGCGGCTGATGCATGTCTCCAACCTCTTCTACACCGAGCCGATGGTTCGGCTGGCGGAGCGGCTGGCCGAGTCCAGCCTCGGCGGACGTGTCTTCTTCTCGAACTCGGGCGCCGAGGCGAACGAGTGCGCGATCAAGATCGCCCGCAAGCACGCCCACCGGCGCGGCGCCGAGGCGCCGGAGATCGTCAGCTTCGAGCGCGACTTCCATGGCCGGACCTACGGGGCGTTGTCCGCGACGCCGGCCCTTGCCGCCAACCCCGACCTCGGCCCGATGCTCCCCGGCTTCCGCGCGGTGCCGTTCAACGACGCAGAGGCGTTGCGCGATGCCGTCGGGGAGAGCACCGCCGCGGTGCTGGTCGAGCCGATCCAGGGCGAGAGCGGTGTCTATCCCGTCGCCGACGAGGTGCTGCTTGCCGCGCGAGAGGCCTGCGACGAGGTCGGCGCGCTCTTGATCCTCGACGAGATCCAGACCGGGATGGGGCGGACCGGCTCCCTCTGGGCTTACGAGCAAACGCCGGTTCGACCGGACGTGCTTACCAGCGCAAAGGCCCTTGGCGGGGGCATGCCCATCGGCGCCTGCATGACGACGCCGGAGGCCGGCGAGGTCCTGGAGCCCGGCGACCACGGATCGACCTTCGCCGGTGGCGCTGTCGTTGCGGCGGCGGCCCTGGCGGTGCTCGAGATCGTCGACGACCCGGCCCTGCTGCGCCGGGTGCGCGAGCTGGGCTCCAAGCTCTCTGCCGAGCTGCTGGCCCTCGATGGCGTCCGTGAGGTTCGTGGCCGTGGTCTGATGCTCGGTGTCGGGCTGAAGGAGGGGCTCGACGCACCGAGGCTCGCAGCCGAGCTCCTCGTCGCCGGGCTGGTCGTCAATGCCCCCGAGCCCGGCACATTGCGTCTGCTGCCGCCGTTGACGATCGGCGAGCGGGATCTGACCAAAGCGCTGGACGCTCTTCGGCACGTTTTGCGCTGAAGCCTGGACGCGGAGGTCAAATGAAAGTCCACGCCTCTCTCGACCAGTTGAGGGCCGTATGCGCGAGTCGATACCAGGTTGCAAGTGCGACCCCTCGCAAGAATTGCCCCCCTTGTCCTCATTCCGATCGCCCTGGTGGCGTTCACTGCATCCGCTGCCGCAAAGGTCGAGAGGTTCCCCGCCACGACCGTCACGCGGGGAGCGCTCGTGTTCGACGTGCGAGGGGTCGATCCCGGATCCGTGACCGGGGTGTCAATCGTTGCCACTCGCACGTCCGTTCGACATGGGCTGAGGCGCGTCCGTCTGGCGATTCGGAAGGGTCGCCTCTTCGTGCCCCTGACCACTATCGGGATCGAGGATTCCTCGTCCCCGCAGTCCGCGGAGAGTCGCTCCGCCGAGAAAGCCACCGCAATGGTCAGGATCGACACCAGCGCGCCCGAGTCGACGCTTTCGAGCGGCCCGACGGCGATCTGGTCCTCCACCTCGGTGTCTTTCGGCTTCAGATCGAGCGAGAGAAAGTCGAAGTTCCGCTGCTCGCTCGACGCGGGAACCGCCGCAGCATGTTCATCCCCGATGCGCTATGACCAACTAGGCCAAGGGCCGCACACGTTCAGCGTCGCCGCCGTCGACGTGGCCGGGAACGTGGACCCGACGCCGGCTTTGCGGCTCTGGACGGTGCAGTTTCCGCCGCCTCCCATCCCCGAGCCAACCCCGCCGCCCCCGCTCATCACCCCCTGCTCGGACCCGATCATCTCCTCCGGCTGGCCGGCCGGCTGCTGGCGCCCCTACAGCGACGCCAGTCCCTTCAACCGCCCGCTGCCCGCCAGCCCCCGCCTGGCGAGCGACTCGGCCGCGATCGTCAGCCGCCTGGCGAGCTGGGGCAAGCCCCAGGGCCTGATCGTCGGTCATCCCGAGACCAACCGCTCCGACTACGGGCATCCCGTCTACTACGCCAGCGCCGAGGACCCCCTCTACACGATCCGCTGCACGATGTGGACGGCGAGCTGTCCGATCGACGGGCTCGCGGTGCGGATCCCCGCCGCGGCTCGCCCCGCCAGCGGCGGCGACGCCCACATGGTCGTGATCGACCAGGCAAACGGCTGGGAGTACGACTTCTGGCAGGTCCACACTCAGCCCCTGCCCGGGGCTGGGGGGGCGATCGACGTCTCCCACGGCGGGCGCACCCGCTGGGGCACGAGCAACGCCACCGGCCTCGGCTCCAACGCGACCGCCGCGCACTTCGGCTTGAGTGCGGGGGTGATCCGCGCCGAGGAGTGGGAGGCCGCAGTCGCCAGCGGAACCGCGATCAACCACGCCCTGTTCATGTCGGTTAAGTGCTCGGGCGGCTATTCGGTCTACCCCGCGGCCGCTGGCACGAGCGCCGCCCCCTGCTCTTCGTTTGGCACGTCCAACGAGGGTGCGCCACCGATGGGCGCCCACTTCTACCTCGACATGTCAGACGCCCAGATCGATGCACTCGCGGTGCCGGCTTGGAAGAAGCCGATCCTCAAGGCGATGGCTCACTACGGCCTCTACGTCGGCGACACCTTCGCCAACGGGCCAAACTCCTTCGGCCTCGCGGCGGAGTCCGACACCCAGTACCGCGCCCTCGGGCAGCCGGGCCGCTACGCCGCCCTGGGCAAGAAATGGGGGGTGGGCACCTATAACGGCGCCTACCTCTTCGACATCGACTCCGGCGTCGACTGGGGCCGCTACCTGAAAGTCGCCGATCCCTGCGTGGCGCAGGGGAATTGTTAAAGGCTCGCAGCCGGACCTGACAGACTCGGAGGTTTCGGTAACGTCGGGTAGGTGCTGTGGGGACTTCAGGGCACGGGTTTTCTCGGGAGGCGGGGGCCAGGATGGCGTCGTCGTCGAAGGGCTTGCGCTGCCCTGGCTCTTGCCTTCGCCATATTCCTTGCGCTGGCACAAGCTGCGCTTGCGGTCGATACCTCTCCCCCGGCTACCAGGATCATCTCCGGGCCGACCGGCACCGTGGCCACTTCGTCGCCGTCATTCGGCTTCGCGTCCAGCAAGGTGGACTCGACCTTTCGCTGTTCCCTCGACGGCGCGTCCGCCCCATGCGCCTCGCCGAAGTCCTACTCGAACCTGGGGCAGGGCTCGCACCTGTTCACCGTGGCCGCGATCGATCGCGCCGGGAACATCGATCGCACACCGGAGACGAGGAGCTTCAGCGTCGACACGGTGGCCCCCCAGACGACGATCGCCTCCGGACCAAGCGGGACGCTCATCGCTCCCAGCGCCAGCATCTACTTCACCGCCTCCGCGAGCCCGGTCGGCTTTCAGTGCCGATTGGATTCAGGCGGATGGGTCGCCTGCCAGAGTCCGAAGACCTACACGTGGCTGAGCCCTGGGCCACACACCTTCTCGGTCAGGGCGGTGGATGCTGTCGCCAACGCCGACCCGAGTCCGGCGACAGCCGCGTGGGCGCTCACGGCTGGCGCCGGGGCAAGCTGTCTATTGACATCGATCACCTCTCTCACCTGGCCTGCCGGCTGCTGGCGCCCCTATGACAACGACGCCAGCCCCTTCAACCGCCCGCTGCCCCCCAGCCCCCGCCTGGCGAGCGACTCGGCCGCGATCGTCAGCCGCCTGGCGAGCTGGGGCAAGCCCCAGGGCCTGATCGTCGGTCATCCCGAGACCAACCGCTCCGACTACGGGCATCCCGTCTACTACGCCAGCGCCGAGGACCCCCTCTACACGATCCGCTGCACGATGTGGACGGCGAGCTGTCCGATCGACGGGCTCGCGGTGCGGATCCCCGCCGCGGCCCGCCCCGCCAGCGGCGGCGACGCCCACATGGTCGTGATCGACCAGACAAACGGCTGGGAGTACGACTTCTGGCAGGTCCAGACACAACCCCTGCCACTGGGCGGCGGGACGATCAAGATCTCCCACGGCGGGCGCACCCGCTGGGGGACGAGCGGCGCCTCCGGCCTCGGCTCCAACGCGACCGCCGCGCACTTCGGCTTGAGTGCCGGAATGATCCGCGCCGAGGAGTGGGAAACCGCGGTCGCCAGCGGAACCGCGATCAACCACGCCCTGTTCATGTCGGTCAAGTGCTCGGGCGGCTATTCGGTCTACCCCGCAGCCCCCGGCACGACCGCGGCCCCCTGCTCTTCCTTTGGCTCCTCCAACGAGGGCGCGCCACCGATGGGCGCCCACTTCTACCTCGACATGTCAGACGCCCAGATCGACGTACTCGCGGTGCCGGCTTGGAGGAAGCCGATCCTCAAGGCGATGGCTCGCTACGGGCTCTTCGTCGGCGACACCTTCGCCAACGGGCCCAACTCCTTCGGCCTCGCGGCGGAGTCCGACACCCAGTACCGCGCCCTCGGGCGGTCGGGCCGCTACGCCGCCCTGGGCAAGAAGTGGGGGGTGGGCACCTATGGCGGCGCCTACCTCTTCGACATCGACTCCGGCGTCGACTGGGGCCGCTATCTGAGAGTGGTCGACCCTTGCGTCTCGCAGCGCAACTGCTGAAGCTGAGAGCCTAAGGGCCTAGCCCTATAGGGCCGCGGCCACCCGCGCCGCATGCGCCCGCTTG
>CAZHZI010000013.1:0-11711 GCA_964536955.1 uncultured Conexibacteraceae bacterium
AGACGGCGACCTCGCCGGCCTTCAGCTTCGACATCGAGCCCTCGGCGTTCTCGAACTTGTGCCCATTGCGCCCCATCCAGGCGGCGCGCCAGACCAGCAGCCGGGCGGCGTCGATCTCCAGCTTCATGTCGGCCAGGGCAAAGGCGATCGACTGGTTCTCGACGATCGCCCTGCCGAATTGCCGGCGCTCTTTGGCGTATTCGAGCGAGTATTCGTAGGCGGCGCGGGCGATGCCCAAAGCCTGGGCGCCGACAGTCGGGCGGCTCGCCTCGAAAGTCTGCATCGCCGCCTGAGACTTCGCCTTTTTGCCCTCGCGGACCCGGGCGAGGCGCTCGTCCAGCTTCTCTTTGCCTCCCAGCAGGCAGGCGCCCGGGACGCGGCAGTCATCGAGGTGCACGTCGGCGGTGTGGGAGGCCCGCAGGCCGTGCTTCTTGACCTTGGCGCCCTGCTCGCATCCCTTGGTCCCGGGGGGAATCACGAAGGCCGCGTGACCACGGGAGCCCAGTTCGCGGTCGACCGATGCGATCACGACGTGGACGCTGGCGATGCCGCCGTTGGTAGCCCAGGCCTTCTGGCCATTGATGACCCACTCGTCGGCGGCCTCGTCGTACTTGGCAGTGGTGCGAATCGCGGAGACGTCGGAGCCGGCGTCCGGCTCCGAGGCGCAGAAGGCGCCGAGCTTGACGTCGTCCGCTGTGCCGAAGCACTGCGGAATCCACTCGCCCATCTGCTCCGGAGTCCCCTGGCCGAAGATCGCCGCGACGGCAAGCGACGTGCCCATGATCGCCATGCCGATGCCGGCATCGCCCCAGAAGAGCTCCTCGTTGGCGATCGGCAACGTCAGGCCGGTCTCGTCGGCCCAGAACTGGCCGAGCGCCTCGAAGCCGTAGAGGCCGATCTTGGCGGCCTCCTGGATCACCGGCCAGGGCGTCTCCTCGCGCTCGTCCCACTCCTCGGCGGCGGGACGGACCACGCCTTCGGCGAAGCCGTGCACCCATTCCTTGATGTCCTTCTGATCCTGGTTGAGCTCGAGGGTGAACTTCGGGCCGCTCTCCTGCTCTAGCGCCCCTTCGCCTCCGGTCGCCTCCGCGACGATCTGCGCTGCCTCTGCCCCTGCGGAAGTTTCAGTCATGGTTCGATGGTACACGAAATCATGTAACCGTCACCCGTGCTAGTGAGTGACTAGATCTCGCGCAGATCAAATGCGCGCAGGCCCTCGCGGCCTTCCTCGCTGCAATCGAAGAAGCGGGGATTGACGCAGTCATAGGCGTCGCCGGAGCCTTCATAAGCACGCTCGACCGCGAAGTGACAGTGGGGCAGCGGATCGCCGGTCATCTTGACGCCGCCGAAGCCGCCGGGCTCGAGCACGGCGCCCAATTCGATGTCGGCCCCGTAGACGCCCTGCATGCAGCTGACGTACTGGTTTCCGGTCAGCATGTCGATGTAGCTGTAGAGGAAGCGACAACGCATCTCGACGCAGCCGCGCGGCTCGATCAGTTTGTCGCAAAACGAGCGGCACTGGCGGCACTCGCCCCCCCTTGCCGCCTTCTCCTCTCGCTGGCGGGTAGCCATCCCGAATCAGTGTAGGCGCCGGCAATGGCGGGCGCGAGGGATCAAGCGGCCATCGCCTCCGAGCCGAGGATGTGACCGAGCTCGGCGCGCAAGCCACTCGACGGCCGGACCTTGTAGCCGTCGCCGAGCTTTATCTCCATCGGCTCGCCGTCGCCGTCGTGGATCGCCAGGTGCACATCCGCCTCCCCTTTGTGATGCTCGAAGACCTCCTTCAGCTGGTCGACGAAGCCCGGGCTCTTCAGCTTGGCGGCGTCGATGGTCAGCTTCAGCGGCTCCGTCGGAGCGCTCGCCGCCCTGGTTGCTCGGGAGATCTCTTCTCTGTCGGGCTCGAAGCGCTCCGCCTCCTGCACGACCAGCTTTGTCTCGCCGCGCTCCTTGTGGTCGATCCGGCCGCGGACGAGGACGATCGAGTCGGGAGCGATCACCGAGGCGCTCTCCGCCTGGTCGGCCTTGAAGACCAGCATCTCGACCTGGCCTTCGACGTCATCGAGCGTCGCGAACATCATCTGGTTGCCGCTCTTGGTACGGATCTTCTTGCAGTCGATGACGATCCCCCCCACCGTCACCCAGGATCCGTCGGCCTTGCCGGAGAGCTCCGCCAGCGTGCAGTCGACGCGAGCGCGCAGCGCGTCGCGCACCTCGGAGAGGGGATGCGAAGAGAGGTAGGTGCCGAGCGTCTCCTTTTCCATCGCCAGCAGCTCGGCGCGGTCGAACTCCGCGCCGGAGATCGGCGGCCGGTGATTGCCCCGGGAAGCTCCGCCCGCTCCCCCACCGGCATCGTCGCCGAAGTCGAAGATCGAGCCCTGGCCGAGCTGGGCATCCTCCTGAGCCTTTTGACCCGCCGACTGCGCAGCCGGCAGCGCCTCCAGCATTCCCTTCCGGGTCGCCCCCGTCGAATCGAGCGCGCCGCACTTGATCAGGCACTCGATCGCCCGCTTGTTGACGGCACGGGTGTCGACCCGCTCGCAGAGGTCCCAGATCGAGGTGATCTCGCCGTCCTCACGGGCGCGCAGGATCGCTTCGACCGCAGCGTGGCCGACGTTCTTGACCGCATCGAGGCCAAACCGGATCGCCTTCTCCGAAACGACGAAGTCATGACCGGAGGAGTTGACGTCGGGCGGCAACACCTCAATCCCCATCTCCTCGCAGCGGTTGACGAAGAACGGCACCTTGTCCTTGGTGTTCATCACCGAGGAGATCAGCGCGGCCATGTACTCAGCCGGGTAGTTCGCCTTCAGGTAGGCCGTGCGGTAGGCGATCAGCGCGTAGCAGGCGGCATGGGACTTGTTGAAGGAATAGTCGGCGGCCGCCTCCATCAGCGACCACATGTCGGAGGCGACCTTGGTCGAGGTCCCCGAAGCAGCCATCCCCTCCATGAATTTGGCCTTCATCGTCGCCATCAGGTCGCGCTTCTTCTTGCCGATGGCCTTGCGCAGGTCGTCCGCCTCGGCCGGGCTGAAACCGGCCATCCGCTTGGCGATCTCCATCAGCTGCTCCTGGTAGAGGACGCAGCCGTAGGTCGGCTCGGTTATCGGCCGCAAGCGCTCGTCCGGATAGGTGACCGAGGAGGGCTCGCGCTTGCCCTTCGCGTAGTCGGGGATGTAGCGCATCGCGCCGGGCCGGTAGAGGGAGACGAGCGCGACGATGTCATCGAACTCGGTCGGGCGGACCTTTTTCATCGCCTCGCGCATGCCCTCGGACTCGAGCTGAAAGACACCCGTGCCGTCGCCGCGGGAGAGCATCTCGAAGGTTTGGGCGTCGCCCATCGGAATGGCGCCCATCTCGAGCTCGATCCCGCGCGAGCGGCGGATGATCTCGACCGCGTCCTCGATCACGTCGAGGTTGCGCAGCCCGAGGAAGTCCATCTTCAGCAGGCCGATCTCCTCGATCGGGCCCATCGAGTACTGGGTGACGATCTTGTACTGGCGCTCGGCCTTGCCGGAGCCGGTTCCGCTCCCACTGCCGTTGGCGGCGGGGGCGCTGCGGTCCTCGGCGAGCTGCAGCGGGACGATCTCCTGCAAGGGGCGGTCGGCGATCACCACCGCGGCGGCGTGGATCGAGTTGTTGCGGATGATCCCCTCGAGGCCCTGGGCGACGTCGAGGATCCGCTTCGCGTCGGCCTCCTCGTCATAGGTCCTGCGCAGCTCCTGGCCGGGCTTCAGACACTCCTCAAAGGAGGGGTTGCGACCGAGGATCGGCTCGGGGATCTGCTTGGCGAGTCGATCGCCCGTGCCGTAGTCGAAACCGAGGACTCTTGCCGCGTCTCGGGTCGCCGCTCGCGGGGCCATCTTGCCGAAGGTGATGATCTGGGCGACCGATTCGCGGCCGTACTTCTCGGCGACGTAGCGAATCACCTGCTCGCGGCCGCGCACCGAAAAGTCGATGTCGATGTCAGGCATCGATTTGCGGCCGGGGTTGAGGAAACGCTCGAACAGAAGGTCGTTGGCGAGCGGATCGAGGTCGGTGATGTTGAGGCTGTAGGCGACGATCGAGCCGGCTGCCGAGCCCCGGCCCGGGCCGACCGCGATCGCGTTCTCCTTGGCGTAGCGGACGAAATCCCAGACGATCAGAAAGTAGGAGGAGAAGCCCATCTCCTCGATAACTCCGAGCTCGAAGTCCAGCCGCTCCACCGCCTCGGCCGGCGCTGGAGCGCCGTAGCGGCTGCGCAACCCTTCGCCGGCGACACGGCGCAGCATCGCCTCCGGCGCCTCGTCGTCGGGGGTCGGGTAGCCCGGCAGCAGCAGCTTGCCGAGCTCGATCTCAACCTCGCAACGCTCGGCAATCTCAAGTGTGGTCGGCACCGCCTCCGGCCACTCGGCGAAGGATTCGGCCATCTCGTCGTTGCTCTTGAGGAAGAACTCGTTGGTGTCGAAGCTGAGCTTCGGCGCTTCCAGGGTCGACTTGGTCTGCACGCAGAGCAGCGCGCGGTGGTTGTCGAAGTCCTCGCGCCGCAGGTAATGGACGTCGGCGGTGCCGACCAGAGGGCGGTTCAGCTCCCGCGCGAAGCGAGCGATCCCCTCATTGGCCTTTTCTTGCTCGGCGATGCCGTTGTTCTGAACCTCGAAGTAGACCTGTTCGGGGCCGAAGGCTTGGATCAGGTCGTCAACATGCGCACGGGCGTCGTCCTGGCGCTCCTCCACCAGGCGCCGGCAGAAGCGGGACTGAAGGCAGCCGGTGAGAACGATCACGCCCTCGGCATGGGTGGCGAGCAGGTCCATGTCGACGTTGGCCTTGCCGCGCGAGAACCCCTCCAGGAACCCGGCCGAGGTGAGCTTGACCAGGTTGGCGAAGCCGGTGTCGCTCTCGGCCAGCAGGGTGAGGTGGTTGCGCTCGTAGCGGACCTGCTCCTTGATCGCGTGGCGATCCTCGACGAAGTAGGCCTCGAGTCCTACGATTGGCTTGATCCCGTGTGTTCGGCAGGCCTTGTAGAGGTCGACCGCGCCGTTCATGACACCGTGGTCCGTGAGGCCCAGCGCCGGCTGGCCAAGCTCCGCCGCTCGAGCCGCCATCGCGTCGATCTTGCAGGCGCCGTCGAGCAGCGAGTACTCGCTGTGGGCGTGGAGGTGGGCTGCGGCGGGCGTGCTCACGGGTGGCGATCATGCCAACCCGGGCAGATGCCACCGACCCCTCGAGCGCGCTTTTTTTCGCTATCTCCGCAGTATCTCGTTGACGATCGCGGCGCGTCGCGGTCTCAGCCGGCGCAGACCCAGGCGCTGAAGCCCGAGTCGGCCCAGATCTGAGCGGCGATCGCGTCCTGCTCCGCCTTGGAGGCGTCCTGTGGCGCGCCCTCGCCGCCGTACAGCGCCCAGGTCGAAGGGAGGACCTGGTAGGCGCCGCCCGCTCCACTGGACGTGTTGACCGCGCTGTAGTTCCCGCCCGACTCGCACATCACGATCTCGGTCGGAATCGAGTAGGGGCCTCCCAACCAGCGCTCCACCATCGCCTCGGCCGACGCCCCGCTTGCGGTCTTCGCGGCGGCGGCCTGGGCTGCCTCGATGTCGCCCACCCAGCCACCGATGTTCGACCTCAAACTCGTCAAGGAGGCCTCGCGAGCGGCGGCGATCGACTGCAATTGGAAGGCCGCGGCCTCGGCGCTCTGGCGCACCGTTGAGATCTGCGCGCGGGCGGCGGCGAGGCGCGCGTTGTAAGCGTCGACCCTCGCCTTCAGCTCGGTGACCAGCTTCAGCTCATGCCGGACCGCATCGCGAACCTGCTCTACCCGGGCGGCGAGCTCGGCGTCCGAATCCTCGATCTGTCGCAGGTACTCGGCGCTGGTGAGGAGGTCATCGAAGTCGCCCGACCCCAGCACGACCCCGGCCGTGGTCGGGGAGCCGTTCTTGTAGATCGCGACGAGACGTTGCGCCAACGCCGCGCGCGCACGACGGAGGCGGTCTCTTTCGTCGGCAAGCCGCTGTTGTGAGAGCCCGATTTTGTCGGCCAGCTCGGCTGCGCGCTCCTCACCCGTCGCAAGCAGACCGCTGAGTTGCCGCTCGCGGGCGGCCGCCGCGGCGGCCTGCTGCTGAGCCGCGGCCAGCTTGCCTTGTTCTTCCTGGAGCTCGGCGGCAAGGTCGTTGGCCTCGCTGCGCGCCGCCCCGACCTTGGCTTGTAGCGCGCCGACATCGGTTGCGCCGGCACCGGCGGCGGGCAGAAGCACGCAGGCGAACACAACCGCGCAGGCAAGCACGGACAGCCGTCGCCGGCACGGTTCCTCTGTTGCGGGGAGCCATGGCATGAAGCGCGCGAGACTAGCGAACTCTGTTAGCGAACGCTCACAAGTAGTCAATAATCCGCAAGGAAAGTTGCGGACAACCGGCAGGCGGGAGGCTGGCCTAACCCTCCGGCACGTTACGGCTTGCCAGGTAGGCGGCAACGCCGACCGCCACCGAGACAAGCCCGACGCCGATACGGATCGGGCGCCGGTAGCGGCGGCGGACGTAGACCAAAGCGAAACGGACTGCGGCCTTGCCAATCAGGTTGTACATCGTTACTCCCCTCCCCCGCGCTGCCTGATCCTATGCGCCATCCGCGACTGCAGCGACCATAGTTCGATGAAACCGGGGGAGGCCGCCTGCGAGAAGAGGCCCCCCGAGTCGGCGAATGAGGCGAGGTCGGCGTCATAGACGGCGTTGGGTGAAGAGCGCGTGACCACCCGCGCGCTGCCCTTGTAGAGCTTCAGCCCGATCTTCCCGGTCACCAGAGCGTTTACGGCATTCATATAGGCGTCGAGGTCGGCACGCAGCGGCTCCCACCAGAGCCCGGCGTAGACGAGGTAGCCCCACTTCTGATCGAGTGCCGGCTTGAACTGGTTCTGGTGGATCGTGCCGACCAGCTTCTCCAGCTCGCGATGAGCGGTGAGCAGGATCTCCGCCGCCGGCACCTCGTAGATGTCGCGCACCTTGAGGCCGACGATGCGGTCCTCGACTTGGTCGACGATGCCGACCCCGTGGCGACAGCCGATCTCCGCCGTGCGCTCGAGCAGCTCGACCAGTCCCAGCCGCTCGCCGTTCAGTGCCACCGGCGTGCCCGCCTCAAACTCGACGGTGACCACCTCGGCCTCGTCAGGCGCCTCTTCCGGGCGCGTCACCAGCCCGAAGACGTCGTCCTCGGGCGCGTGGGAAAGGTCCTCGATCCAGCGACCCTCCGAGGAGCGGCCCCAGAGGTTGTCGTCGATCGAGTAGGGAGTGACTTCGGTGCCGCCCTTGACGGGAATGCCGTGCTCGCGCGCGTAGGCGATCTCCTCTTCGCGTCCCATCTGCCAATCGCGGACGGGTGCGATCAGCTTCAGCTCCGGCGCCAGCGTCGCGACCGTCGCCTCGATCCGCACCTGGTCGTTGCCCTTGCCCGTACAACCGTGGGCGATCGTGTCGCAACCGCTGCTGCGCGCCAGCTCGACCGCCAGTTGGGCGATCAACGGCCGGCCGAGGGCGGTGAAGAGGGGATAGCCGTCGCCATAGAGCGCGTTGGCTTTGATCGCCGGCGCGAGAAACTCCTCGGCGAATCGCTCGCGGGCGTCCACGATGTGGCACTCGACCGCGCCCAGGCGCTTCGCCTTGTCCTCGATCACGGTGTAGTCCTCGCCCGGCTGCCCGAGGTTCACGGTGAGGCAGACGACCTCGGCGTCGTACTCGTCCTGGATCCACTTCAGCATCACGCTGGTGTCCAGGCCGCCCGAGTAGAGCAGCAAGACCCGGCTGACCTCGGCGGGGTCGGCCTCGTAACCGGCGGTGCGGGCGCTCTGGGAGGGCTGGCGGGCCATCGGGGCCGGAAGTCTCGCACGCCGGTGTCCCACGCGAAAGCCGGCGTGCTGGCAGACTTGCGGCGATGGCGCGCTTCCGCCACATCCTCCCGATCGTGCTGATCACCGCCGGCCTGGTGGTGCTCGCCGACGTCGGCATCACCGTCGCTTACGAGGAGCCGCTTTCCTCGGTCTACGGCGCGATAAAGCAAGGGCAGGCGGCGAGCCAGCTGAAGGATCTCGAAGAGCAATACCCGACCCGCGGGGACCGGCGGATCCTCGCCAAGGTTGAGAACCCGAAGCGCCGCATCTCGATTCTGGCGCGGCGCTTTGCCGGGCAGACCGAGACCGGCGACGCGATCGGGCGCATTCTCGCTCCATCGATGGACGGGCTGAACGCTGTGGTGGTGCAGGGAACCGATACCGGCAGTCTCCAAAAGGGACCGGGCCACTACCCCGAGACGCCGTTCCCCGGCCAGGGCGGCACAGTCGGGATCGCCGGCCACCGCACGACCTACCAGGCGCCCTTCCGCCACATCGACTCGGTCAGGCAGGGCGACCGGATCACCCTGGAGATGCCCTATGCGACCGTCGTCTACAGAGTGCAGAAGACGGAGATCGTCGATCCCAGCCGGGTCGACATCGTCGAGAGGGTCGGCTACGAGCGGCTGGTGCTCAGCGCCTGCCATCCGCTGTACAGCGCCGACCAGCGCTACATCGTCTTCGCTCGGATGGTGCGAGAGACAATCGCCGACGGGGCCGGCGAAGCGGACTAGGGCGCCGCAACGCCGCCGCTGCCGTCCGTGGGCGGCGCGGTGGTCGTCGTCGGCGTGCTCGTAGTGGTCGGAGTCGTCGCGGTGGTGGTGGTCGGCGAAGTCGTCGTCGCGGTGGTGGTCCCGGTCGTCGTCTCCGAAGACGTAGAGGTGTCGGTGGTGGTGGAGGACAGGGTGGTGGCGGTCGACGGCGGGGAGGTCGAGTCGTCGCCATCGTCGCCGGCGATCACGACGATGGCCACGATCAGGCCGGCGATCACGGCGAGCAGGCCGGCGATCAGAAGCCGCGCATTGCCATGGGGAGGCTCACCGTCCGGCTGGCCCATCATGCGCGTCGGGTCTTCATGCATCGACTACTCCTCCGGTCCGAGTATCGCGTCGAGGATCTCCCCGGTGTCCTCGATCTCGAATCCGCTTCGCAGCCGAGTCTCTATCTCCTCCCGGCTGCTGCCGGAAACGGCCATCTGGGTCGCCAGCAGTCGAGCTCCGGCCGACTCCGAGCCGCGCCGTGCCGGAGCCGTCTCGACCGGCTGCGCGGGCTCGACCGACCTGAGAGGCGGCGCCGAGCGCTCGGAGGCCCCGGGCGGATCGAGCTGATCGGCGAAATTGCGGAGGTGTTCGGCGATGATCCTGTCGGCGCGGACTTGGGCTCCCTCGAGATGGTGCCGTGCCTGCTCCTCGGCGTCATCGATCACGCTCGCAGCGGCCTTCTCCGCCGCATCGATGATCACCCCGATGCGCTCCGCAGCGCTTGCAGCAAGTGGAGATTCGAACCGATCCCAAGAATCCTTAGGAAAGCCACCTGCTGTCGTCTTCGAATCCTTCATCCCTGGGATGTACGCGCACGACTCACCGTCGCAGACGATGAAGTTTTGCAAATGCCCATGTGCAAGGCAAACCCCGTCGCGTCTTTGGCCTTCATCTCCGCGCCGCCAGCCGATGGCTCAATGCGGCGATGCCAGCCGGGAGCGAGCTGGTCAGTGGCAGCCGGTGCTGCCGCTGTCCGTGAACGTTTTGCCCGCCTCCGGTACGAACTTCCAGTCGTAGCTGTCCGCGTGCAGTGTCATGCGCAAGACGCCGAAGGTGTCGGCGTTGCGAACCTCGCTGTTGGGCTTGACGGTCCCGATCCCGTAGTGGCCCCTGCCGCCGGTGCCGACGATGAATTCGCGGATGCCCCTTTGCGGATCCGCGACGCCGCTGGGCCTCTGCGGCGCGAAGCGTTCGTAGATGTGCTCGCTGCCGCTCAGCACCACATCGACGCCCGCCGTGTACATGATCTGCCAGAGGTACTGCATGCCGGGATTGTTGCCGTGGATGTTGCCGGAGCTGAACAGCGGCTCGTGGAGCAGGACCACAGTGCAGGTCCGCGGGTTGGCCTCGAGGTCCTGTTCGAGCCAGGTTTCCATCGCCGCCTCGCAGGTGCCCACCTCGTAGCAGTAGGAGTTGAGCGCCGAGACGTGCCATTCCCCGACGTCGTAGCTGTAGTAGCCCTCGCTCGGGCTTCCCGCGGCTGCGCCGAAGTAGTCGTAGTACCCCGCCGCGTTCGGCGTGTCGTACTCATGGTCGCCCACGATCGGCCTGCTCCTGGCCAGGTGGCGACCCCAGCTGGGGTCGTAGCAGTTGGCGTACTCCGTCGGGGTGCCGCTCTCGTAGACGGTGTCGCCAAGCGGAACGACCAGCCCGCCCAAGCGGTCGAGGATGTCGGCCGTCGCCTCGTCCCCGGGGCTCGAGCAGGAGGCGATGTCGCCGGCTGTCGTCAACGTCGGGTCCGATACAGCGTCTACCGAGAAGGTCTTCTCCTGGCTCATCCCGGTATTCCCCGTTGCGTCGGACTGCTGCGCCAGCGCGGTGTAGGTTCCTGAGGCAAGGGGCTCGGAGGCGAGCACGGAGAACGTCCCGCTGCTCTTCCTGTTGGTGGTCAGCGTCTGCAGCGGTGTACCGGCGGTGCCGGCACCCGCGTAGACCTTGATCGTCGTCGTAGCCGAATCACCCGGGAGCGTTCCAGCCGTGCCGCCGAAGCCGGGCCGCGCGTCCATCGTGCTCCCAGCCGTGGGGGTCTTCAGCGTCACTGTGGGCGGGGTGACGTCGGTCGGGGAGGCGCTTCCGTCGTAGTGCGCGCTGACTCGGGCCGCGGATAGCGCTCCGGCGTAGACGGCGATCTCGTCCAGGTGGCCGTTGAAGTAGTCGTAGCCGCCGCTGGAGCCAAGGTAGAGCGCGGAATTGGAGGTGTCGAGCGACCCCAGAAGGCTGCGGTTGGCGCGCTGGACGCCATTGACGTAGATGCGCATCGTCGATCCGTCGTAGGTGGCGACGACGTGGTGCCAGGAACCGCTGCCGATAATGCCGGTGGGAGTCGAGAGCTCGGTGTAGGAGCCGCCCCTCCAGAGGCGGAGCTGGATGGCGCCGCTGTAGGTGACCCGCAGCAGGTACTGCAGGTTCTTGCGCACCAGGGTCGCCGTGTAGCCGGGCAGCTGGGTCGGCCGCAGCCAGGCCTCAAGCGAGAGCGAGGCGGTCGGGCTGAGGAAGGCGGACGCGGGGACCCTGACCTGGTCATTGACGCCGTCGAGGCCGAGCGCCGTGTCCGGATCGCCCGCGATCGCGCCGGCTTGGCCCAAGGAAGGCGAGCCGCTATAAGCACCGGGGCCTCGGCCGGTTTGGTCTGCGGCGGTGATGCCGCTCGCCTCGCCGAGACGCCAGTAGCCGCCCGGCGTGTCTGAGAGCACCACGTCGCGATAGGAAGCGGGCAGAGGCCGGATCGTGAAGCTGACCGGCGGGCTGCGGCCGACGTTTCCGGCGTTGTCGACTTGCTCGGCCTGGGCGGTGTAGGTGTCGGGGCTCAACGTCACGGAGGCCTGGGTGGACCAGGAGGCGCCGGAGCGGGTCGTGGTGACTGAATCGATTGGGGAGCCGGTCGCGCTCAGGCCCGCGTAGATTTTCACGGAGATCGAGATGCCATCGCCCTCCTCGCTGCCCGCGGCGCCCGAGAAGACCGGCCGCGGGTCGGTGCTGGTGGAACCCTCGACCGGCTGCGTCAGGGTCACCGACGGCGCGGTCGTGTCGGGCAAGAAGGCACCGGCGTCGTAGTGCGCGCTGACTCGGGCCGCGGATAGCGCTCCGGCGTAGACGGCGAT
>CAZHZI010000013.1:11811-27998 GCA_964536955.1 uncultured Conexibacteraceae bacterium
CGTCGTAGTGCGCGCTGACTCGGGCCGCGGATAGCGCTCCGGCGTAGACGGCGATCTCGTCCAGGTGGCCGTTGAAGTAGTCGTAGCCGCCGCTGGAGCCAAGGTAGAGCGCGGAATTGGAGGTGTCGAGCGACCCCAGAAGGCTGCGGTTGGCGCGCTGGACGCCATTGACGTAGATGCGCATCGTCGATCCGTCGTAGGTGGCGACGACGTGGTGCCAGGAACCGCTGCCGATAATGCCGGTGGGAGTCGAGAGCTCGGTGTAGGAGCCGCCCCTCCAGAGGCGGAGCTGGATGGCGCCGCTGTAGGTGACCCGCAGCAGGTACTGCAGGTTCTTGCGCACCAGGGTCGCCGTGTAGCCGGGCAGCTGGGTCGGCCGCAGCCAGGCCTCAAGCGAGAGCGAGGCGGTCGGGCTGAGGAAGGCGGACGCGGGGACCCTGACCTGGTCATTGACGCCGTCGAGGCCGAGCGCCGTGTCCGGATCGCCCGCGATCGCGCCGGCTTGGCCCAAGGAAGGCGAGCCGCTATAAGCACCGGGGCCTCGGCCGGTTTGGTCTGCGGCGGTGATGCCGCTCGCCTCGCCGAGACGCCAGTAGCCGCCCGGCGTGTCTGAGAGCACGTCTGCCCGATAGGTGGTCGATGCGTACGCCGGGTCGGCGTCGATTGGCTGGGTCGCAGTCCCGCCGACGAGCATCACCAGAAAAACGGCGATACCTGCCCTCGCAAACCCCGAGCGCCGCATGTCGAGCCTTGCCATCGGGGCCATCATCCCAGCGCCCCATCACAGCACCGCATCAATAACGTTTCCATCGGCGGTTCAGGGAGTCCCATCGTCCCACCTCTTTCGGCCCGCTTGCTCAGGAGTACCGACCCTGACCGTTCGAGAGCCAACGCAGCGCGAAGCCAACCGAGATCAGCGCGCTGACGACCGTGAGCAGGGCGACAAGGTCAAGTCCCGTGAACGGCAGCTGGCTGACGAACCTGCCCTGGAGGCCTTCGGCGGCCGCGTCCTGGGAATGGCTTCCGCCCCACCTCTTGACGTCGCTGTTGATCTGAGCCACCGCGTTCTCATACTGCTCCCTAGTCGAATCGCTTGCGGCGGAGACCACCGAAGGCGCGATCGCAAGAGAGCCCGCGCAAAGCACCAGCCCGACGATCGGGCGCAGGCGGTCGATCTGCTGAAGTCTCATGGCCGAACTGCTCACTCTCACCTCGCTGGGGTGCTGCGGTCTCCAGGGCGGAAGGAGATGTCAGTCTCGCAGAACGAATTCGACCACGCAAGCGTCCTTATGCAGGAAGAAAAGGGGATGTCCGAGTACCCGAAAGCCACGATGCACGCTGGCCTCGACGCTCTGAACCGGCTCTTTTGTCCTGACGGCACCCCCCTCGAGCTTTTCGCTCACCTTCCTGAAGGTCCCGCAGCGCCCCGATCGGAAGCCCGCAGCTTCCGATCAAGGGCGAGGATCTCGAGGCCCCGCGGGTTCAGCTCCCGGGCCCGGGCAAGCTCGTCCGCCGCCGCCGAAGGGTTCCCTGCCAGCAGCTCGCGAGCCAGGAACCAACGGGGGGCGTAGTTCTCGGGCTCCCTGCTAGAGGCCTCTCTAAACGCCGCCAGGGCGATCTGACGCTCGCCAAGGTTCGATGCGATCGCGCCTCTCTGCAGCAGCGGCTGGTCGTCCAGCGGGTTGAGGTCGGCAGCACGGCTCAGATCGCTCAACGCCGCGGCGGGATCGTCGTGGAGCTCGCCGAGAGCTCGCTGCATATAGCGCTCCGCGAGAAATAGCGGCGTGGCGATCAGCGCAGCGATGACGAGAGCACAAGCGGCGAGCGCCCGTGACCAAGTCATTCCCCGTGAAAGAGTCGGCTCAACGGTCGACGCCGCGGCGGATCCCAGCAGGTAAAACGCCGGTGCTGTGACAGCCGTGTACTGCCAGAACCAATCGTAGGAACCGTGGAACAGCCACTGCGCCCCGCCGCCAACCGCGGCGGCAACCAGGATGCCCCCGTCGGGGTTGAGGCCCCTGCTGCGCAGGGCTGCGAGCAGGGCGCCGACGAGGAAGGCGAGAAGGGCAAGCAGTCCAACCAGGCCGAGCTCACCGAGGAGCCGCAACTCGATGCTGTGCGGATCCTTAGGGCTCTCGCCGCTGCGTCGCTGCTCGAGGTAGGCGACCTCGAACGAGCCGGCCCCGCCCCCTATCGCGGGGCTCTCGCCGGCCTGGTCCAAGGCGACCCGCCAGAAGTCGTAGCGGTTCGACCCGACGTTCGCGCCGAACCTCACGCCCTGTCCCTTCAGGTCGGGATATCCGACCTTCGCGAACTCGCCGACGCGCTGGTCGACAAACCTAAGCGGACCGCCACGTTCCGCGACGTAGACCGAACCGGCCACGGTCACGCCGAGGATCGCGATGACCGCCGCAACCCTAGAGATCAGCCGCGTCCGCGCGGCGCCCAGGTTCATGCGCGGGTAGACCAAGCGCAGGACCACAGCGGCAAGCAGCAACGAGCAGACGGCCGACACTCCGATAGCTCCCGCTGCGTCGCGCAGGAGCGGACCCACGGCGGCATCCGCCTCGCCATGGCGGAACACGGCAAGCAAGACCGGCATCGCCGGCAGCATCGGGAAAGCCGCGAGGACGATCACAGCTGCCGCTCTGAGCCGGTGCGGGGCGAGCAGCAGGTAGACGAGAAGGGCGACCGCGGTCGCCGGAAGAGAGCCCCTGCTCTGGGCCAGCACGGCCAGCTCGAGGAGCATCGTCGCGGCGGCAACCGCCGCCGCTCGCAGATACCAGGGGGTGCTGTTCGCGGTGGCCAGCCCGATCAGCGGCCAGAGGCAGATCAGGAAGAAGGCCGCGTTGGCGTTGCGGTAACCGATCGGGAAGCGGAGCGTCGCATCGTCGTGCAGGTACCAGTTGAAGTCGGTGCCGGTTGCGATCACGATCACCGTGGCGATCCCCACCGCGGCGCCTGCGAGCGCCGGAGGTCCTAGTGCCCAGAGCCTGGCCCGGCCGAGCAGCCGTGTCGCCCACAGCCCGACGAGAAACATCGCCGCGTAGAAGAGAGCCTGCTCGGCGTCGACGACGGCGGCGGCCGGCACCGGGGTCCAGAGGATCGAGAGCAGCGCCCAGGCAGCCAGCAGGGTTGCTGCCCCGAGAGCGAGTCCGACCGGCCCCCCGACGCGTCCCGGGAATGGGGCGAAGAGGAGAAAGAGCGAGATCAGCAGGTAGATGGCGATCGCGCCGGGAAAGAAGACCGTGCCGAAGTAAGCGCCCTGCTTCCATGCCCACCAACTGAACAGAACGGTCACCGATCCAAGGAGGATGAGCGCGGTCATGACCTCGGGCGAGAGGCGCGCTCGCGAGCCATCGCCTGCGTCCGGGGTCTGGTTTGGCTGGAAGTCGGCCATCCACCTAGGAAGATCGGAAGAAGGCCGCGATCCGCTCGGCCTCGGCAGCCATCGTGTGATCGGCGACCCACGAGATCCCGGCTCGCACGAGCCGCTCCCGCTCCCGACTGTCGCCTGCCAGTTTCAGGAGCTCGGCCGCGCCAGCGTCGGACGCCCCCGGCGGATAGGTCGTCACGGCGTCGGGAACGGTTCCCGGCAGGCCGCCGACCTCGGTCGACACGACCGGAAGGCCGGCGGCGAAGGCCTCGACGGCAACCTGGGGGAAGCCCTCGGTCCACGAGCTGAGCAAGAGGAAGTGCGCCCCCCGGTACAGCTCGCGCATCCCCTGCTCATACGGCACGTAGCCGCGTAGATCGACGCGGTCCGCCAGGCCGAGGTGCTCGACGCAACGCTCGAGGTCATCTTGCAGGGGGCCGTCGCCGCAAAACGCAAGCCGCCACCGGTCTTCCTTCTCGAGCAGCCTGACGAGGATCTCGACCGCGAGGAGCGGATTCTTCTCGGGGTCGAGCCGACCCACGCTCAGGATCGTTAGCTCGCCGGCGTAGTCGCGCGAGAGTGCATCACGCGGGTCGCAGACCTGATCGGCACCGACAAGCGAGACCGCGACGGTGAGCAGGCGCCGGGCGCGCGAGTAGTTGCGGGCCAGTGCCTGCCCGACGACGATCGTCGGGAATACCCTGGCGAGAACCCGGTAGGCCGACTCCAGAGCCCGCGCCGCCAGCCTGATCAGCGGACGCGTCCGGTAGCGCCGCGCCATGTAGACCGGCATGTCCTGCCGGACGCCGAGGAAGACCCGCCGGCGCCGGACGGCGGCGAGCACGGCGAAGGCGATCGAGAACGGATGCGGGCCAAGCAGCCAGACCGCGTCAACGTCGTCGAGCGCTCGCCAGAAGGCGCGCAGAGAACCGATCGTGCCTCTTGCGACATCGTCTAGCCCGGTAAGGGAGCTGTAGTGCGGCAACGCCGCGAACTCAAGCCCGGCGGGCAGGCGGTGCCGCGCGCTGTGCGGGCTCGGATCGAGGCGGCCCACCACCTTCAGCCCATTGACCCACGGGAGCAAGGCGGCGACGAACAGCGCGAACGCCTGTTCGCCCCAAAGGCCGCCGCCCTCGTCGCGGTGGTACTCGAAATCCGTGTAGACGGCGAGCCGCAGCGGGGGACTCATGGGCCGCACACTCAAGCGGATTCGATCCCGATGTGCGGCCCGAGTGGCAGCGAAGCATGCTTCCCCCGCTGATTGTCGATGCAACCACCAACGGGCCAGGGCACGCACAGAGGGCGCCTCGTCGCCATGTAGATTACGGGCCATGCGGGCAGCCCGACAGCGTGAGCCGCGCTCGACCCTGGGCGCGGCCAGATGAACGTGGCACCTCCTTTGCCGGATCGGCTCCCGTCTGAAAGCGGTGGCTCCTCGCTGCTCGTATCGGTGCGCGCCCACAAACTGATCGTGGCGATCGTGGCGATCGTAACCGTGGCCGCCGCGGTGGCATGGCTTGAGGTTCGATCGTCGTCTTACGAAGCGACGGCCGGAATGCTGATCTCCCCGCTTCCCCAGGACGACAAGTCCTATCTCGGCCTACAGATGCTGCGCGACTCCGGTGACCCCACTCGAACGGCGGAGACGGCCGCGACGCTGGCCGAGTCTCCAATCGCCGCGACGATTGCGGCGGAGAAGATGGGCCCGGGCTGGAACCCCCAGCGGGTTCTGGACTCTATTAGCGTGCAACCCGAGGGGCAGAGCAACATCCTCGCGATAACGGCCACGGCCGATGATCCGAAGGAGGCCACGGTGCTCGCCGACACCTTTGCCCAGTCGGTCACCGTGGCGCGCGACCGTGCGCTCGACGCCGGCGTGAAAAGGGCGCTCGAGAACGCCCAGGCGAACCTCGACCGGCAGGGTACGTCGCCCGACAGGGCTTCGATCCTGACCGTCGACCGACTCAACAACCTCCTCTCGACCGGCGACCCGACGATCACGTTCTCCCAACGCGCGGCCACGCCAACGAGCCCGATCGGCGCGGGAGCGCCGATCGTCATCCCGCTCGCCCTGATCGCCGGGCTGGTGCTGGGCGCCGGGACAGCGGCGCTCTTCGACCTCGCCAACCGGCGGGTTCGTGACGAGGCCGAACTGGTGCAGACCTATCCGCTTCCGGTGCTTGCCCGGGTGCCGCTGTTCAAGCGGCTCGGGCGCAGCGGCCCGAACTCTCGGGCCGAGACGCTGGAGGCCTTCCGGACCATCTCGACGCAGATCGAGATGAGCTCAGGCAGCAAGCGAGCCCTGATGATCACGAGTGCCTCCACCGGCGACGGCAAGACGACTTCGAGCGTGAGCCTGGCTCAGTCGATGGCCGCCGCGGGCCACTCGGTCGTGCTACTCGACCTCGACCTGCGCAAGGCGGACGTCGCCACCGTGCTCGGCATCTCCAGGACCGTCACGGCGCGCGAGATCGTCTCGCGCCTCCACGCGGGCGGCTCGATCGCCGACCTCCTCGTCGGAGTGGCGCATCTCGACACGCTCAAGGTGCTCAGCGTCAGCGCGACACTGGAAGACGCCGCCGTGGTCGATGCCCTGAATCATCGGCTTCCCCAGCTCCTTACCGCTGCTCGCGGGCAGGCGGAGTACGTCTTGATCGACACGCCGCCGCTTGGAGAGATCAGCGACGCCCTGCGGATCGCCCAGGTGGTGGACGGCATCATTCTGGTCGCCCGGGTGGGCAACACTCGGCGGCGCAACCTGGAGATCACGCGCGAGCTGCTCGAGCGGACCGGCTCGACCCCGTTGGGGTACCTACTGATCGGCGGCGAGCAAGGCGCTACCGGGGCCTACTACCAGAGCATGGGTATGGCTACGCTCCCGGCCGAGCAGCGCTAGACGGAACGCCGCCAGGTCGATCCAGGTCATGGCCGATGCTCCACCCGACCATCTGATCCTCTGCTACCACGCGGTGAGCTCGACCTGGCGATCCGCCCTCTCCATACCCGAGCGACTGCTCGAGGAGCAGCTTTCACTGCTAAAGAAGAGGGGATACGAGGGCTTCACCTTCGCGGAGTGGGAGCGCCGTCGCGCCGCCGATGAGCTGCCGCGCAGGTCGGTGGTCGCCACCTTCGACGACGGCTACGCCTCGACCCTGCGCGCGGTGCCGATACTCGAGCGGCTGGGCTTTCCCGGGACCGTCTTCCCGGTACTGAGTTTCCTCGAGTCCGGAGAGCTCCTGCGCTGGCCCGGGATCGAGGAGTGGAGCAACAGCGCCCACGCGGACGAGCTGACTCCGCTCAGTTGGGACCAGCTCGAGGAACTGGCCGCATCGGGCTGGGAGGTGGGCTCCCACACCGTCACCCACCCGCATCTCGAGGAACTCGACGACGACGACCTCGGCACCGAGCTCCGTGAGTCACGCGCGGCGATCGCAAAGCGTCTCGGCAGCTGCGAGACGCTCGCCTATCCCTTCGGCAAGGCGGACCGGAGAGTCGCCGGCGCCACCGCGCGAGCCGGGTACCTGGCCGGCTGTACGCTGGAGCGCTTCAACCTCGTCGATCAGCCGCACCTGCGGCATCGGATCGGCCTCTACGACAACGACTCCGGAGTGCGACTCCGCCTGAAGGTGTCTCAAGCCGGTTCGGCGATTCAGCGCTCGCGGCTGATCCGCCGCCTTCTCAGCGGCTCTGAGCGCTCAGAGCTTGCTCGGCGATAAGCAACGGCTGGTGCACGTTGCGTTCGATCCAGCTGTCCTGACTGCTCTGCTCGGGCACCTCACGTAGATATCGCGCAGTGCGGACCAGCCAGTACGCCAGGGAGAGGGCGGTCAGCGTTTCTGTCGTCGCCGGAATGCCGGTCGCCTCACAGTAGGCCTGAGTTTTCCTCCCCACCTTTCCCTCGAGGCTGGGCCACAGAACCCTGATGCACCTCTCCCCTACGTCGCGCCCTCGGCCGCGGCGATCCGAGAGAGTTCGCAGATCCCATAGATCGTGCAGTGGAAACGCCCTTTGATCGGCGGTGTCCCAGTCAATGACCGTGCTCAACCGGCCCCGGGATACGAAGACGTTGGAGGGCCAGAAGTCGCCGTGGCCCCAACCGAGGCGGATTCCCTCGAGGCGCCCCACGAGCTGTACGGCGAGCTCTCGCAGCCGGCTCGCAGCCCGCTCCCCCGCCACCTCCGTGAGCAGCTCCACGTAGGGTCGCAGCTCGTCGTGCAAGATCTCGGCTTCGGCCGGGGCCCCTTGGTCGAAGCGATGGAGCTCGACCAGGAATGCCAGGCAGTCTTCCCAGAGCCGGGAGTCGAGGCGTCGAGGGTGGCGCCCCTCAGCCATCGGCTCGAGGTAGTACCGGGCCTCGCCGACCTTCCCGTCGATCAGGGGCTTCAGCACGCGCTCTCGCAACAGCGCGCTCGACCGCGGACCGGAGAGGGCGGCGGCGATCCCAAGCGAGCGCTCGATGTATGCACTCGACGAGCCACCGGCGATGCGCAGCACATAGCCGCCGCCACTTTCGTCGCTCAACTCGCTGATCAGCTTGCCGGTCTCGACCACCGTCATCTCGCGTACAGCCAGTTCGCGCCCCAGCGCAATGCTGGCCTCGGCGACGACGGTCTCGACCACGGAGGGCTGGGTAGTGGTGCGGACGATGGCGCCAACCGGAGGAAGGCGGCGGCGCCAGAGGCCTCCCCCGAGGCCGTAGATCGACCGAGAACGATCGCTCATCGACAGGGACTCGGTCGAGAGCCCGTCGAGTCGGGAGACGGCCGCCTTGGTCCGTGCCCGGGCGGCCATCGCTCGGACCGGCGAGAGCAGTAGCTCCAGAACTCGGCGCCAGCCGGGGCGAAAGGTCGATGCAGCCGCCGCGTCGATTGTCAACGCAACCGCCTCGCCATCCTCGGGCCGCTTGCGCCAGGCGTCGCCTCGCCCGAACGGGCTGACCAACGTGGCGTCGGCGCGCCCGGCGCCCGCCACCACCGTGTATCCGCATCCGCCCACCGCCTCAGCGAGCTCGGCCTCGCCGAGGACGCGCACCGATCGGGCCGATGCGGGCAGCGCCGCCCAGAACCAGGCGTGGCGCTTGGGAAACGGAGGTGACGGCTGCACGAGCGATGAGGCTATAACGGCCAGCAACGAAGACACAGCCGAGGCTACACTCGGACGCGCATGACCGCCCTCGCCGACGCTGCGACGCTGCGACGACCAAGCCTGGCCGTCGTCCCTGCGGGCCTCGCCTGCGGGGCACTCGTCGGATTCCTGGTCGCCATGAGTCCGCTCGCCGGGCTGGGACTCCTGTGCGCCCTGATCTACGCGCCGCTGGCGATGGTGAACCTCCCTCTCGCGGTGGGATTGTGGATGCCGCTGCTCTTTCTCGAGGGCCTGCCGGGCAGCAACATGCTCCCCGAGGCCGGCGCCGCAGTGATCGCGATCGTTTGGCTCGGAGAGGCGATTCGTCCCGACTCATGGCAGCGCCAGCAACTGCAACGGCACAGGCGCCTGCTGATGCTGATCGGGGTCTTCATGCTCTGGCTGGGCCTCTCGCTGGTCTGGGCCGAAGATCCCGGCAAGGGGGTGAGCCTGCTGTTCTCCGGCGTTGAGGTGGCGGTCTTCTTCACCCTCGTCGCCACGATCCCGTCGCAACCCTCCCATCTTCGCGTCGTCGCCGCCGGCTTCGTCACCGGAACGGTCCTCTCCGCCTTGGTCGGCATCCTCGGTGAAGCGGGGGGCATCGCCGCTGTCGATCAGGAGGGCCGCCTCCAGGGTGCGTCGGGCGACCCCAACTACTTCGCGGCCCAGCTCGTGGCGGGCCTGGCGCTGGCGCTCGGGCTTCTCGCCACCACTCGCCGCCCAGGGGCACGCGTCTGGCTGCTGGCTTCCCTTGTCCCCCTCGCCTATGGAATCGTTGCGAGCCAGTCCCGGGGAGGCTTCGTCGCGCTCGCCGTGGCCGGGATTGCCTCGATCATCATCTTCCGGCGCCACCGCACCCAGGTCGCCATTCTCGTGGTGGGTGTGACCGCGGTGATGGGGATCTGGCTGACCACCAACACAGCCGCCTGGACCCGGATCACCAGCGCCGAGAAGGACCGCGGCAGCGGCCGAGAGGACCTCTGGGCGATAGCGCTGCGCATGGCCGGCGATCATCCGATCGCCGGCGTCGGGCTGAGCAACTACTCGCTGCACTCGCCGGACTACACCCGGGAACCGGGGACGCTGACCGGCGTCGGTCAGGTGGAACGCCACCAGGAGGCGCACAACGCCTACCTGAGCCTGCTCGCTGAGACCGGAATCGTAGGCCTGGCGCTGTTCATCCTCGTCGCCGCCACGACAATCGCCTCCGGTGCCCGCGCAGCGAGCCGCTTCGACGCGCTCGGAGACCACCGCGCGGCGATTATCACGCAGGCTGCACTGGTCGCGCTGATCGGAATGCTCAGCTCCGCCGCTTTCCTCTCCAACTCTGAGGACAAGCGGATCTGGGTACTGATGGGGCTGGCGATCGCCTGCCTGGGGGTGGCCCAGCGCACGTCGGCGGCCGATCGCGACAGCGTCCCAAGCCTCTCGGGCTAGGGCGACGAAAGCCTCCCGAAGGACCGTGCGCGATGCCTGAGCCGCCGCCAATGGCCGAAGCGCCGAAGGCGGAGGAGAAAGCCACGGCCGAGCTCCGCTCGAGCGTTCGCGGCTCCGCCCTCCTGCTCACCGGCCGCGGCATCGCGCTCAGCGTCGAGTTCGCTGCGCACGTGATCGTCGTCCGCTACCTCACGCAGGAGGATTACGGCGCCTACAGCTACGCGCTGGCGCTGGCGAGCCTCTTCGCGGGATTCCTTGTGCTCGGCTTGCCAGAGACGCTGGCCCGATATGCCCCCATATATCTCGAGGGCCGCCAGCACTGGCGGCTTCTGGGAGCGATCATCGTCGCGATCACGCTGATCCTCAGCATCGGCGCGGTGGCGGCGGGGCTGGTTCTGCTGATGCCAGACCTCGTCGGCGACGCCCTCGACAGTCAGGACTCGGCCCGCTTACTCGGCATCCTCATGCTCGCCGTCCCGTCCGATGGGATCAACCTGGTCTTCCAGGGGCTCTTCGCCGCACTCGGCCGGGTGCGGGCAATCTTCTTCCGCCAGTACGTCCTCGTTCCTGGCCTGCGCCTGATCGTCGCGCTAGTGCTCGTGCTGGGAGACGAGAGCGTCACCTTCCTCGCGATCGGCTACGTTGCCGTCAGCCTGGTCGGGGTTCTCTGGTACGCCGCCTACGCTGCTCCTCTACTGCGCAGGGCCGTGTCCGGTGCGAGGCAGCGGATCGAGCTCCCGGCCCGCGAGATCCTCTCATTTGCGCTCCCGGTCCTGCTGACGAACGTTTTCTGGATCGTGCTCCTCGCCGCCGGCACGATCGCGCTCGGGGTGCTGGGCAGCACAACGGAGGTGGCGGAGTTCCAGGCAGTGCTACCCCCCGCGCGGCTCAACTACCTCGTGACGACGATCTTCTCGATTCTCTTCATCCCGACGATCTCGCGATTGTACGCGCGCAATGACCTTGCCGAGCTGCGCAACGCCTACCTGCACACCACCTATTGGCTGACGGCCCTGACGATCCCGCTCCTGGCCTTGACCACTGTCTTTGCCCCGACCTTCGTGCCCACCTTCTTCGGCGGCGAGTACGACGCCTCCATTCCGATCCTGATCCTGCTCTCCGCCGGTTACTACGTCCACTCCGCGGCGGGACCGAACAGCACCACGCTCAAGGTGTTCAGACGCCTGCGCGTGACCGTGATCATCGATCTCGTCGCGCTTGCCCTGGGGATCGTGCTGAATCTGGTGCTGATCCCCCCGGCGGGCGCGGTCGGCGCGGCTCTGGCGTTCCTTCTCTCCGTCGCGGCGCGGAACGCCGCCTACCAGATCGCGCTTCGCCGTGTAGCGGGCATCTCGCTCCTGACCAAGGACTTCGGCCGACTCCAGTTCACCATCTTCGCGAGCTTGGCTGTCCTCACCGCCGTGCAGGCCCTCCTCGATCCAGGGATCGTCGTCGTCGTCGTCCTCTCGGCTCTCGCTGGGCTTCTGGTAGTTCGCACCTGTCGGTCGATGCTCGATATCGAGGGAACCTTCCCGGAGCTGGCCCGCGGACCGCTCCGGCGCCTGTTGTCGAGCGATCGCTGAACCCCCCGCTCAACCCCCGGGTGCCGTGAGCGGCAGGGGCCCGGGCGACTCGTCGACGACGCGGAGGATCGCCGCGATGTAGTCCTTCCGCGAGTAGCGGCTGCGGACCACATCGCGTGCCCGCTCCCGCATGCGTCCAACCTCCCGCTCGTTGGCCGGATCGAGCAACCAGCGGATCGCTGCCGCCATCGCCGCCGGGTCCTCAGGCGGGACGATCAGGCCGGTTTCCTGATCTCGCACGTAGTCACGCACTCCGGGTGCGTCGGTCACGACAACCGACTTGCCGAGCGCCATCGCGTTCAGGTAGGTCTGCTGGCCGGCGCTGCGATCGGTCAAGCCCTGTAGCGCGACGACCACCACGGACGCCTGCCGGTTCAGCTCCTCGAAGCGATCGGGCGATACGGGGTCTGATCGGACATTGGGTGGTGCCTTTACCGTCCCCAGGGTCCGTGAAGCTATGGTGATCGGCGCGTCGACGCTGCTCGCAGCCTTCAACAGCGGGCGGTAGTCGCGCAGAGAGTCGCCGCCGGCGAAGACGCCGCCCCCCTCACTCACCGGCAGGCTCAGCTGTCGCTCGGTGAGCGTGAAGCAGAAGGGAGTGAACCGCACCTGGGCCGGGTCGACACCCCACGTCGACGGAAACCGTCTCAGCTCCCAGCTCGAGAGGACGCAGAAGGTCATGTGCTCGCCCCGCATTCCCCCCATTCCCAGGGCCCCCGCAGCTCGGTCGAGGCGCGAGCTGCCTCGCTTCCAGGTGGCGTCAGTCATCAGCACTCGCGGAGGGCGGCGCATGCGAGCGAGGGCGATCGCGGCGAGCTGATCCGCTCGCCAGGTGCCGGTCAGCACCACCGTCCGGTACCTCAGTGCGGCGGCCCTGAGGCAGCGCACGAAGGCCGGAATCGAGAGCCCTTCCCGATCGAGGATCTCGACTCTGCTAGTCCATTGCGGATAATCGTGATACCGCAGCGTCGAGAGGATGTCACGGTCGCCCATCGAGAACTAGCCCGACGAGAAAGGGGTCGGCTGGGAAGCCCGCTCGTCGACGATGTCGAAGATGCTGGCAATGTAGTGGCTGCGGGTGAAGCGGCTGAAAACGGCGTCTCTAGCTCGAGACCGCATCCGCTCGACCTCTTGCTCATTGGCGGGATCGAGCAGCCAACCGATCGCCGCCGCCATCGCCGCTGGGTCAGCCGGGGGGACGATCAGCCCCGTCTCGCGATCCTCGACATAGTCCCTTACGCCGGGGGCGTCCGTCACCACAACCGGCTTGCCAAGCGCCATCGCGTTCAGGTAGGTCTGCTGGCCGGCGCTGCGATCGGTGTTCGCCTCGAGTGGGACGACCACCACGGTCGCCGCTCGGTTCAGCTCCGCGAACCGCTCGGGCGACACCTGGCCAACTCGTAGGTTGGGAGCCGTTCCCGCGTTGCTGTCGAGACGGCGTGAGGCGATCGTCACCGGTGCGTCGATGCTGTGAGCCGCCTCGAGCAGCGGCCCGTAGTCACGCAGCGAGTCGCCGCCGGCGAAGACGCCACCGTCGTCGTCGACCGGAAGGCCAAGCTCCGATTCGGGCGTGGTCAGGCAGAACGGGGTGAAGCGAACCTGGGCAGCGAGCACGCCCCAGGTACTCGAGAACCGCTCGCGCTCCCAGTTCGAGAGCACACAGAAGGTGACCTGTGGGCCGCGTATCGCCCGCATGCCGAGGGTGTTCGCCGCCCAATCCAGGAGTCCGCGCCCCCGCTTCCAGGTAGCGTCGGTGATGATCACCCGTGGCGGGCGGCGCAGACGGCCAATGGCGATCGCGGCCAGCTGATCGGGACGACCGGTCCCGTCCAGCACGAGCGTCGGGTAGCAGCGGGCCGCGGCAACTAACTGGCGGACCAAAGCTGGGGACGAGAACCGGTCACGATCGATGACGTCGACCCGATTCGTCCATTCCAGACGGTCGTAGTAGCGCAACGTCGAACAGATCTCGTTCCTGCTCATCGGCGGAGAGAATAGAAGGGGGCCGCCGCCCGAGTTGCGCGGCCGCCCTCAGCAACTCCCCTGCGCCACGCAGGGGTCGACGACCTTCAGGTAGCGCGCCCAGTCGACGCCGGTGTCGATGTCGAAGAGGTAGGCGCCGTCATAGGTGCCCACCCCCCACTTCTTGCCCAGGGCGGCGTAGTGGCCCGGCTGGCCCATGGCGCGGTATTGGGCGTCTGACTCCGCCGCGAGGCCGAAGGAGTTGGGCCCGTTGGCGAAGGTGTCGCCGACGAAGAGCCCGTAGCGAGCCATCGCCTTGAGGATCGGCTTCCTCCAAGCCGGCACCGCGAGTACGTCGATCTGGGCGTCTGACATGTCGAGGTAGAAGTGGGCGCCCATCGGTGGCGCGCCCTCGTTGGAGGAGCCAAAGGAAGAGCAGGGGGCCGCGGTCGTGCCGGGGGCTGCGGGGTAGACCGAATAGCCGCCCGAGCACTTGACCGACATGAACAGGGCGTGGTTGATCGCGGTTCCGCTGGCGACTGCGGCCTCCCACTCCTCGGCGCGGATCACCCCCGCAGAGAGGCCGAACTGCGCGGCGGTCGCATTGGAGCCGAGGCCGTCGGCGCCCTCGGTGCCCCAGCGGGTGCGCCCGCCGTGGGAGACGTTTATCACGCCCCCAGCGGGGGGCAGGGGTTGGGTGTGGACCTGCCAGAAGTCGTACTCCCAGTTGGCCGCCTGGTCGATCACGACCATGTGGGAGTCGGTCCCGCTTGCCGCTCGAGCGGCGGCGGGGACGTGGAGCTGCATGCCCTCGATCGGGCAGCTTGCCGTCCACTTCGTGCAGTGGATCGTGTAGAGGGGATCCTCGGCGCTGGCGTAGTAGGTCGCGTGGCCGTAGTCGGAGTTGCTGCCGTCGGGGTGACCGACGATCAGGCCCTGGGGCTTGCCCCAGCTCGCCAGGCGGCTGACGATCGCGGCCGAGTCGCTCGCCAGGCGGGGATTGGGGGGCAGCGGGCGGTTGAAGGGACTGGCGTCGCTGTAGGGGCGCCAGCAGCCCACGGGCCAGGCGCCGGGGGCGATGGGATTCGAGCAGGGGCTGGCTGGGGGTTTGGGAGCGCTGCGCCGAGCCATTTTCACGATCACGGTGGGGCGTCGCTTGGAGCGCTTAGTCGGCCTCGCCGGGACTCGTGCGTCGACCCGCAAGCGTCCATGGCGAATCTGATGGCGAGCCCGTCTCAATCCTAGAGTGCGGCGGAAGGTCCTGTGATGGGACCGGCGATGGACGACGAAGGAGACCCTCACGACGGCACGGGGATTTACGCCCTTCACCTTGAAGACGACCGCCTTCTCCTTCACGGCGGACGCGGGGAACTTGCGAACCTGCGCTTCGGCCGAGGCAATGGGAAGCGCTGCGGCCGCCAGCGCGAGGGAGACGGCTGCTCTGAAGATCGACTGGAAGCGCACCCCCTCTTAGTCGGAGCTCTCCCCGGTAGCCCACCCCTTATCCCCTCGATCTAGACGTTTGTTCGAGGTGACGAGGCGCGATAACCGAGAGAGCTGCCGATCCTGAGCGAGTGCAGGTATTAACCTGACTCCCGCGCCATACCGGTGGCACCGCCGCCTTGAGCCCAAAGACGAGCCAGTGAAGCCGCAACCCGATAGTGCCGCGAGTGCCGCGCCGGCAATGAGCGTCCTGATCCCGATCCTCAACGAGGCGCGGGTCATTCGAGACACATTGCCGCCGATGCTCGACCAGCCCTACGACGGCGAGCTGGAGTTCCTTCTCCTGGATGGCGGCTCCGACGACGGGACCTTGGAGATCCTTGCCGAACTGGCCGCCGGGGACAGCCGCATCCGGGTCTTGGACAACCCCGGGCGGCGACAGTCGGCCGCTCTCAATATCGGGCTCGCCGAGGCAAAGGGCAAATACATCTGCCGCATGGACGCCCACAGCCACTACCCGCGCGATTACGTCCGAGTCGGGGCAGAGAGGCTGTGCCGCGGCGACGTCACATGGGTCGCCGGCCCGGCGATCGCGGTCGGCTTCGATCCATGGTCCGACCGGATCGCGCTGGCGCTGACGTCACCGCTCGGGGTCGGCGGCGCCCGCTTCCGGCTCGCCCTGGAAGAGGAGGCTGAGGTAGACACCGGATTCACCGGGATCCTGACCGCCGAGACGCTGCGCCAGGTCGGCGGCTGGTCCGAGGATTGGGGGATCAACGAGGACGGCGAGCTTGCCGCTCGGGTGCTCGCGGCGGGGGGAACGATCGTCTGCGTTCCGGAGATGGCTGCTGAGTTCATCCCTCGAAACAGCCTTGGCGAGCTCTCTCGCCAGTACTGGCGATATGGCCTGGGCAGGGCGAAGACCTGGCTGAGGCATCCGGGTAGCCTGCGCCGCTCGCACGTTCTCCCCCCGGGGTTGGTTCTGACGACGCTGGGTGCTATCGCCGGCCCCCGGCCCCTCCGCGGTGTCTGCCGCGCCGGGCTTTCCGTCTATGGCAGCGCCCTGTTGATCGAATCCCTCCGCCAGGCCCGGAAGGCCTCGGCGAGCGACGCCGCGTGGCTGCCTCTGGTCTTCATGACCATGCACTTCAGTTGGGGGTCGGGCTTCATGGTCGGCATGATCAACGGTCGCCGCGACTCCCGCGCCGCTTAGGGCCTAGCCCCATAGGGAGGATTCCCACCCCCGTCGAGGAAACCTCAGC
>CAZHZI010000014.1:0-27430 GCA_964536955.1 uncultured Conexibacteraceae bacterium
TCGTCGTGTTGCGCTCGATCAGCTTCGTCATCACGCCGCCCTTGGTCTCGATGCCAAGGGTCAGCGGCGTGACGTCGAGCAGCAATACGTCCTTGACGTCCCCGGCAAGCACGCCCGCCTGGATGCCTGCTCCGACCGCGACCACCTCATCGGGGTTGACTCCCTGGTGTGGGTCCTTGCCGGTCAGCTCCTTGACCCGCTCGCGCACCGCCGGCATCCGCGTCATCCCGCCGACCAGCACAACGTGGTCAATCGAGGCATCGGCGTCGTCCAGCGCCCGTTTCACCGGCCCGACGATTCGTTCCAGAAGGTCGGCGGTCAGCTCGTTCAGCTTCGAGCGGCTGAGCTTCATGTCGAGGTGCTTCGGCTGTCCCTCCACTGCGGTGATGAAGGGCAGGTTGATCTGTGTCTCCTGGGTGGAGGAGAGCTCGATCTTCGCCTTCTCGGCCGCCTCATAGAGGCGCTGCAGAGAGTTCTTGTCCTGCGCCAGGTCGACTCCCTGATCCTTCTTGAACTCGGCGACCAGCCACTCGACGATCGCTTTGTCCCAGTTGTCGCCGCCCAGGTGGTTGTCGCCGGCGGTCGCCTTCACCTCGAAGACGCCGTCGCCGATCTCCAGCACCGAGACGTCGAAGGTGCCGCCACCGAGGTCGAAGACGAGGATCGTGTGGTCGGCTTTCTCCTGGTCGAGGCCGTAGGCGAGCGAGGCGGCGGTCGGCTCGTTGATGATTCGCTTCACGTCGAGTCCGGCGATCTTGCCGGCGTCCTTGGTCGCCTGGCGCTGATCGTCGTTGAAATAGGCGGGGACCGTGATCACGGCGCTGTCGACGGTCTCGCCCAGCTTCGCCTCCGCATCGGCTTTCAGCTTCTGCAAGATCATCGCGCTGATCTCCGGCGGGCTGTACTGCTTGCCTCGCACGTCGATGCGAACATCGCCATTCGGTCCGGCGACGACTTTGTAGGGAACGATCGTCTCCTCCTCTTTGACCTCCGCTTCCTTACGGCCCATGAAGCGCTTGATCGAGAAGATCGTGTTCTCGGGATTCATCACCGCCTGCCGCTTGGCAACGGTGCCGACCAAACGCTCGCCACTCTCGGTGAACGCCACCACGGATGGCGTTGTCCGCCCACCCTCGGCGTTCTCCAAAACGGTCGGCTCGCCGCCCTCCATCACGGCGACGCATGAGTTGGTCGTGCCAAGGTCGATCCCGATCGTCTTGCCCACTTTGTCGCATACCTCCAGGGGTTTCGTTAACTAAGCCTAAGAAATCTAAGTGGGATTATGGCAGATCGCACTCACTTGAAAAGAGAAGATCGGTAGAGCAGCGAGCCGTTCGGGCTTACAGTGGGTTCTGTTTTGTAGCGGCGCCGGCGAGCCCCTGAAACGGGCCCGGCGGGAGGAGCCTCAACGAAATCGACCCCGCGAGGTGGGGCGCCGACGAAGAGGAGTCGAACTTTGATTCACCGCTCGCGTGTTTCCGCCGTCCGGATTGTCCTGGCGATCGCAGCAATGGCGACCCTGCTCCTCGGCATGCTTCCGGGAGCTCAGGCGAAGCGCCCCGGCGAGCCGCACAAGGAGAAGGGGAAGGTCGTCAACGTGATGACCCGCAACCTCTATCTCGGTGCCGATCTCCGGCCGGCGATCACGGCCCCCAGCCTTTCCGCCTTCGTCGACGCCAACGGGCAGATCCTCCGCGACGTGACCGCCAACGCCTTCCCGGTCCGCGCCAACGGGCTAGCCAAGGAGATCCTCAAGAAGGCCCCCGACCTGGTGGGCCTCCAGGAGGTGGCGCTGTGGCGGACCGGCCCCCCCAGCCTCGAGCCGGTTCTCGCTTCCACCGGCCCGTCTGCGACGACGGTTCGCTACGACTATCTCCAGCTGCTGCTCGATCGGCTCAACAAGGGAAACAGCGGCAAAGGGAAAGGGAATGTCGGCTACCGGGTTGTGGTCTCCCAGGACGAGTTCGACTTCGAGGCGCCGGCCAACGAGAACGGCGTCCCCGGCGACGGCCCCAACGGCTTGATCAAAGACGCGGAGATAAACGGGCGCCTGACGATGCGCGACGTGATCCTCGCCAGGGTCGGCGCCGGCGTCACCACCAAGCGTCCCAGGGCTGCGCACTTCGCCAACCTGCTCGTTGTCCCGGTCTCCGGTGTCCCGGTGACGGTGACGCGCGGCTGGACCGCGGTCGATGCCAAGGTGCGCGGCAGCCACCTGTTCCGCTTCGTCAACACGCACCTCGAGGCGTTTGACGACCCGGCCCAGGTGCCCAGCATCCGGGCGCTGCAAGCAGGGGAGCTGGTCGCGGCCGCCGGGCCGGCTACGAGCAAGTTGCCGGTCGTGTTGCTCGGCGACCTCAACTCCGACGACGACACCGTGGACGTCGGCGATCGCCAGGCCTACCAGTCGCTGGTGGCGGCTGGCATGCGCGAGCGAAGCACGGACGATCCGCTCAGCTGCTGCATCGAGTCCAGCCTGCTGGCGGAGGGCGCCGGCGGGAGCATCGCCGACTTCGACCATCAGGTCGACCATGTGATGACGCGGTCGCCGAGGAATGTGAAGCTGAAGAGCTCCTCGGTGACCGGTCGCCAGCCGGTAAACGGCTTCTGGAACTCCGACCACGCGGGGGTCTTCAGCGCTCTGAGGTTCCTGCCTTAGCTATCGGCAGGGACGGGGAACCATCCCCGCCCAGCGGCCTCAACCCTGGCCGGCGGTCTGCGCGACGAACTCGGCCACCTGCTGGGCCTGTTCGCCGGAGAGGATGCCCCCGGGCATGCGGCCCGGGGAGGTGCTGTCGACGCCGTTGTCGATCGCGTTGAGCACGCGTCCCCTGGTACCCCCCGTGGGCGCCCCCAAGGGGGCCAAGAGGAGATCGAGATCCGGGGCGAAGTTGCCGTCGGTCCCCGCCGCGTAGAGGGCGTGGCAGTTGCCGCAGTTGGTCTGGAAGAGCTCCTGGCCGGTCGTCAGCTCCGCCGGCACCTCCTGGGCCCCGCTCTGAGCGTCGCCGTCCGCGCGGAAAGCGAGCCAGGGGATCAGGACCGCGAGGAAAACGACCAGCAGCCCGAAGACGATGAAGGTCCGTTTGCTCATTTGCGCAGGGCACGGTACCAGGGGCACATCCGGCGTAGGGCACACTCCCCGCAGCGCGGTTTCGGGCGGCAGACCTCACGTCCATGGCGAATCAGGCTCATGTGCACCTCGTAGGCGTCCTCGGGGTCGACCACCGCCAGCATCTCGTCGTGGGCGCGCTCAAAGGAGGCGTCCGGAGGGAAGAGCCCGAGCCGGCCACCCACCCGGTGGACGTGGACGTCGACCGGGATCTCCGGGATGCCCCAGGTGAATATCAGCACGCATGCCGCCGTTTTGCGGCCGACCCCGGGCAGCGAGAGGAGGAAGTCGAGCGACTCTTCGCGCGGCGCCTGCGCCGTCCAGTCGAGGTCGGGGGGCTCGCCCAGGCGCTCGAGGATCGCCTGGATCCGCGGCGCCTTCTGCCTGCCCAGACCACCCGGCCTGATCGCCTCCTCGACCTCGTCCACCGGTGCGTCGCGCACCTCCTCCCAGGTCGGGAAGCGCTCCCGCAACGCCGCGAACGCGCGATCCCGGTTGCGGTCGTTGGTGTGCTGGGCGAGCACGGTCTTGACCAGCTCGGCGATCGGGTGCCCGTGCGACTCGTTCACCGGTTGTCCGTACATCGCGCGCAGGCGATCCCGAATCGCACCGACCCGCCGCTTCTCCGGCCGTTTCCATGACATTGGCGCTGCACCCTAGTCCGCCTGCAGCCGTTAACGACCGGATTACAATTGCCCAATGTCTCGGACCTTCGCAGCCGTCACAGCCAAGCTGCCCCAGGGGTGGGGCGACCTCGGCCGGCAGATCGGCCTGCTGATCGTGGTCGACCTCGCCTACGAGACGGTTCGCGGCGTCGCCGACGGCCAGCGCTCCGTCGCCTTCGCCCACGGCCAGCAGATCATCGACGCCGAGCGGGCCACCCATACTCTCTTCGAGCCGGGCTTCCAGGCGTTCTTCCTGCAGTTCGATTGGATCATCGACTTCGCCAACCAGGTCTACATGAACAGTCAGTTCGCGGTCGTGCTGACCTTCTTCTTCTGGCTGTACATGTTCCGCAACGATTCCTTCTACTTCGTGAGGAACATGTTCATGTTCTCGATGGGGCTGGGGTTGATCGGCTACACGCTCTATCCGACGGCTCCGCCGCGGCTCTACCCCGAGCAGGGCTTCGTCGACACGATCAACGACTTCTCCAACGTCAACCACGACTCGGCGTTGGCCAGGCTCTTCATCAATCCCTACGCGGCGGTGCCGAGCATGCACTGCGCCTTCGCGTTGATGATCGGCCTCACAGCCGCGAGGCTCTCGCGCCACTGGTACACGCAGGTTCTCTGGGCGCTGTGGCCCGCCCTCGTGGTCTGGGTGGTGATCGTCACCGGAAACCACTACTGGGTCGACGCAGCGCTCGGCGCGCTGGTCGCCGGAGTCTCGGCGCTGGTCGCCGCGCGCCTGCTGGCTCGCGCCCGGCCCGAGGCGTGGTCATGGCGGACCGGCCCACAGGAGGCCGAGGCCTAGCCCCTTGGGTCGCCTCGGATCATCTAGCCTCATCGCAATGGAATCGTCGGCGCCCCCGAGGGCTCCGGGTGGCCGCGACGGTCGCGGGGCCCGCAACGGCCAGGAGCTTCGCGCCTACGCCCGCGATCGCTTGATCGAGTCCCGGCTGACCCCTAACGCGATATCGATGGTCGGTCTGACGGGGAACCTGATCGCCGCCGTGCTGGTGACCCAGCGCCTTTTCTTCCTTGCCGGCGTCGCCTTCATCCTCGGCTCGGTGATGGACACGCTCGACGGGCGCTACTCGCGGATGTCGGGCAAGGGGACGCTGTTCGGCGCCTTTCTCGACTCCACCTTGGACCGCATCGAGGAGGGAGTGGTGCTGACTGCGGTCGCCGGGTACTTCGCCGCGACCGGCGACGACTTCGCCGCGGCGATGTGCGTTGTCGCCGTGCTCGGCTCGCTGATGGTCTCCTACACGCGGGCCCGCGCAGAGGCGCTCGGCGTCGAGTGCAAGGTCGGTTTGGCCACCCGTCCGGTCAGAGTAGTGCTACTTTCGATCGGGTTGGTCTTCGCCAAGGGTGCCGGCCTCGGCGATTTCGAGCTGCTGGCGCCGTCGATTTACGCGATCGCAGCCTTGACCATCGTCACCGTGATTCAGCGTGTATGGCATGTGCGAAACGAGTTGTCGGGCGAGGCCGCCGGCCCGCCTGATCTGTAACCAGTCGAGGCGCGGGGGGTGCTTTGGCATCCAGCCCGCCTGAGGAAGGACTTTTGAATTTAATGAGTGAGAGCAACGGAGCAAACGGCAGCAACGGCGCCGGCCGTACCGACGAGAAGGTCCGCGTCGCGATCGTCGGGGTCGGCAACTGTGCCAATTCCTTTATCCAGGGCGTCCAGTACTACAAGGACGCCGACCCAGACGAGCAGGTGCCCGGCCTGATGCACGTCGAGCTGGGCGGCTACCACGTCCGCGACGTGGAGTTCGTCGCCGCGTTTGACATCGACTCCGAGAAGGTCGGCAAAGACCTCTCGGAGGCGATCTGGTCGGGGCAAAACGACACGATCAAGTTCTCCGACGTCCCCAATCTGGGAATTAGGGTCGAGCGGGGGATGACCCACGATGGCCTCGGCAAATACTTGAAGCAAAAGATCACCAAAGCGCCGGGGGAGACCGCCGACATCGTCGGCATCCTCAAGGAGACGAAGGCGGATGTGCTGGTCTGCTACCTGCCGGTCGGCTCTGAGGAGGCGACCAAGTGGTACGTCGAGCAGGCGCTGAGTGCCGGGGTCGGCTTCGTCAACTGCCTGCCGGTTTTCATCGCCCGCGAGGACTACTGGGACGGGCGCTTCCGCGACGCGGGGCTGCCGATCATCGGCGACGACATCAAGTCCCAGGTCGGTGCGACGATCGTCCATCGCCAGCTCGCCCGCCTCTTCCACGATCGCGGCGTGCGGATGGAGCGGACGTCGCAGCTCAACGTCGGCGGCAACATGGACTTCTTCAACATGCTCGAGCGCGAGCGGCTGGACTCGAAGAAGATCTCCAAGACCAACGCCGTCACCTCGATCATGGGGCACGAGCTGCCGGAGGAGGACGTCCACGTCGGCCCGTCCGACTACGTAGCTTGGCTGACCGACCGCAAGTGGGCGCACATTCGCCTCGAGGGCAAAGCTTTCGGCGACGTGCCGCTCAACCTCGAGCTGAAGCTCGAGGTCTGGGACTCGCCGAACTCTGCCGGCGTCGTGATCGACGCGGTGCGGATCATCAAGCTGGCGCTCAACAACGGCATCGCCGGACAGCTCGACGGGCCCTCCAGCTACCTGATGAAGTCCCCGCACACCCAGCGCCCCGACGACGAGGCGCGCGAGCAGACCGACGAGTTCATCTCGGCTCACGCCCGCGGAAAGTCTCCGGTCGCCGAGAAGGCAAAGGCGTCGGGCGTCGAGACCAAGGCCGAGGCCTGAGCCAAGAGCCCGCTTTCCCGCGGGCTCTTATGCTGCTTGCTCGTGTCGGCTGAGCGCCTCTCGATAGTCCAGGTGACGCCCCATCGCAGGGGCACTCGCAACCGGGTCAACGAGTTCGTCAATCGGGCCTCCGGGGAGTTGGAGCGGCGCGGCCACGAAGTGTCGATCGCCGCCGCCGGCGATTCGATCAAGAAACTGCTGGGATCGACCTCGGTGGACATCGTCCACGTCCACGAGCCCTTTGCCCCCAGCGTCTCCTCAGCAGCGCTGCGCCACTCCTCTTCGCTCAACGTGGCGACTTTCCATGCTCCGCAGGAGAGGGTGCTGTCGACCCAGGTCGCCCGCCCCCTGGTGGAGGTCTTCTTCGGCCGCATCGACGCCCGCACGGTTACGAGCCCAGCCACGGCGCAGTTGCTCGAGGGCTACTTCCCCGCGTCCTATGAGCTGGTCGAACCGGGCGGGCCTCAGCGCGACTGGGCCGAGGTCGCCGCTGAGTTGGAGGCTCTTTACCGTCGTCTCGCCGCGCGCCGCCACGATTCGACGGGCGACCCGGAGGTGCAGCGCCGGATCGTCGGACGCCGGCTGATCGAAGTCGACCTCCACATGCACACCGACCATTCGCCCGACTGCGCGACGCCGGTCGAGGTGCTGCTGGAGACCGCCCGGGATCGTGGCCTCGGCGCGATCGCGATCACCGATCACAACGAGGTCTCCGGAGCGCTGGAGGCGCGAAGGATCGCGGCGGAGATGGGTGACATCAAAGTGATCGTCGCCGAGGAGGTGAAGACCGCAGAGCAGGGGGAGGTGATCGGCCTCTTCCTCGAGGAGAAGATCCCGCGCGGGATGACGATGGCGGAGACGATCGCCGAGATCCGTCGGCAGGGCGGCCTGGTCTACGTGCCGCACCCCTTCGATCGGTTTCACTCGGTGCCCGATTACGAGCACCTTCTCGAGATCGTGGAGGAGATCGACATTCTCGAGGTGTTCAATCCCCGGGTGGCGCTCACGGCCTTCAACGAGGAGGCGGAGCGGTTCGCTCGCAAGTACCGGATCGTCCCGGGCGCCGGCTCCGACAGCCACGTCGCCCAGGGGCTGGGCAGCGTGCGGGTGCGAATTCACGACTTCGACGGTCCCGAGGAGTTCCTCGAGTCGATGCGGGACGCCGACATAACCCGCAAGCACAAGAACCTCGTCTACGTGCAGGCGCTGAAGCTGCTGCAGACGACCGGCAGGCCGAAGGCGCCGAAGCGCAGCGTCCCGGACGCGAAACCGGTGCGGGGAGGCCGCCCGCGCAAGCGCCGCTCGACGAGCAAGAGCTGATGCATGCGGGCCGCGCGAAAGGAGCCGCGCCCGACCCGTCAAAGAGGTCGTCGGGCGTGCCGACGACCGACGACGAAATCCGCGAGAAGTACCTCGAGCGCGCGATCCGCGAGCTCAACCAGCTGACCCGAGAGCTGCAGGAGTGCCCGCACTGCCCGCGCGGCAAGCTGATGCCGGTGCTGGGGTCCGGCCATCCGCAGGCCGATGTCCTCATGCTCAAGCACGCGCCCGCCGTGTCGGAGATCGAAGAGGGGGTCGCCTTCTACGGCCGAGCCGGGAACGCTCTGATGAAAAGCTTCAAGCGGCTGGGGATCGACCCGCTGGTCGTCTACGGCACCCTTTGCGTCAAATGCCCAATCGCCGAGCCCGACCTTGCCGCCGAGGAATGCGTGCACCGCTTGGTCGAGGAGATCGCGATCGTCCAGCCAAAGATCGTGGTCGTGATGGGAGAGCCGGCGCTGCGCGTCCTCAACGGCCTCAAGATCCCCCTCTCCCGTCCGCTGGAGGCGCGCGAGGGCGAGATCCAGGCCTTCACCCCGACCATCGACGCGCTCTATGTGCCCGACATCGACGACTCCCTCGACGAGGAGGGAGCTAAGCAGCGCTTCTGGCGAGCGTTCAAGATGCTCGGCGAGTGGTACGAGGACCTGCCTCCCTATTAGGGAGCGGCTGCCTCGGCGACCGTCGTCATCGCCTCGACCGTGGCCGAGGCCAGGCCGCGGACCACGACCGTGTCCAGCGCCTCGTAGCGGGCAAGCTGGGATTGTGCTTGGGAAGCGTCCGATGCGGCTACGCCAACCGTTCCCTCCGGCTCACCGAGGCGGGCGAAGTGGTTGCGGTAGCCGTCATGGAGGTCGCGGTAGAAGGACTCTTCCTTGGCGAGCCGCGTAGCCGCGTCGGGACCGACCGCGGTACGGACGTAGCCGAAGATCGGCGGGCATTCACGATCCGCCTCGCGGGCGCCGGCCGCGACCTGCCGCTGCGCTTGCGCCGCGAACTCGGGGGTCATCCAGTTGAAGAAGGCGCCGTCGAGCTCGGCGCCGGCCAGCGCGCACATCTTTGGGCCCATCGCAGCCAGCACGAGACGGATTCCGGGCAGCCTCTGGCGCAGCTCGGGCAAGGAATCGCGCATCCGCGTCAGCGGCTTCTCCGAAAATCCCGCGCCGACCCCGAGCCAGAGTCGCGCCGGATTGAGTCCCAGTCGCTCGACGTCGGCCGCGATTGCCTCCGGGGGCGTGCGGTCGAGGGCGATTACGGCGACGCCGAGGTCGATCTCGGGCGAGGCGACGGCGAACTCGGCCAGCGTCTCCAGCCCTTTCGCGCCAGGGTGGTCGTTGGACCACATCGAGGCGTAGCCGAGTTCAGCGCAGCGGTCGGCCAGCGGCCTGGCGACCTCGGGATCGAGCCCGGCCGCGACACCGAATCCACGGCTCATTCTTTCTCCAGCAGCGCCACGCACTCGATGTGGGGGGTTTGGGGAAACATGTCGACCGGCCTCACCCGGCGCAGCGTATAGCCGGCTTCCGTGAGCTGGGCGGCGTTTGGCGCCAGCGTCGTCGGGTTGCAGGAGACGTAGACGATGCGCGGCGCCTCGCACTCGATCACGCGCCGCACGATCTTCTGCGAGAGCCCGGCCCTCGGCGGATCGAGGACGACGACGTCCGGCTTGCCGGCCTGCTCGATCAGCGGCCGCACGCCGGTGCGGGTGTTGCCTTCGACGAAGTGGGCGTTTGCGATCCCGTTGCGCTCGGCGTTGCGCTCGGCATCGGCGATCGCCTCCGGAACGATCTCCAAACCCCAGACCTCGCCGGCGCCGCCGGCCATCGTCAGGCCGACCGTGCCAATCCCGCAGTAAAGGTCGAAGACCCGTTCGCTGCCGGTCAGCCCCGCGTACTCGGCGGCGACCGCGTAGAGCCGTTCCGCCATCTCCGTGTTGGTCTGGAAGAAGGCGCCATGGGACATCTCCAGCTTCAGCCCGCAGAGCTCCTCGCGCAGCCGCTCCTCGCCAAGCACGCCGGTCGGCCCGCCCGTCCCCCCGGAGGGGCCCTCGATGACGGTGTGGAGGTCGACAGGTGGTTTCGGGAACCGCACTGGCGAGGTGATCAGACGGGTTTGCACCTGCCCGGTTCGGCGACCCTCCCGCACCACCAGGTTGCGCAGAGCGCCCTCGTGGCTGCGGCCGTCGTAAGCTGGCACGGTCTCCATCCGGGCCCACTCGCGCACCTTGTTGCGGGCAGCATTGCCGCGCTCGGAGGCAAGCAGGCAATCCTCCACGTCGACGATCAGGTCCCAGCGCCCTCGCGCGTGAAAGCCGAGGAGGGGCTCACCGCCGTCCTCCCCGAAGGAGTACTCGAGCTTGTTGCGGTAGCGCCACTGCTCCGTCGCCGGCTCGATCGGCTCCAGCTCGAAGCCGTCGAGGCCGCCAATCCGCCGCAGCGCGTCGTCGACCTGCCGCTCCTTGTGGGAAAGCTGCCGCTCATACGGCAGCCCCTGCCACGGCGCCCCGGGGCAGGGCTCGCCGCCGTGGGCGCAGCGATCGGCTATGCGCTCGTCGCCGGTGCTCAGCAGCTCCACCGTTCGCGCCTCGGCGAAGCGGCGCTTCGCCTTCGTCACCTCCGCCCGCACCCGGTCGCCCGGCAGCGCCCCGGCGACGAAGACCACGTAGCCGTCTGCCCGAGCCACCCCGCGGCCGCCGAAGGCCAGCGAGTCGATCTCGACCTCGAGCAGCTCCCCGCGGTGCCTCTTGGCGACCGGCTTCGCGCCTGCCTGCGTCACCCCAGTTTCTTGCGGGCGCGGCGGGCCGCCTGGGTGGCCTGCCTGCGCACCGGTTTCGCCTGGCGGCCGACCTCGTTGCGCGCCTGTTTGATCAGCCGCTCCAGCTCCTTCAGCAACGAGTCGGTCTGACGGCGGCCGCGGTTGAGCAGATCGGAAACCATCCTCTCGGCGTCACCACGGGTCATCCGGCCGCGCTTCACGGCGTCGTCGGCGACCTCTTGGAGCCGGTCACGGCTGAGGGTAACGCTGCGCTCGAGGCTCTCGCGGAACTGCTCGATGCCCCTGTCCAGCCCGCCACCCGATCGGTTGGAGCGCTTCGCGGCCGGTTTCCTGGAGGCGGGTTTACGGGCTTTGGCTTTTGTTGCTTTTTTCGCGGCGGGTTTACGGGCTTTCGTTTTTTTGCTTCGCGCTTTGGCTGAAGATTTTTTGCTCGCTTTGCCGGTGCTGGTTTTTTTCGCGGCCATGTAGTGGTGCCTCCTGGACGAGTGGGGGGTGTACGACTGACTATCTCATCCCTGGAAATTCCGAGTGGCGAACGTCGCCTCGACGGGAGCGTGATCGGAGAGGCGGAGGGCCAGCCCCCCGTCCTGCGCCTCCCGTCGCTCGGCGCCCCACTGCGCCGGCGGACGGACGACATCCAGTCCTCGCCCAAGCAGGTGGTCGATCGCGCGGGGGCCCGTCGTCGGGGTGTCCAGGGCGAAGCCGGTACGAAGCTCGGCAAAGACCTGAAGGTCCTCGGCGGGCCGCAGGTTGAGGTCGCCGCCGAACAGCAGCGGCGCGTCTGCGGCCCAGTCGCTCGCGACGCGGGCGGCGAGCAGGAGGTCCTCGCCGGCCATCTTCCGGTCGTCGTTGGTGGCGTGCAGGTTGGCGATGCAGAGCCCCGACGCGGTGCGCGTGAATGCCATCGCCCGCCGCTCCGGCTTGCCCTCGTGGATCGCCAGCTCGCGGCGCTCGACGATGGCGCCGAGCGGACCGGCGGGGGGGACCAGGGTGAGGTTCGAGCCGCCCTCGCCGGAGGCGACCAGGTCGGGGTTGAGTCGGCCCGCCGCCCCACGCAGGCGCCCCAGCGAGTTGCGAGAGGTGAGTGCCCGGTGCGCCTGCGCGCCACAGGCGCGGGCGAGCGGGTCGGCGAAGCGGGGCGGGCACTCCTGCAGCAGGGCGACGTCCCACTCGGCGCCGGCGAGCAGGTCGGCGAACTCTCCCAGCAGGTCGCGGTTGACCTGCACGTGCGTCTCGTTTCGCTCGGTGATCCGCAGCAGCCGCGAGCGCCAGGTGAACAGGGTCCGGTCGGGCGGAAAGTCGCGCCCATGGAACAGGTTCCAGCCAATCGCGGTGAACTGCACGCGCTTAGTATCAACCGCTTGACGCACTTCCTCACAGGCGAAGAGCTCGGGGCCTTTCAGCTGGGCAAGCTGCTCGACCGGGCGCTCGAGCTGAAAGCGGGCAGGCGGGACGCCGCCGGCGCCGAAGCGCTGGCGGGTCGCAGCGTCGCCCTCGTCTTCGAGAAGCCCTCGACCCGGACCCGCATCTCCTTCGAGGTCGGGGTCGCGGAGCTGGGGGGGACGCCAGTCGTCCTGCGCGGAGACGAGTTGCAGATCAGCCGAGGCGAGTCGGTGGGCGACACCGCGCGGGTGCTGTCGCGGTACGTCGACGCGATCGTCATCCGCTCCGGCTCCCATGAGGCGGTCGCCGAGCTGGCCGCTGCCTCCGAGGCGCCGGTGGTCAACGGCCTCACCCCGCTCCACCATCCCTGCCAGGCCCTCGCCGACCTGCTCACGCTGCGCGAGCGCTTCGGCGATCTGCAGGGCCTGCGGCTCGCCTACGTCGGCGACGGGAACAACGTCGCCCGCTCGCTGGCGATCGCGGGGGAGCTGACCGGGATGGAGGTGGTCATCGCCACCCCACCCGGCTACCGGCTGGAGGAGGGCCACGGCGCCAAGCTCACCGACGACCCCCGGGCCGCCGCCTCGGGCGCCGACGCCATCTACACCGACGTCTGGGTCAGCATGGGGGACGAAGCCGAGGCCGACCGCCGCCGCGCCGACCTCGCCCCGTTCGGGGTCGACGCCGACCTGCTCTCGGCGGCCGCCGACCGCGCCGTCGTCCTGCATTGCCTCCCAGCCCACCCAGGTGAGGAGATAACGGCCGAGGTCCTCTACGGCGACCGCTCAGCCGTATGGGACCAGGCGGAGAACCGCCTCCACGCACAAAAGGCGCTGCTGGAGATGCTGCTGAAGGACTGAACCGGCGCGCCTGGGACAATTCCGCTCCGCGGCCCCGTGGTGTAACGGTTAGCACGTCAGGTTTTCAACCTGGTAGCCCGGGTTCGACTCCCGGCGGGGCTATGGATTCCTGACTATGCATCCCGAAATCGACATCGGTCCTCTGACGCTGCAGACCTTCGGGTTGATGTTTGCGCTCGCCTTTCTCTCCGCCGGCTGGCTGGTCGCGAAAAGGCTGATGGAGATCGGCAAGCCGGTCGACTGGGCCTACGAGATGGGGTTCGCGGCGCTGATCGGGGGCGTCGTCGGCTCGCGCCTCTACTTCGTCGGCGCGAACTACGACAGCGTCAAAGACGACCTGCTGGGCAACCTGTTCTCAGGAGCAGGGCTGGTCTGGTACGGCGGCGCGATCGGTGGAGCGCTGGCCGTCCTGCTCTGGGCCTGGTACCGGGGCTTCTTCGGGCTCGTCCTGCTCGACGTGGCAGCACCCGCCCTCGCCCTGGGCTACGCGGTCGGCCGCATCGGCTGCCAGCTGTCCGGCGACGGCGACTACGGCGAGCCCTGGGAGGGACCGTGGGCGATGGCCTACCCCGACGGCACGGTTCCCACCACCGAGAACGTCCACCCGACTCCGGTCTACGAAACCCTGGCCATGGGCGTTGGCGCCTTTGTCCTCTGGCAGTTGCGCGACCGTGTGCGCGTCGGGGTCCTCTTTGCGCTGTACCTCCTCTACGCCGGCATGGAGCGCTTCCTGGTCGAGTTCGTCCGCCGCAACAGCGACGCGGCCCTTGGCCTCACCACCGCCCAGTTCGAGAGCCTCGCGATGATGGTCGCGGGGGCGGCGTGGATCTACGTGGTCAAGCGCCGGCACGGTACCCTCGGCGCTCGCGTGGCACTCGAGCCCAAGGAGGCCGGTTAGGCAGTGGAACCCGTGGAAGTCGAAAACGAAGGCACGGCGCCGTTCGCCGTCCGCGCCGCCGTTGACGCGGCCGCCGAGGCGATCGCCTCGGCGGGCTGCGAGGAGCCGCGCGCCGACGCCGAGGCGCTGGTTTCCGACGCGCTCGGCATCGACCCGGCGGAGCTGTCGGGCAACGGCGCGGGAGAGCTGCCTGCGGAGGTCGCGGCCGCGATCGAGGAGCGGGTGCGCCGGCGCACCGACCGCGAGCCGATGGCCTACATCCTCGGCCGCACCACGTTCCGCGGCATCGAAGTCGGGGTCGACGACCGCGTGCTGATTCCTCGGCGGGAGACGGGCCTGCTGGTCGAGGTAGCCGCCAAGCTCCCCGAGGGCGCCCGCGTCCACGAGGTCGGCACGGGTTCGGGGGCGGTCGCCCTGGCGCTGCTCAACGAGCGTCCCGACCTCCGGGTCACCGCGTCCGACCTCTCACCCGAAGCGGTCGAAGTCGCCTACGAGAACGCCGAGAGGCTTGGCCTGTCGCTGGACGTCGAGATCGCCGAAGGACTGCCGGATGGGCTCGGAGAGGTCGACCTGGTCCTGGCCAACCTTCCCTACGTCACCGATCAGACGATCCACGACCGCTCGCCGGAGATCCAGCGCGAGCCGCGGATCGCCGTCACGGGTACCTGCGGGGAGGACGGCCTCGGGGTGATCCGCGCGCTGATCGAGGAAGCGCCGTCAGGACAGCGGCTGGCGCTGGAGCACGACACACACCATGGCCCCGTCCTGAGGGAGCTGCTGCGCGACGCCGAGACCCTGCGCGACCACATGGGCGAGGAGCGGGTGACTGTCGGCGCCGCGCAATGAGCGCATGAGCGAAGCGGGTTCGCGGGGAGAGTCCCGGGAGGGGACCGAGAACGAGCGCCGCGGCAAGGTCGAGCGGCTGCGTGCCGCGGGCATCGATCCCTTCCCGCGATCCTTTCCCGACCGCACCAAGGTCGCCGAGATCCTCGATGCGCACGATCCGGCGCAGCTCGAGCCGGGTGAGCACTCGGAGTGGTCCTACCGCGTCGCCGGGCGCCTGACCGCGCAGCGGGTCCACGGCAAGACGACGTTCTTCGACGTCCGCGACCTCTCCGGGACGATCCAGGCATACGCCCGCCTAGACGCGCTGGGGGAGGAGGCCTACGCCCGCATCGAGGATCTCGACGTCGGCGACGTGGTCGGTGTCGTGGGCGACGTCTACGTGACCCAGCGGGGCCAGCTCGCGCTCAACGTGCGCGAGTGCGTGCTGCTCGCCCCGTCGCTGCGCGACCCGCCCGACCTCTTCCACGGCATCTCCGACGTCGAGACTCGCTACCGGCAGCGGGAGCTCGACCTGATGGCGAACGAGCGCAGTCGCGAGGTGTTCGCCCTGCGGGCGAAGGTGCTCGCCGCGATCCGCGACCACATGAACGAGCGCGGCTACGTCGAGCTGGAGACGCCGATCCTTCAGCGGCTTCCCGGCGGCGCCGCGGCCCGTCCCTTCAAGACCCACCATCACGCCCTCGATCGCCACCTCTTCCTCCGCATCGCGACCGAGCTCTACCTGAAGCGCGCCATCGTCGGGGGTTTCGAGGACGTCTACGAGCTCGGCAAGTTCTTTCGCAACGAGGGGATGTCGCCGCAGCACAACCCCGAGTTCACGATGCTCGAGTGGTTCGTCAGCTGCGCCGACTACAACGGCGTGATGGCCTTCGCCGAGGAACTCGTCGCCGGCGTGGTCGAGCGCGTCCTCGGCACGACGAAGGTCGAGCGCGACGGCGAGACGATCGACTTCGCGACGCCGTGGCGGCGGGTCTCCCTTCGCGATGCGCTGCTCGAGGAGACCGGGGTCGACATCGCCGCCGCCAGCCGAGACGAGCTTGCCGATTTGGTGGGGGGGGAGGCCGAGCCCGGCGACGACTGGGCCGGGCTGGCCGACCGGCTGCAGGGGAGGCTGGTCGAGCCGAAGCTGATTCAGCCCACCTTCATCGTCGACCTGCCGCTCGACCTCTGGCCTCTCGTCAAGCCGCACCGCGACCATCCGCAGCTGATCGGAGAGGCCTTCGACGGGGTCGTCGCCGGGATGGAGATCGTCGGCGGCGGCACCGACATCAACGACCCGATCGAGCAGCGGCGCCGCTTCGTCGAGCAGCGCGAACGGCAGGAACAGGGGGCCGAGGAAAGTCCGCATCAACACGACGAAGAGTTCGTGCGCGCCCTGGAATACGGAATGTTGCCGGCCAGCGGGTGCGGCCTCGGGGTGGACAGGCTGATGATGATCCTCACCGGGTCGAAGACCCTGCGCGACATCATCCTCTTCCCATCGATGCGGGAAGCCCCGGGCGGCTAGCCCCGCCGCGTCCGCCGGCCAGATTCGTCCCGCGACTTCTCTGCGCCGCAAGGGTTCAAAGGCCGGGGTAGCATCGCCGGCACCAGGGCGGTTAGCTCAGTCGGGAGAGCGCCTGCCTTACAAGCAGGAGGTCGCTGGTTCGAGCCCAGCACCGCCCATCGATCGAATCGCGGCTACTGGAGCGCGAAGACGGCGCGGACCGTGGCCGTCACCGTGGAAGTTCCGGGCTTTACGGGGGGAGTGGGCTCCGCTGCGGCCGTGTCCTTTGTGGTGGGGGGGCTGGCGGGTGTGACGCTGATCTCGACTCCCTCTTCGATGCTGATCACGGGGCCCAAAACGGCTCCGGCTCGGGCGGCAAGAGCGGATGCCTTGGCCCGAGCCTGATCGAACGCGGCAAGCAGGGCGGAGTTGTAGGCGAGGTCGGGGTTGGCGGCAAAGAAGTTCGGTCCCCGGGTTCCGGTCGCGCCTGCCGCGATGGCCGCGCTGACCATCTCGCCGGCCCGCTCGGGCTGATGCAAGATCACGGAGATGCCCTCACTTGCCCGGTAGAGAGTGCGGTTGGGTCGAATGAGTTTTCGCACCGAAATCTGCCCCGTCGTGATGTCACCCGGCCCCACGCCGGGCACGGTCTGGACGGCCGCGATCACCGCTCGTAGGCGGGCCGACACCACGCGCAGGGCAGCCCCGCGACTCCTTCGCTCCTTGCTTACGGAGAACGACAGGCTGGCCGCGTCGTTGGGCACCAACTGGGTCACGGCGCCCCGTACCACGACGGTCCTCTCCTGCCCGACTGCTACCGCCGGCACGAGCAGCGCAATCGCCAGGACGGCAACAGCGGTGAGCAATCGGGGCATGCCTATCGCCGCCCGATCGCCGCTGAAGTTGGCGCGCCTCCCGTTTCCACACCGTGCATGATCGCATTCGCGTCGGCCCAAGTGCGCAACGGGTCGTTTAGTCGCAACAGAGCTGGGTAGGCGGGTGCCATGACGATTGCAGCTGCCATCTTCCTAATAGCGACTGGGGCGATCCTGCGGTACGCGACCAACCTTCATGTCGAGGGCGTCAGCGTCGACACCGTCGGGTTGATTCTGATGCTCGCCGGAGCGGCCGGGCTCGTTCTCTCGTTCTTCCGAGAGGCGCTCTGGGTCGAGCGGACGAAGCGGGGCGAGGTGGTCGTGGAAGAGCGCGATCCTCGTGACCCGCCGCCCCGCTACTGAGCGGGCCTCTACTCGACGGCGAGGGAGGTGACGGCCGATGGCGGGACCGGGGAAGGCCCCGGGGGGTGCAGCTCGTTGGCGGCGAAGATCTCGTCAAGGTCCTCGCGGGTAAGCGTCTCGCGCTCCAGCGCGTTGGCCGCCAGGTTGTCGAGGCACTCGCGGTTCACCGCCACCAACCCGCGCGCCCGCCGATAGGACTCGCGGGCCAGCGTCATCGCGCCGAGGTCGACGTCGCGCCGGGTCCGATCTGAGAGCGCATAGTCGCCGGTGGGCAGGGCGATCGGCGCCGGGTCGTCGACGTCCAGCGGCACGCCCATTCCGAACTCACCCACCATCTGCTTGCAGACCGCATGCACCCGTGCCAGGTCGTCGACGGCCCCCGAGAAGGCCTCGCCGAAGACCTCTTCCTCGGCTGCCCGCCCCCCCAGCAGCGTGACGATCTCGTCCAGCAGCTCGTCGCGGGACTTCAGGTAGCTGTCCTCCTGGGGGGAGTGCGCGACAAACCCGAGGGCCTGGCCACGCGGCACGATGCTGAGGATCTCCGGGGGGTCCAGGCCCAGCAGGCGCCGGCAGAGGGCGTGCCCCGCCTCGTGGTAGGCGACGATCCTCCGTTCCTTGGCGCTCAGTCGCCGCGACTGCTGCGAGCCCACCGACTGGCGCAGCAGCGCCTCGTCGAGGTCCTCGCGGCACATCGCGTCGCGGCCCGCGCGCCCGGCGATGATCGCTCCCTCGTTCAGCGCGTTGGCCAGCTGCGCGCCGGTCATCCCGGTCGTCTTGCGGGCGACGTCGGTCAGGTCGAGGTCGTCCGCCAGCGGCTTTCCCTTGGCGTGCGCCCGCAGGATCGCCTCGCGGCCGTCGCGGCTCGGCGGCGCGACCAGCACCTGACGGTCGAAGCGTCCCGGCCGCAGCAGCGCGTGATCGAGCTTTTCGACGTGATTGGAGGCGGCGATCACGATCACGGTTCCCGGATCCTTCTCGAACCCGTCCAGCTCGACCAGCAGCTGGTTGAGCGCCTGCTCGCGCTCGCTGGAGCCGCCGTCACCACCACCACCACCGCGCGCTCCACCCACCGCGTCCAGCTCGTCGATGAAGATCACCGCCCGCCCGGACTTGCGCGCCTCCTTGAAGAGCCGCCGGATTCGCGCGGCGCCCCTCCCCACGAACATCTCCACGAAGCTCGACCCCGACGCCGAGAAGAAGTCGACCCCCGCCTGCGCCGCAACGGCGCGCGCCAGCATCGTCTTGCCGGTCCCGGGCGGGCCGAACAGCAGCACCCCGCGTGGCGGCTGCGCCCCCAGCGCGGCGAAGCGCTCCGGGTCCCGCAGCCACTCCGCCACGTCCATCAACTCGTCCTTGGCCGCGTCGACCCCTTGCACTTCCTCCCACAGCACCGGTGCGGTGCTGCTTGCCTTCACCGTCTCGGGCTTCGTCGTGCCCATCGTTCCGCGCATCAGCTTCAGAAAGATCAACAGCAGCGCGAACATGAAGATGACCCCGAAGACGGGATACCAGTTGAAGGCGAAAGTCTGGATGTCGGATGTCTGAAGCGCCTGAGTCAGGTGCATGGATTCCCCGGTCGTCAGAAAGGCGGGCACCGAGTGTGCGGGTTATCCGTCCGTCCTCCAATCGCACATGTGTCCAGATAAGGCCGCTGGGCTAAAGGTCGTGCCCGCTGCCCGGCGGCGACGCCAGGCACCAGCCCGCGACCGGCGCGACCGCGCTTTACTCGCGCTCGACCTGGGAGCCGCCGACGATCGCCTCCTCGCCGCTGTCCTCGAAGAGGATCCACGCCTTGTTGCCTCCGTCGTAGTCGGGCGCCCACAGCTTCAGCGTCGCCGGACGGCCCCAGACCGTGCAGCTCTCCTCGCCGGTCTCCTCGAGCCCCCGCCAGACTCGCACGAAGGGGTTGGACTCCCATTCCTCGCCGATCGTCGTCGGCTCGCGGTGACCCGGGTGCACGCGCGTCTCCGGCGCCAGCTCCATCAGCCGCATCACCGAGGCCTTGAGGTCGGCGAAGCCGCTGGCTCCCGGCGCCATCGTCCCGCCGACCGTCCCCTTGAAGAGGACATCGGCCGTGAAGACGTCTGTGCCGTCGACCAGATAGGCGAGGTGCCCGGCCGCGTGGCCCGGTGTGAAGATCGCCTCCACCTCCAGGCCGCCTGCCTCCAGCCGGTCACCGTCGCCCAGCGTCACCGCCACCTCATCGTCGATCTCCGCCGCAGCGTCGGCGTGTGCGACCAGCGGGGGATTGCCGAGGCGCTCGCGCGCCTCCGACAGTCCCGCCAAATGGTCGTGATGGGTGTGGGTGAGCAGAACGTGGGTGATCTCGATCCCGTCGCGCTTCGCGCGTTCCAGCAGCGGGCCCAGCTCGTCGTTGCCGTCGATGAGAACTCCCTGGTCGCTCTCCTCGCCGGCGAGGAGGTAGGCGTTCGACAGCCACTGCAAATTTTCGGTCCGCTCGACGATCATCGGCTAACCATAAGCGCCATCTGGGCATACTGGGCTTCGGGCGCCGCAGAGGCGGATTCGATCGAGGGCCGCCGGTGGGGCGATGGATTCCCCACCGCAGCGCAGCGCCCATCGCCGTGTTGAAAGCAGACGTGAGGGTCAGAAGCATTGCGGCGCCAGGCCGACGCCTGGTGCTCCTGGCGATCCTGTCTTCGATGGCGCTGATCGCCTCCACGTCCACCGCCGCCGCTGTGCCGGGGGGAGCGGGGCAGGCGCCCCTGGGCGATTCCCCCTTCGACAGGCAGGGCATGTGGATCTGGTACGTCGACCGCTCCGACGGGGGCAGCACCGACCGCATAATCGCCCGCGCCAATAGCCATGGGGTCGGCGCGGTGTACGTAAAGGCCGGCGACGCCGGCGACGCCTGGAGCCAGTTCTCCAGCGCTCTTGTCGAGGATCTCCACTTGGGAGGCCTTGACGTCTGCGCCTGGCAGTTCGTTTACGGCGACCGGCCCGCCGCCGAGGCCCGGGTAGGCGCCGCCGCGGTGGCCAAGGGCGCCGATTGCCTGATCATCGACGCCGAGGGCCACTACGAGGGCAAGTACCCCGCAGCCGACCGCTACATCCGCGCCCTCCGCGCGCGGATCGGGCCGGATTTCCCCCTCTCCCTCGCTGGCTTCCCCTACATCGACTACCACCCGTCCTTCCCCTACTCGGTCTTCTTCGGACCGGGCGGCGCCACCTACAACCAGCCGCAGATGTATTGGAAGACGATCGGCACCTCGATCCGCGCCGTCTTCGAGCACACCTATCTTTTCAATCGCCTCTGGGGCCACCCGATCTACCCGATCGGCCAGACCTACTCCAGTCCCGGATTGAAGGGGATCAAGCGCTTCCGCCGCTTTGCCGAGAGCTACGGCGGACTGCCGCCCAGCTGGTGGAGCTACCAGGAAACCAACGGCCGCGAGTGGGGGGCGCTCGGCTCGGCGACCGCCGGCCCGCTGGTCGGCTACGGCCCCGTCGTCTCCAACCCGATCCTCAAGCGGGGCAGCAGTGGTGACCTCGTCGTCTGGGCTCAGACGCACCTTGCCGCCACCGGCCAGGTCGGCCTGCCGATAACCGGCATCTTCGGCAAGCTGACCCATGCCGCGGTGCGCGCCTTCCAAGCCTCCCGCGGGCTTCCCGCCGACGGCAAGATCGGCGATTCCACCTGGGGCGCCCTGCTCAGCATCGTCCCGATGCGACCCCGCTGGGCCGGCCGCCGAGCCCGGCCCTCGGCGCGCGGGGCCCCAGCCAGCCGCGCCATTCCCCCCAGCAGGCCCCGATCCGCCTCGCTTCCCGCAAAGGCCTACGAGATAACCCCGGGCCCGGCGCCCTGAGCGTTTCGCCGACCTGCACCTCACGCCGCGCCCCCGTCCTCCCGCGCGCCCTGTGATAATCCCGGACCGGGCGTAGTCGCTGACTCCACCCGAAGCGCCTGGGGGCGTAGCTCAGTTGGTTAGAGCGCCGGCCTGTCACGCCGGAGGCCGCGGGTTCGAGTCCCGTCGCTCCCGTGTATCGCACTGCCCGGGCGCGAAGTACGGCCGCGCGGTGGTGTGCCGCACGGCCGCCCCGCGGGCCTCAGCCGTGCTTTTGGATTGACACCGCCGGGGTCAGCGGCGCGTCTAGTTTCTCGATCTTCATGGTCACCTCCTCACGTTTGGGTGGGCAGGTCGTGCGATGAAGACGGCCTTTGAGTGGCGGAGTTCTTCGACCGGCTGTTCCAGCACCACGTCGAAGTGGTGCCCGAACGCGTCGAGGCATTCGAGTCCGGCACGCTCCAGCGTTGCCAGCACTTCGGCCTCCGGAAAGTGCCGCTGGCGGTGCAGCTGCGGTTCGATCTTCGCCTCGCCGCCGGGGCCGATCGCTTCGAAGCTCGCCTCGCAGATCGACCCGGGCGGAGTGTCGGCAGTCGCCCTCCCCTCCCAGAGGAGCCGCTGCCCGCGCGCCTCGCGCACCTCGGTCTCGGCGAAGAAAGTGCGGTAGCTCTGAAGCGTGTTGACGTCGAACATCAGCAGCCCGGTGGGCGCCAGGTTGGCTCGCATCCCCGCCAGCGCCCGCTCAAGCTCCCCGGCGCTGAGCAGATAGTTGACCGCGTCGTCGAGTGCCCAGACCAGGTCGAATTCGCCGAAGACCGGCAGCTCCCTCATGTCGGCCACCGACAGCCGCGCCGCACCCCCTGCCTTCTGCCGCGCCAGCTCCACCATCGAAGCGGAGATGTCGCAGCCGGTCACCTCCCAACCGCGCTCCATCATCGGCACGAAGCTCTTGCCGGTCCCGCAGCCGACGTCGAGCAGGCGGCGGCCGCTCAGCCCGTGGCGGTCGAGCTCCGGCATCAGGTTGCCCAGCCATAGCTCGTAGTCGTGGTGGGCGGTGAAGTCGTCATAGACGGGAGCGATCGCCTCATAGGCGATCTCCGCCCACTTGGTCCCTGCCCCCCTGGACTTCGTGGCCTCCACGCTTCATAGACCCGCTGATTGGTCAAAAAAGTTTCAGCGATTAAGTCGGTTCGTCCAGCTGGGCCTCAGTACCTTCGGAAAATCGACAGTCCGACGGCCAAGGGCCGGGGCACCGGCGACGGCTGGGAGTGGGAGGAAGCGCACCGCATCTGCCTCCGGGTTGCGTATCGCTATGCCAGAAACCCGAGTGAGGCGGAGGACATCGCCCAGGACGCCCTGCTTCGGGCCTGGCGCCGAAAATCGACGCTGCGCGAGAGCGAGCGCCGCAACGAGTGGCTGGCGAGGATCGTTCGCAACGAGGCCTTTCGCCACCGAGCCCGTGTCCGACCGGAGCCGATTGCGACGATCGAAGCCCAGGGGGGAGCGGATGACGAGCGGATCCTGGCCACGGTCGAGCGGGCCGACCTTCACGCCGCTCTGGCGCAGCTTGACGAGCGGGACCGCAAGCTGCTGATGCTGCGCTACGGCGAAGATCTGACCCAAGCCTCCATCGCCCGCCTGTTGGCGATTCCGGAGGGAACGGTTAAGGTGCGTTTGCACAGGGCTCGCGACAAACTGCGTCGCGCATTCGGAAACCAATGAGCGAATCGACGAACACCGTCCAATCGGCACAGGCCTCGGTTGCGGTCGAGCCCCGCCTGATCAAGGCGTTGGGCCATCCGCTGCGCCAGCGCATCCTTCACGCGCTGGGCGAGGGCGTGGCGAGTCCCAGCGAGCTTTCCAAGAAGCTGGGCGAGCCACTTGGCAACGTCAGCTACCACGTCAAGATCCTCGCCGAGTGCGAGGCGATCGAGCTGGTCAAGACCGCTCCCGTGCGCGGCGCCGTCGAGCACTTCTACCGCGCCATCACCCGGCCCTACTTCGATGACGACCACTGGGCCGACCTGCCGCTGGCCACCCGCCGCGTCCTCTTTGACAACAGCCTGCAGGCGATCTGGAAGCATCTCGCCGCCGCCGCGGACGCCGGGGGGCTGGACGACCCGCGGAACCACGTCAGCTTCACCACGCTGGACCTCGACGATGAGGCCTACGAGGCTTTGGCCGATCAGCTCCAGATCACCCTGGACCGGGCGCTGGAGCTACAGGCTGAGGCCACCAATCGCCTCGCCGAGCTGCCCTCCGAGCAGCGTGACACCCACCGCACCGAGCTCGCCATCATGCATTTCCACCGCGCGCCCGGCGACGGCGGCGGCGCCTAGCGCTCAGCTGCCTCCAGTACCCGTGAAATAGCGCCCGCCTATGGCTCGCGGCCCATGTACATGCGGGTGGTCGGCCCCCCGAGAACTTCCGACCGCTGTACAACGACCGCGGGCGCGATCGCGGCGACCATTTGAGGATGAAGAGGGCATCCCGTCAGATCGTCGCCTTCGGCGGCGGCGGCTTCTCGATGGAGTCCGGTAACCCGCTGCTCGACGACTACGTGCTCGGGCTGACCGGCGCCGAGCGCCCGCGCGTCTGCTTCCTGCCTTCGGCCAGCGGCGACGCCGACCACTACGTCGTGCGCTTCTATCGCGCCTTTCCCGGTGACCGCTGCGAGGCCAGCCACATCTCCCTCTTCCGTCGGGAGCAGGGGCCGGCGGACCTGCGCGACCACCTGCTCTCCCAGGACCTGATCTACGTCGGCGGCGGCAGCGTCTTGAGCCTGCTGGGCGTGTGGCGAGCCCACGGGATCGACGAGATCCTCCGTCAGGCGTGGGAATCGGGGGTCGTCCTGTGCGGCCTTTCGGCCGGCTCGCTGTGCTGGTTCGCCGAGGCGGTCACCGGCTTCCATGGCGCTCCGCGGCGAATCGAGGGGCTTGGGCTCCTGCCGTTCAGCAACTGCGTTCACTACGAGCCCGGCTCCAGCCGCCGCCGGGCCTACCACGACTTCCTCCGCGCGGGGATGCGTCCCGGCTACGCCGCCGAGGACGGCGCCGCGCTCCACTTCGTCGGGACCGAGCTGAACCGGGTCGTGGCCTCGCGCACCGACGCGCGCGGCTACCGCCTCGAAGAGCGGGGGGGCCGGGTGGTGGAGATGCGCATCGCCACCACATTCCTCGCCGACTCAGCCGCCGCCTCGGCGCCGCCGCTTCCCGAGGCGATGTCGACCGCGGTAGCGACGTGACCATCTCCCGCATTCTCGCCCTCGGGGGCCACGACTTCACCTCGCGCCCACCCGACCGCGCGATCTGCGAGCTGCTCTTGAAGCTGGCGACCGAGCGGGCCGGGGGGCGGCCGCGAATCTGCCTCCTGCCGACTGCCAGCGGCGATACCTCCGAGCAGATCGGGCGCTTCTACGCGGCCTTCGGCGAGCGCGCCTGCGAGCCGTCGGACCTCTCGCTCTTCCGGCTCGGTCGCCGGCCGATGGCGCTGCGAGACCACCTCCTCGCCCAGGATCTTGTCTACGTCGGTGGCGGCAGCCTCGTCAACCTGCTCGCCGTCTGGGAGGCGCATGAGGTCGGCGCCATGGTCAGCCTCGCGTGGAGGAAGGGCATCGTCCTCGCCGGCCAGAGCGCCGGGGCGATGTGCTGGTTTGAGGCCGGGATCACCAAGTCGTCGGGAAAGCCACTCGCCGCCGCCGGCCTCGGCCTGCTCGACGGCAGCCTTTGCGTCCACTACAACAATGAGCCAGAGCGCCGCGCCGCCTACCTCGACGCGGTCGGCAACGGAATGCCGGGCGGCTATGGCCTGGACGACTACGCGGGCCTCCTCTGGGAGGGCACAGCCCCACCCTCGGCGGTAACGGCGCGCCGGGGAGCCCGGGCCTACCGCGTCACCTCCACCGACGACGGCGCAGCCGAAGCCCCACTACCGGCTCGGTTCCTACCGGCCCCCGCCCCGGCCACCCTGCGAGAGGACATCGCCGAGTACCGCCGCCTGACCCAGATGCGAAAGAGAGCCGGCTGGCTCGGCTAGCCGGCCTCGCCGGCAGCCGGAGGCGCCGTCGGATCGCCGCTTTCCTCACCGAGCTTCTCCCGCGACATGAACTCCTCGGCCAGCAGCAGGTTGTCCCTCGAGCGCTCGACCACATTGAGGACGTCCTGCATCAGCGCGACCTCCTCGACCTGCTCCTTGACGAACCACTGCATGAACTGCTCGGCCCGGTAGTCCTTCCTCTCCCGCGCCAGCTCGAACAGGGCGTAGATCTCCCCCCCCACCCGTTTCTCCTGCTCCAGCGCCATCTTCACCGGCGCCACCCCGTCCTCGTAGCTCGTCTGCTGGGACTTGATGTCGGGGATGTGCACCTCCTCGTCGACGTCGAGCAGGTACTGGATCATCATCATCGCGTGCTCGCGCTCCTCCAGCGCCTGGCGGTAGAAGAAGTGCGCGAGGCGGGGGAGGGTCTCGGCGTCGTAGTAGACGGCGGCCCCCACGTACTGCTGCGAAGCGGCGAACTCGTTGGCGATCTGCTCGTTGAGGGCGTCGGCAAAGCTCTTCTCGGCCATGTCTCTCCTTGCTCGCGGGGAAGGTCCGCCCAACGTAGCCGAAATGCCGAATTTGGCCGCCCGAAGACGCGGTTAGGGCTCCCAACGAAAGCCGGTCGGCGTCAGGCGCGGCTCCATCGGGCTGGTCGGCAGGCCCGCTGGGGGGTCGGCGTCGTTGTAACCGCGCGGCGAGGTGTCGTTGGGCGTGTCGGGGTGGAAGAGGGAGGCGAGCGCCTGGATCTGGCTTCGGCCGACACCGAGCTCCCACTGCCCGCCGCCGTAGGCGCCGATTCCCTGCTCGGCGCAATAGTCGTAGGTCTCGCAGAGGTCGCGCAGCCCGCCGATCCGCGACGGCTTGACGTTGACCATCTTTGGCGGCCAGGGCAGCGCTTCGATGTCGGCTATCGAGTGGATCGGCGCATCCCAGGTCAGCCGGTCGCGCACCGGTTCGAGGACCGGCCGCGTCTCATCGGTGACGTCCGGGTCCTCCAGCCAGGCGTCGGGGAACGCCTCGGCCAGCTTGCGGTACAGCTCCGGGTCGGTGGCGACGTCCACCGGCGTGCCTTTGTAGAAGCCCTTCAGGTCAAGCGAGTCGATCGCGCCGGTCTCGACCAGTTCTGCGATCAGCTCGTCGGTCCAGTCGTTGGTCGGGTCGAGCTTGAAGCGCAGCGTCGGGTAGCGCTCGAGCTTGCGCCGCAGCGGCTCGATCGACGAGCGCTCGCCAGGGTCGACAGGGGAGAGGCGCATCGAGCAGACGAAGGTGACCGGACGGGCCTCGCGCCCGAGCGCCTCGGCGATCCCAATCCGGCCTTGGCGCAACGCCAGGTCCAGCGCCGCCGACTCGAACCCCCAGCGTCGGTAGCGGCGGGAGACCTCGCGCTGCGGCTCTGCCGGAAACGTGTCCAGCTCGCCCATGGCGTCGCAGAACTCACCCAGCGTGGCGTGGCCGGTCAAGTCCAGAGCCGGGCCGGCGTCCTGCAGCGCGATGTGATCGAGCGCGTCGTAGGTGACGTCCTCGCCCAGCCCCTCCTCGCCGCCGCCCCGCAGGCGAATGATCGTCGTGAGCCGCTCGAACCCCGGCGTCTGGAACTCCAACCCCTCCAGTTCGTAGTCCTCGATCTCCAGCGGCAGGTCGGCAAATCGATCGAAGGTGCCCACGAGCGCACCCTAACGGCATGGCACACTCGGATTGCGCCATGAAGCACACGCGACACGGGTACTGGCTTGAGGAGGCGGGTGAGTTCGAGCTCGCGCCGCCACTGCAGGAAGAGCGGCGTGCCGACGTCGTCGTGGTCGGCGGAGGCTTCACCGGGATGTGGACGGCCTGGCACCTGAAGGCGCTTGAGCCCGAGGCCAGCGTCGTCCTGCTCGAGGCCGCCGCCTGCGGGCAGGGGCCGAGCGGTCGCAACGGTGGCTTCTGCAACGTGATGTGGTTCGCGCTGCCCAACATGCGCGCGCGCTGGGGCGACGCCGCTGCGCTCGCCGTCGCCCGCGCGGCCGAGGACTCGGTGGGCGGGATCGGTGCCTTTTGCGAGGCCCAGGCCGTCGACGCATGGTTCCACCGCGCGGGCTATCTCCAAGTCGCGACCGCGGCAGCTCACGACGGCGTCTGGACGCAGGCCCTGTCGGCCTGCCGCGAGCTGGGTGCGGCCGACGCGATCCAGCCGCTCTCGGCCGCGGCGGTCGCCACCCGCTGCGCCTCGCCGATCTTTCGCGGCGGCGCCTTCTACCCGGGCGCCGCC
>CAZHZI010000015.1:0-26289 GCA_964536955.1 uncultured Conexibacteraceae bacterium
CCCAGCGGGTCCTGGCGCGGGCCGTAGACGTTGCCGAGGCGAAGGGCGATGCCGGAGAGCCCGTAGAGCCGCTCGTTCAGCGCCAGGTAGCCCTCGCCGGCGAACTTGCTCTGGCCGTAGGGGGCCAGCGGGGCCAGCGGGGCATCCTCCGTAAGCGGAAGCTCCTGCCCGTCCCCCTCGCCGTAGATCGCTCCCCCGGTGGAGAAGAAGACAACCCGCCGCGCCCTTGCGCTCCGTGCCGCATCCAGCACGTTGGCGGTGCCGCCCACGTTGATCGACGCGTCGAAGGCCGGGTCCTCCACCGACTTGCGCACGTCGATCTGCGCCGCCAAGTGGAAGACGACGTCCGGCTGCGCCTTGCCGGTCGCCTCGGCCAGCGCGCTCGCGTCGCGGATGTCCAGCTCCACCAGCGTTGCGCCTGCGTCCAGCGCCCCGGCGAGGTTCTCCCGTCGCCCGGTGGAGAGGTCGTCGACCACGGTCACGTCGTCGCCGCGCGACAACAGAGCGTCGACCACATTGGACCCGATGAACCCCGCCCCGCCTGTCACCAAGCACCTCATCCGGCCGCCAATCCTATGAGGATTGGCGCGCGCGAGCCCAGCGGGGTCGCCGAACGCCCCTGCTACCCTCGCCGACCCAATCACAACTTCGTCTTCGCGGACCCATGAAGAGTCAGATTGCGACATGGGCCCGCTCCGCCTCAGATGCGCCTCATCGTCACCGAGAAGAACAACAGCGCCAAAAAGATCGCCGAGATCCTCGGCGGCGGCAGCGCGTCAACCGACAAAGCCTTCAAAGTCCCGTACTACACGTGGGCCGACGGCGATGGCGATCAGATGACGATCGGCCTCAAGGGCCACGTGCTCGGCCCCGCCTTTCCGGAGGGCTACTCGAACTGGCAGAAGACCGACCTCCACGAGCTGATCGATGCTGAGCTGATCAAGGAGCCGACCGACAAAAACGTCGTCAAAGCGATCAAAAAGGTCGCCAAGGAAGCCGACGAGCTCGTGATCGCCACCGACTTCGATCGCGAGGGCGAGCTGATCGGCCTCGAGGCGCTCGAGGAGATGCTGGATGCCAACCCCGACCTCGGCTCCCGCGACGGCACCCGCGACGGCACGCTGAGGATCAAGCGCGCCCGCTACTCCGCCCTCACCAAGGAGGAGATCCAGCGCGCCTTCTCCAACCTCGACGAGCTCTCCTACCCGCTCGCCAACGCCGGTGCCGCCCGCCAGGACATCGATCTGCTTTGGGGCGCCACCCTGACCCGCGCCGTCTCCCTCGCCACCCGCCGCTTCGGCTCCAACTTCCTCTCGGTCGGCCGCGTTCAGAGCCCCACGCTGGGGCTGATCGTCGAGCGCGAGATGGAGCGGCGTGCCCATGTCGCCAAACCCTTCTGGGAGCTGTTCGCCCAGTTCCAGCACCCCGACGGCGCCTTCGAGACCCACCACAGCGTCGACAAATTCTGGGAGAGGGCCGAAGTCGACGCCGCCCTCGCCGGCACCTCGAGTCCCGGCACGGTCAAATCGGTCACCGCCCGCAAGAACACCCGCAAGCCGCCGACGCCCCTCAACACCACGGCCTTCACCACCGACGCCTCCAGCCGGCTGGGAATCACTCCCGCCAGCGCCATGCGGGTCGCGGAGGACCTCTACATGGACGGCTTCATCTCCTACCCGCGCACCGACAACACCGTCTATCCGTCGTCGCTGCCGATCCACGAGCTGGTTTCCTCGCTGGTCAAGATCAAGGAGTTCTCCGCCGCCGCCGGCCTGTTGGACGGCGAGCTGAAAGCCACACGCGGAAAAAAAGAGACCACCGACCACCCGCCGATCTACCCGACCCAGGCGATTCATCCGGGTGCCCTCGAAGGCCCCAGGCGCCGTGTGTACGAGCTGGTCGTGCGCCGCTTCCTCGCCACCTTCAGCCCGCCGATGATCACCGAGTCCACCCGGGCGGACATCGAGGCCGGCTCGGAGACCTACTTCGTCCGCGGCTCGGTCGTCGTCGACCCCGGCTTCGCCGGCATCTATACCTACGCTCGCTCCTCCGACGAGGAGATCCCGAAGCTGGAAGAGGGACAGCGGCTCGACCTCGACGGCGATCCCTGGATCGTCGACAAGGAGACCCAGCCACCGTCGCGCCTCTCCCAGGGCAAGCTGATCGAGATGATGGAGGAGCGTGGCCTCGGCACCAAGGCGACCCGCGCCGACATCATCCAGAAGCTCTACGACCGCGGCTACGTCTACAGCAATCCCCCCGTCCCCTCGGAGACGGGGATGGCGATGTACGAGGCATTCAAGAAATACGTCCCGCGGATGGCGACGCCGGAGATGACCGCCCAGCTCGAGGAGGAGATGGATCGGATCGCCGCAGGCGAGATGACCAAGACCGCCGTCGTCGGCGAGAGCCGCGACCTCCTCCACAAGACCTGGTCGGAGATCGACGAGCGCCGCGAGGACCTGGCCAAGGTCGTCTGGGCCGGCATGGACCAGGACCGCATCCTCGGCCCCTGCAAGGTCTGCGAGGAGGCAGGGCGCACCAAAGACGACGGCTCGCCCCACATGCTGCGCATCATCCGGGCGAAAAAATCGGGCAAACGCTTTGTCGGCTGCACCGGTTGGACCCTCGACGACCCCGACTCCTGCGACCAGACCTTTCCGCTGCCGCAGCGCGGCGACGTCTTCCGGCTGGAGGAGCGCTGCTCGGTATGCGACCGGACGCCGCGGTTGAAAGTCGTCCCCTTCCGCGGCCGCCCATGGAACCTCTGCCTCAACGACGATTGCGAGTCGATGCAGGAGATGAAGAAACGCCGAGCCGAGCGCGAGGCGGCGAAAGCCGCCAAAGAAGCGATGGCGACCAAGCCGGCGCCCGACGGCTCCGAGGACGCCAAGGCGGCGACCAAAGCCGACACCGGCACCCGCCGCCGCAAACGCGCCAAAGCGGCGGCCAAAGGCTGAGGCCCCGCCGTTGTTCATCTCCCTCGAGGGGATCGACGGCTCAGGCAAGAGCACCCAGGCCCGCCTCTTGGCCGAGGCGCTCGGCGAAGAGGCCTTGCTGATCCGCGAGCCGGGCGGGACCGAGGCGGCCGAGCGCATCCGCGGGCTGCTGGCCGACCCCGCGCTTGAGTTGGATCCGCTCGCGGAGTTGCTCCTCTTCTGCGCGGCGCGCGCCGACCTCACCGCCCGCGTCATCCGCCCGGCGCTGGACGCCGGCCGCGACATCGTCTCCGATCGCTTCGCCGACTCGACGGTCGCCTACCAGGGAGCGGCGCGCGGCCTGGGAGTGGGGGAGACGATCTCCCTCACCGACGCCGCGACCGAGGGCCTGTGGCCCGACATCACGGTGTTGCTGCGGGTCGACCCGGAGGTCGGCCACGAGCGCTGTGGCGGCGGGGACCGTTTCGAGTCCGAGGGACTGGGCCTGCAGCGCGCCGTCGCCGAGGCGTACGAGGAGATTGCCCAGATCGCCTCCGATCGTGTCGTCGTCGTCGACGGCGCCGGCACCGTCGAAGAGGTGCATGAGCGAGTGATCGAAGCCGTCCGAAGCCGCGCCCGATGAAGCGCGTTCGCAGTTTGTCCCGCTATGCGCGACAAACTGCGAACGCACCCCGATGAGCGCCGCCCTGCAAGACAGGACCACCCACCAACCGCGCGCCCGCGTCGCCCTCACCGCTGCGCTCGCGTCGGGCCCCTCGCACGCCTACCTCTTTCGCGGCCCCCGTGGAGCGGGGAAGCGCGCCTCGGCCCGCGCCTTCGCCGCCGAGATCCTCGCCACCGGCGCCGAGGACCCCGAGGACGCCCGCCGTCGCGCCCTGCTGGATCCATCGCCGCACCCCGACCTGGTTTGGATCGCCCCCCGAGGCGCCCAGCATCTGGTCGAGGAAGTGCGAGAGCGGGTGATACGTGCCGCCGTCTACCGGCCTTTCGAGGGCGGCAAGCGGGTCTTCGTAGTGGAGGCGGCCGAGGCGATGCGCGACGAGAGCCAGAACGCCCTCCTCAAGACGCTGGAGGAGCCGCCCGACTTCGTCCACCTCATCCTTCTCACCGCCGAGCCCGAGGCGCTCCTCGAGACGATCGCCTCCCGCTGCCAGCCGGTCGACTTCGCTCCCCTGCCCCTGCCGGCCCTGGAAGCTGCCCTAAAAGGTGGCGGCGATCCCGACGAAATCGCCGCCGTGGCCCGCCTCTGCGCAGGAGACCTGGAACGCGCTCGCCTCCTGCTCTCAGATTCCGGCCGAGAGCTTCGTGCTGCGGCGCTTGAACTGGGAAAGGCCGCCCTCCCGGCAACAGGGACTCCGTGGCGGCAGCTACTCGATGCCGCCGAGCAGGCGGGTCAGGAAGCCGAGGCCGCCACCCGCGAAGCCCTGGAGGAGGAGTCCGCCGGCGGGATCAAACGCTCCGCCAAGGACACAAGCGACGAGGCCAAGCGAGCCGCCCGCCGCCGCCGCACCGAGATCCTCGACCTCGGCCTGGAGCTCTGCGCGGCCTGGTTTCGCGACCTCGCCGCCGTCGCCTCCGGCGCCCCGGAGGTCGCCTACAACCAGGACCGCCTCGATCAGCTCCGGTCCCAGGCACAGGGCCTTGACCCCACCCGTCCGCGCCGCGCCGCCGAGCTGGTCCAGGACACCCGCCGCCGCCTCGACCTCAACGTCTCCGAGGAGCTGGCCCTAGAGGCGCTCTTCTTCCGAATCGAGAGCCTGCTCGGCTGACTTCGCCTGCTCGCGCGCCTTTTCCAGGGCCCGCTCCTGGGCAAGGCGGGTTATCTGCGCGGCCTGGCGGGACATCAGCACGCTGAAGTTCAGCGCAAGGCCCAGCAGCAGCAGCAGAACGATCGAGAAGAGCGCGACGTTGGTGTCGCGAACCCCCATCGCGTCGGCGACCACGCCCAGCAAACCCGGGAAGGCCGCCCCGGCCAGCATCCCCAGGCCCGCCACGAACCAAACGACGCTGTAGCGTTCCTGCAGCTTGTCGCGGCGGATCAGCTCGAGGATCATCGCCATGAAGACGACCGCGATCGCCGCCGCCAGGATTCGCGTCTGCGAAGTCAGCTGAACCTTGGGGTCCTGGGCGGCGAGGACGATCCCGCTCACTGCTCCGCCTCCACCCGCCGCGGCCGGAATTGCCCCACGAGAAGCACGATCAAGCCCTTGAAGATGAAGAAGGTCGAGCGTAGGGGGGTGAGGAACGACCTGCCGCCGACCCGCTCCAGCATCCGCACCGGCACCTCCTCCACGCGCAGCCCCTGCCGCACCGCCAATTGCAGTGACTCGATCTCCGCGAAGTCCGGCGAGTAGTTCTCGCTGAACAGCGCCATCACCCGCCGGTTCGCCGCCCGCATCCCGCTCGTCGTGTCGGTGAAGCGCTGCCGCGTCGCCATGGTCAAGAAGAAGCGGAACACGCCGGAGCCGATCCGCCGCGAGATCGTCGGCTTGTAGTCGTCGTCGGCTTCGGCCGCCCCCGGGTCGCGGTACCGGGACCCGATCACCAGGTCGGCCCCGCCCGCCACCTCCTGCAGCAGCCGCGCCACCTCCGCCGCCGGGTGTTGCCCATCCGCGTCCAGGTGCGCGCAGAAGTCATAGCCCTCGCGCAGCGCGTAAAGGTAGCCGGTCTGCAGAGCCGCCCCCAGTCCCTCGTTGAACGGCAGCGACGCCACCACCGCGCCGGCCTCGCGAGCCCGTGCGGCGGTCCCGTCAACCGATCCGTCGTCGACCACCAGCACGTCCGCCGTGGGCAGATGCTCTCGCACGTCGCGGATTACCTCCGCGACTGCGTCCTCTTCGTTCCAGGCAGGGATGAAGACCAGCGTGCGCACGCGTCGATTCTCCCACGCCGGCCCGGCGCCGCCGTGCCGGCACCCCATGTCTGGTCCTGTGCCACGCATGAGCCCACGCCCACTTTGTGTTAGTAAACGTTCATGGGAAGAATCGGGATGCGTCTATGGCTGACCGGCGCCTTTGCCGCGGTCAGCCTGATCACGGCCTTCGCGGTCTACCTTTTCGGCGACGACCGCCGAGCCCTCGTCGTCGCCGTGGCGATCGGGGTTCTCGCCGGATTCCTGATCGCGGTGGCGATCGCCCATCGCGTCAAACGCCTCGCCCAGGCCGCCGGCCAGATGGCGTCAGGCTCTTTCGACGCGCCTCTCGCCGTCTCGGGCCGGGACGAGATCGGCGACCTCGCTTGCGCCCTGGAGTCGATGCGCGCCTCCCTCAAAGAGAGCTTCGGCGTGCTCACCGCGGACCGCAACAAGCTCGCGGCCATCTTCGACGGCCTCACCGATGCGGTCATGGTCGTCGACGACGACGGCCCGGTCCGCTTCTCCAACAGCGCCGCGGCCGAGCTGTTCGACTCCTCCGGCCTTCCCGCGGAGTCGCTCCTGCCCCACCTGCGCCGCGCCGCCCAGGTCGGCTTCGCCGCCCATCCGGCGCTGCGCATCGGCGACAGCGCGTACTCGATGCAGGCTCGCTCCCTCCCCGACGAGCGCGCCGTCCTCGCCGTCGTTCGCGACCGCACGGAGGAGATGCGCCGCGAGTTCGCCGAGGCCGACTTCGTCTCCAACGCCGCCCATGAGCTGCGCAACCCCCTGGCGGGGATCTCCAGCGCGATCGAGGTCCTGCAGGACGGCGCCAAGGACGATCCCGAGGCCCGCGACCACTTCCTCGTCCGCCTCGCAGAGGACGCCGAGCGGATGAACCGCCTCACCCAGGCGCTGCTCACGCTTGCCCGGGTCGAGTCGCTGGGAGCGGGGGAGACGGAGGTCGTCGACGTTCCGATCGCGATCCGCGACGTGGTCGCCACGGTCGAGGCTCCCCCTCACGTCGACCTCATCGTCGAGGTCGAGCCCGACCTCGCCGCTCAGGGCGACCCAACCTTGCTGCGCCAGGTGATGATCGGCCTGCTCACCAATGCCTTCAAGAACACGCCGGCGCCCGGGGCCGTTACCGTTCGCGGCCGCCACGATGGTGAGAGGGAGGTGGTCTTGGAAGTAATCGATACAGGAACCGGGATTCCGGCAGCGGAGATCGCGCGCGTCTTCGAGCGCTTCTACCGGCGCAGCGAGTCCCGCAAACAGGAGGGGTTCGGCCTCGGCCTGGCGATCGCCAGGCGCATGGTCAGCGTCATGGGTGGGGAGATCGGCGCCACCTCCGTGCAGGGGGAGGGCAGCACCTTCTGGGTACGCCTCCCGGTCGCCCAGCCCAGCCCGACACCGGTGGCATGAACAGCCCCCGCCGACTTCATGCAAGGGTGAGCCGATGAGCAGCGGGCGGATCCTCATCGCCGACGACGAGCCGTCGGTCCGCGACTCGGTCGGTTATGCGCTCGCCCAGGAGGGCTTCGAGGTGACCGCCGCCGCCGACGGTGACGACGCCACCGACAAGCTCGGCGACGGCATCCCCTACGACCTGCTCATCCTCGACATCATGATGCCCGGGCCCAGTGGCCTGGACATCTGCCGAGACGTTCGCGCCCGCAGCGCCGTTCCGATCATCGTCCTCACCGCGAAGGACGCCGAGGTCGACAAGGTCGTCGGGCTCGAGGTCGGCGCCGACGACTACGTCACCAAGCCTTTCTCGGTCCGCGAGCTGCTCGGCCGCGTGCGCGCCCAGCTGCGCCGGCGGGAGCTCGACCGCTCACCGCTTGCCCAGGCCGTTCGCATCGAGTCCGGCCCGGTCGCGGTCGACCTGGTTCGCCACGTCGCCACCGTGCGCGGCGAGCCGGTAAGCCTCACCCGCTCCGAGTTCCAGCTCTTGCGCCTTCTCGTCGCCCGCCCGGGCGAGGTCTTCTCCCGCCGCAAGATCATGGAGGAGCTGTGGCAGACCGAGTTCGACGGCGACGAGCGGGCCTGTGACGTCCACATCTCCAACCTCCGCCAGAAGGTCGAGCGCGACCCGCAGCGCCCCGAGCTGGTCCTCACCGTGCGCGGGGTCGGCTACAAGTTCAACGGCGAGGGCTGAAGCCACCGGCCAGCGGGGCCGAGGTTGTGGACCGGCGTCTCGCCGATCCGGCTCTCGCAGCCCCAGGACTCGTGGATGTGGCCGCAGACCGCGAGCCGGGGCGTCTTCTCCTCGGCCGCTCGCAGCAGGGCTTCGCTGCCGAAGTGCTGCCCCGCCCCGTTGCCGTCGCAGTGTCCCCGCGGGGGGGAGTGGAGGACGAGGACGGCACCCTGTGGGCAGGCGGCAAGCATCTCGGCGGCGGCGTCTTCGTCGAGGTCGAAGCTCCACTCCCAGGGAGTGACGGGGATCCCGGCGCCGAGACCGAAGAAATCGACCCCGTCAATGGTCGTGCCGCCGCCGTGCAGGACGGTCGCGGCCTCCCAGTCGGCGCATGCCTCGCGCAGCGCCTCGTCGGTCTCGTTGTTGCCGGGGACGAGGACCGTGGGGGCCTCGATCGCCGACAGCTCCCCGATCGTCTCCTCGAGCCCCTCGTGCACGGAGGCGAAGTCCCCGGCGCCGATCACCACGTCGGCGTCGGCGGCCCTCTCGACCAACGCGGCGGCCTGCGCCAGGTCGCGGTGCAGGTCGCTGAAGGCGAGGATCCTCACGCCCCAAACCTAGCTGCTCGGGCGCTACCGCGGAGCCCGCTCGGGCGGCTACCGCGGGGCGGTTCGATAGTCTCGCGCCCGCATGCCCCCCGTCTTCTGGATCGGCCTCGGCGTCGCCGCCTTCTGCGTCCTCTCGGGGCTCATCGCGGGCGCCAAGTCCCGCACCACCGGCGCCCGCACCGGTCTCGCCATCGGCGCCTACCTGGGCGTGATGGCGGCTTTCCCCCTTCTCGCCATCGGTCTGGCGACGAGTTAGCTCGTCGCCGATGAGCGCGGACCGCAAGCGGGCCGAGGGGGTGCGCGGCGAGCGGGTGCTGCCCGGCGTTTGGCGGTTGCGCCTGCCGCTGCCCTGGCCGGGGGTGCCGCACGGCAACGCCTGGGCACTCGCCGCCGACGGCGGCATCGTCCTCTTCGATACGGGGATCGGCGGCAAGGACCGGCTGCGCCAGCTCGACCTCGCCCTCGCCCAGACGGGGCACGGCCTCGAGGACGTCCGTTTGCTCGTCTGCACCCACTCGCACATCGATCACTACGGCCTTGCCGCGCCGATCGCCGAGGCTGCCGGCTGCGAGCTGTGGATGCACCCCGCCTGGGGGCACGTCCGCCTGCTCGCCGACGATCCCACCGCGGCGTTGAAGCAGCGGCTGGAGGTCGCGCGCCAGAGTGGCGTCCCGCCAGAGGCGCTGGAGCGCTACCGCGTGTCGCGCGAGGAGGACGACGATCCCGGGATCGTCGCGATCAAGGAGCCCGACAGCGACCTGCTTCCCGGCGTCGAGGTCGAAACCGACCTTGGCAGTTGGAGCGTCCATGAGACGCCCGGCCACGCTCCCTCGCACGTCGTCCTGCACCAGCCCAAGCGCAGGCTGATGATCTCCGGCGACCACCTGCTCGGCCGCACCGTGCTCTTCTTCGACCATGGCCACACGCCCGACCCGATTGGTGAGTTCCTTCGCAGCCTCGACGAGGTGGAGCCGCTGGAGGTCGATCTGGTCTTGCCCGGCCACGGTCGTCCCTTTCGCGACCCCGAGGCGAAGATCGCCGAGAGCCGGCGCCAGGTCGACGAGCTGCTCGGCAAGGTCCGTGAGTCCCTTGGCGAGGGGCAGAAGCCCGCATTCGAGATCGTCGGCGACATCGTCGGCGCCGAAAACCTCAACACGCCGGTCAGTGTCTGGGCCCTGCAGATCGTCCTCTCCTGCCTCGACCACCTGGCGATTCTCGGCGAGGTCGAAGCGGTCGAAGGAACCGATCCACAGGGCTGGGGGCTTCAGTAGCCTCCTTCCGCATGGCGAGCTTCAGATCGGCCGAGTTCGAGCCTCCCATCGCGGCCGGAGGCTGAGCCGGCCTGGATGGGCCAACGCATCGACGAGCGGGAGCTGCGACGGCGGGCGATCCAGGGCGTCCGAGATGAGGTCGAGGCATTCGGCAGCGCCTCCGCCGACTCGTTCCTGATCCGGCACGACGGGCTGACCGCGTCGGTGGTCCCGGCTTCTCCCCAGCGTTCCCTGTTCAACTCGGTCTTCTACGACGACCCCGCCGTCCTGGCGGAGCATGTCGAGGAGCTGGGGCAGGCCTATGACTCCAACGGCGTGCGCGCCTGGACGGTCTGGGTTCCGGATGAGGACCGCGACTCGGCAGAGCTGCTCGGCGGCCTCGGTCACGTGCTGGACGCCGCGCCGCGAGCGATGGCGATGGAGCTTGCCGATCTCTGCGACGAGCCGGTCGCGCCCGCCGGGATCGCGCGGCTGGCGGGCGATCCGGAGATCGCCGCGGACCTGAACGACCGCGCCTACGGCTACGGGACAGACGGATTTCGGGCCGGGCTGGCCGGCCCCAGCGCGATCCGCTGGCACTGCGCTTACGCGGGCGAGGAGCCGCGCGCCGGCGCGCCGCTCTACGAACGCCTCGGCTTCGTCGACTTCGGGTTCATCGAGATGTGGGAGCTGCGACGGTGAGCGGGAAGGCCGGCAAGGCGCCCGGCAAGGGAAGGAAGGGACCCGCCTGGCTGGACCGGCCCAAGCGGCTGTGGCGCGAGCACCGGCGCCTCGCCATCGCCCTCATCGCCGGGGTCGCGCTGCTCGCCGTCGGTGGGGCCGCGCTCGCCTACGAGCTGCTGAAGCGCCCGGCCGACGTCCACAATCCCGATGTCGCCTTCAAGCCGCAGAAGCCGCCGACGCCGAAGGCGAAGACGGTCAACTGGCCGCAGTTCGGCCTCAATCCGGCCCGCACCCGCTACCTGCCGGCGAAGGGAGTGAAACCGCCCTTCCGCAAACTCTGGCGCTACACCGGGCGGCCGCTGCTGGAGTTCCCGCCGATCTTCGTCGGCGGCAAGCTCTACTTCGTCAACAACAACGGCACCGCCTTCGCCCTCGACGCCGACACCGGCAAGATCCTCTGGGAGCGCGACATCGGCCGCCTCAACGCCTCCTCGCCCACCTACTACCGCCATCGCCTCTACATCGTCAACCTGGTTCCCGGTCATATCGTCAAGCTGGACGCGAAGACCGGCAAGACGATCTGGAAACGGCCGCTGCCGGGGCGGGCCGAGTCCTCCCCGGTGGTGATCGACCGCACCGTGTACTTCGGTTGCGAGAACGGCCAGCTCTTCGCGCTCAGCACGATCAGCGGAAACTTGCGCTGGGCTACGACGTTGGGCGGGCCGATCAAGTCCGCGCCCGCGTACTACGGCGGAACCATCTACGTCGGCGACTACGGTGGCTACATGAACGCGGTCGACGCGGAGACCGGGAAGCTGAAGTGGCAAAGCGGCTCGCTCGGCCCGGGCTTCGGCGCCTCCGGGGCGTTCTACTCGACTCCCGCGGTTGCCTTCGGCCGCGTTTACGCGGGCAACAACGACGCCCGCGTCTACAGCTTCGACCAGCGCGACGGCACGGTCGCCTGGACCTACTCGACCGGCGGCTACGCCTACTCGGGACCGACCGTCGCCAACACGAGACACAGCCCGCCAACCGTCTACATCGGCTCCTTTGACGGCAACGTCTACGCGCTCGACGCCAAGGACGGCGGGGTGCGCTGGAGCCGCTCCGCCGGCGGCCAGGTGGTCGGCTCGCTTTCCGCGATCGGCGACATCGTCTACGTGGCCGAGTTCACCAACGAGACGACCAGCGGCTTCATGATGAGGAGCGGGCGGCGGGTTTTCGGCTACAGCCGCGGCACCTACACGCCGGTGATCTCCGACGGGCGCCGCATCTACCTGACCGGCTACTCCAGCATCACGGCGTTGGAGCCCTACGAGCTCAAGGCCGCGGTCGCAGGGCGGGTTGAGGCGCCCACCGCGAAGCCAACGCCGAAGGCGAAGCCCGAGAGGAAGAAGAGCCGCTAGCTCCCTTTCGGCGCGATCCCGCCCGGGGGCGGGGGCGGCGCCTTTGGCGGGAAGGGCGCGAAGGGGGGGATGCGCGGCGAGTGCAGCCAGCTCCTCAGCACCGCAAGGCTCGCCGGATTGTTCTGGAGCCGGTAGGAGCTGGAGGAGCCGAAGTCCTGGTAGTAGACGAGCATCTTGCAGCGCGGGTGGCGGTCGACCCAGGCGAGCAGGCGCTTGACGAAGCGCGGGTCGTCGCCGCTGGAGACACCCCACTCGGCGAGCACGAATGGCTTGCCCGCGAAGCGCTTGTAGAGGCCGGTCAGCGACTTCCAGTCCTGGTTGTCGGAGTAGATGTCGGTGCCGGCCCAGTCGACGTAGTCGGAGCCGGGATAGAAATGGCGGGGCCGGTTCTGCGGGAGGGTGGGCGAGCCGGCCGGCAACGGGCTCCAAACGAGGGCCACGGGCGCCTTCGGCAGGCCTCCGACGTTGCCCTGCAGCGGCGGCAGTCCCGCCTTCGCCAGACGGGCGTCGATCTGCCCCCGCTTTCCACCGCCGTGCAGGAGCACGTAGATACGGCGGAAGGCGCGTTTGTACCAGCGGGTGGTGTGGGCGCCACCGCGCGGGTTGCCGGCGCAGTCATAGGCCGCGTAGACGTTGAGGCAGCGATTCGGCTCCCCCAGCGGCCGGATGTAGGCGCGCATCCCCTTCGCCCAGAACAGCTTGTTGAGGCGGATCAGGTACTCGTCGCCGTCGCCTTGGGCGATCGCCTGCGGGCTGATCAGCTCGTGCCCGTCGTTGCTGTCGGCGGTGGTGATGTGGAGCATCGGCCGCGCCCGCGCCGCCTGCCATCGTTCGATCGACTCGGGGAAGTCCGATCCCCAGGTCCGGAAGGTCTGGATCACGGCCGGGTGCTTGCGCATCACCTGGCTGAGCTCACCGAAGTCGGCGCTGTCGCCGGTGTCGGAGACGCCGTAGAAGACCCTGTCGCCGTGCGGCAACAGCGCCCCGGCTCCCGCCGGCGTCGCTTCCACGAAAAAGGACGCCGTCGCGGCGAGCGCAACGAGCATCGCTGAGATCTTCCGCATGCCGGACATTCGCATCTGCTTCAACCCAGCCGCCCCATCCCCTCCCAACAGCAGTTTTCCCGCAGGGTTTCGACCCCGGTGCGGATGGGGAGAGAGAGGACACCGCACCAATCAAGGAGGAGAGATGTCAACCCTTGCGATCGTCGCCATAGTCATCGGCGCTTTGATCGTTATTGCGATCCTGGTCTCGCGAGCCCGGCGGTCAAGCCAGCGCCGCGAACTCGGCGAGGTTCAAACGGAGGCCAAGCACGACGACGCCCGCCACCACCGAGAGCACGCGCAGGAAAGCCGCACCGAAGCGGCAATCGCCGAGGAGCGCGCCAAACGAGCAAAGGTGGAGGCGGACCTCGACGAAGAGCGCGCGACGCGGCGCGAAGAGGAGTTGGGAAGAGAGAACTAGTCGCTCAAGTCGCTTCGCATGCCGTAATTCTTTGGTTCGCATCCGCCCGCTGGGGTACCGGGACTGGACGGAAGCAACCGAGGAGGAGGGAAGATGGCTCAGGCCAAAACACGGGCCTCGACGAAACGTTCCCAGGGTTCCCAGAAATCCCAGGCACGTTCGCGAAGCGCCTCAAGCAAATCGCGCACGTCGAGCAAATCCAGCAACGGCAACTCCGCAAGCGCCTCACGTACGCAAAGCAAATCGCGTGCGCAGAAATCTCGCGCGCAGAACAAACCATCGACCAACGGCTCGGGTCGGGTCGACTCGGCCCGTCGTGCGGTCGAGGAGAAAGCCAAGGGCGCCGGGCACGCGGTCGGCAGCGTCGCGAGCAAGGCCAAGGTGCCGCTCATGGCCGGCGGGGCGGCCATCGCCGGCGCGGCCGGGGGCCTCGCCCTCGGTGTCCGCCAAGCGCATCGCCGCAAGGGGATTGGGGTAGCGATCCCGCGCCGCCCGCAGCTGAAGGTGGATTCCCACGATCTCGCCAGGGCGGCGAAGGAGGTGGGGTCATTCGGCGCGCAGATGGGCCAGCTCGCGTCCGAGCTGCAGCGCACCCGCGAGGTGGCGAACGGCTCCAAGCGCCGCTCGCCCGTCGAGGTGGTGCTGGAGGGCCTCACCGCGAGGCGTTCACGACCCTGAGCTAGGCGGCGTTGGGGACGCGCGTGCGGGAGCGCGCGATCCCTAGTGCTTTCGGCGCTGGGGCTGGGATCAGCCAGCCGGCAGGGCGGCAGCAAAGGCGGTCGTTTGATTCTGCTACGCATCGATGCAAAGATGCGGTGATGCCGAAGACGCGAACGACGTTGACGATTGACGAGGAGGTGCTGCGGGCAGTCAAGATCAAGGCGGCCCGCACAGGGAAGGGCGACTCTCAGGTAATCGAGGAAACGCTTCGCCGCGACCTGGGCCTCGATCTCCTCGACGATCTTTGGAAAAAGGTTCGCCCTTTGCCAGAAGACGAAGCGATGGATCTCGTGCTCGAGGCGCAGCGCGAAGCCAGGCAAGCGCGACATCGCTGATCGGTGCGCGCGGTCCTCGACGTCAACGTCGTCATCTCGGCGCTGCTCTCTCCAAGCGGTACTCCGGCGAAAGTGCTGATGGCCTGGCGGGACGGACAGTATGAGCTGCTCGTATCGCCCCTCCTCCTAGAGGAGATGAAGCGATCGCTCGCTTATCCCAAGGTCCGCAAGCGAGTGGACGCGGAAGATGCTGACCGATTCGGCGAAGCGTTGCGGGGTTTGGCCACCGTTGTCGCGGATCCCGATGGAGAGTCGAGCATTCGCTCGGCCGATCCCCGGGACGACTGTCTGCTTGCGCTTGCGGCTATCGAGAATGCCGCACTCGTCTCCGGAGACCGGCACCTGCTCGATCTCGCCGATCAAGCGCCTGTCTTCTCTCCGGCGGCTTTTCTGGCCTTTTTAGAAACTTGACTCGCGACGTTTAAGCGGCGGGTTCCAGCGCCGGCCCGGCCGCGGTGTCGCCCAAGACGATTTCGAGCACCGCATCGGCGTGCTTGGCGATGAAGCTCGGGCCGATGCCTCGAATCGAGGCGAGGCCTTCCGCGTTGGCGGGGCGACCGGCCGCGATCGCCTTCAGGGTGCTGTCGTGGGCGATCGTGAAGGCGGGCTTGCCGTCGGCCGCCTCTTTGCGCCAAGCGCGCAGCGCCTCGAACAGCGGCTCGTCGGCAGCGGACATGTCAGGCCCGGGGGCGCCGGCCCGTGACTTGCCGCTCCGTGGCCGCACGGCGATCGTCGCCGGGTTCGGCAGCCAACCCTCCGGGTCGCAGACGTCGCAGCAGCGGCCCTGGGGCTGGGGGGAGCTGCTGTCGCCGAAGTGGTTGAGGAGGCTTTGGCGGCGGCACGTCTGGGAGAAGACGAACGACTTGACCACCCGGAAGGCGCGCCAGCCTCGCTCGTGGGCCACGGCCAGCTCGGGGTCGCCGCTGCGCTGCTCGTTGAAGCGGACCAGGCGGCCGAGGTCGGAGCGCATCGCAAGCAATGCCGCCCGCGCGGGAAGGCCGTCGCGCCCGGCCCGTCCCGCCTCCTGGTAATAGGCCTCGACGCTGGTCGGGATCGTCAGGTGCCAGACCGAGCGCACGTCTGCTTTGTCGACCCCCATGCCGAAGGCGTTGGTGGCGACGACGATCTCGGCCTCGCCGCTCATGAAACGCCCCTGGGCATCGGTTCGCTCCTGCGCCCCCATTCCCGCGTGGTAGGGAACGGCGGACAGCCCAGTCCCCTGCAGCGTCTCGGCCACCTCGTCGGTGTCGCGCCGCGTTCCGCAGTAGACGATCGCCGGGCGGTTCTCGGGCTCGGCGAGCCCTTGCTCCAGCAGCGCCATCTTGCGCGCCTTCGCCCCCTTCCCTTCCAGCGGCACGACGTCGAAGGAGAGGTTGGGGCGGTCGAATCCCGCGCGGACAAGAAGCGGCTCGCGCAGGCCGAGCCGCTCGACGACCTCGCGCGCGACGTCCTCCGTCGCCGTCGCGGTGCAGGCCATCACCGTCGGCCGTCCCAGCCGCTCCACGACCTCCGGCAGCCGCAGGTAGTCGGGGCGGAAGTCGTGGCCCCACTCGGAGAGGCAGTGCGCCTCGTCGATCGCCATCAGGTCGATTCGGCGTTCCTCGAGCGCCGCTTGGAAGGACCGTGCGGCGAACCGCTCCGGCGAGCAGTAGACGACTCGCGCCGCGCCGCCGCGGATGGCCTCCAGCGCATCGCGCGCGGCTTCGTCGCTCATTCCGGAGGCGATCATCACGACCGGGTGCCCGGCCGCCGTCAAGCGGCGCCACTGATCCACCATCAGCGCGATCAGCGGCGTGACGACGATCGTCAGGTCCTCCGAGGCGAGGCCGGGCAGCTGGTAGCAGAGGCTCTTGCCGCCGCCGGTCGGCATCACGATCAGCGAGTCGCGACCGCCCAGCGCAGCCTCGACGGCCTCACGCTGCCCGGGGCGGAAGCTCTCGAAGCCGAACCGCGCGAGCAGCGTCTCGGAACGATCCTCGACGACGGGCATCCGGCGAGGCTATGTGCCGGGGAGGATGCCGTGTGTGCCGGGGGTGACGAAAACGCTACGGCAGCCAGGGCTCATACCACTGGCAGATGCCGCGGGTCAGCTTGTCGGCCTCCACCGGCCCCCAACAGCCGGGCTCGTATGAGTGGACCGGGCCAGGCTCCTCGAGCAATGGCTGGACGATCCGCCAGGTCTCCTCGACCGTGTCCTCACGGGTAAAGAGCTGCCGGCGACCGTGCAGAGCGTCGTCGAGCAGCCGCTCGTAGGGCTCGGGCTCCTCCCCGGGGTGCTTCTCGAACAGCACCTCCAGGTCGGCCGGCTCGAAAGCCTCGTCGCCGGCCTTCTTGGCGAGCAGGCGAAGGCGCGCGCCCGGCTTCGGGTCGATGCGGATCGTCATCTGGTTGTGGCCCGGCAGCTTGCCGCTGCCGACGCCCAGCCGCGGCGGGCGCTTGAAGACGACGTTCACCTCGGTCGCCTTCACCGGCAGCTGCTTGCCGGCGCGAATGAAGAACGGCACGCCGCTCCAGCGCCAGTTGTCGACCGCAAGCTCCAGCGCCGCGTAGGTCTCCCTCTTGGAGTCCTTGGCCACCCCCTCGACGTCGAGGTAGCCCTTGTACTGGCCCCTTATGTAGTGCTCCGGATCGGCGCTGCGCATCGATTTGAAGAGGTCGAGCTTTTTGTCGCGCACCGAGTCTGGGTTGTTGGGAGTCGGCGGCTCCATCGCGACGATCGCCAGCACTTGAAGAATGTGGTTCTGGACCACGTCGCGCAGCGCCCCGACCGGGTCGTAGAAGCGGCCCCGATCCTCCACTCCAAAGTCCTCCGCCATCGTCATCTGCACGTAGGCGACGTGGTCGCGGTTCCAGACCGGCTCCAGCAGGGCGTTGGCGAAGCGCAGATAGGTGATGTCCATCACCGGCTCCTTGCCGAGGAAGTGGTCGATCCGCAGGATCTGTTCCTCCTCAAGCGCCTCGTGCAGGTCGGCATTGAGCGCCTTCGCGGACTCCAAGTCGTTGCCGAACGGCTTTTCGATCACGACGCGAGCGTTCTTCGTCAAACCGGCGTCGCCGAGCCCGTGGACGACCGTCGCGAACAGGGAGGGCGGCACCTCGAGATAGAAGACCGGCCGCTCTGTCCCGTCGATCGCCTCGGCGACTCGCTTGAAGGTGCCGGGGTCGGTGTACTCCCCCTGGACGTAGCGCAGCCGCGCAGCGAGGCGGGAGAAGACGTCCTCGTCGGGGTCCTCGACGGAGGAGGCGACCGCGTCGCGCGCGTGCTGGACCAGGTCCGCGTCGGTCCAGTCGTTGCGGGCGACGCCGACGATCGGGCAGCTGAGCTTGCCGCGCGACTCCAGCCGGTAGAGCGCCCGGAAGGTCATCTTCCTCGCCAGGTCGCCGGTGATCCCGAAGATGACCAGCACGTCGGCGGTCGCGTCGGTGCGCTGGGCTTCCCGCGTCGCCATTCGCAGGTGAGGCTATCCGAGCGCGTAGGATCACCGCCATGGAGCTGGGAATCGTCGGCCTCGGGCGGATGGGGGCGAACATCGCCCGCCGTCTGATGCGCGACGGCCACCGCTGCGTCGTCTATGACGTCAATGCAGCGGTGGTCAAGGAGCTGGAGGGCGAGGGTGCCGAGGGCGCCGCCTCCCTGGAGGAGCTGGCCTCGAAGATGAGCGCGCCTCGGGCCGTGTGGGCGATGGTCCCCGCCGGGGAGATCACCGAGCAGACCGTGCGCGCGATCGCCGAGGTGCTGGAGAGCGGCGACGCGATAATCGACGGCGGCAACTCCTACTACCGCGACGACATTCGCCGCGCCGGGGAGGTCGGCGAGCGGGGGATCGACTACATCGACTGCGGGACGAGCGGTGGCGTCTTCGGCCTGGAGCGCGGCTACTGCCTGATGATCGGTGGGCCCGAGGACGCGGTGCGGCGGCTGGACCCGATCTTCGCGACGCTGGCGCCGGGGGTCGACTCGGCCGAGCGCACACCGGGCCGCTTGGGCAATCCGACCCCGGCGGAAAACGGCTACCTGCACTGCGGGCCGAACGGTGCGGGGCACTTCGTGAAGATGGTCCACAACGGGATCGAGTACGGAGTGATGGCGGCCTATGCGGAGGGGCTCAACATCCTCAAGAACGCCAATGCCGGCGAGGCTCAGCGCGAGGCCGACGCCGAGACGGCGCCACTCGACCATCCCGAGTACTACCGGTATGACCTCGACCTCCCCGAGGTTGCCGAGGTCTGGCGCAGGGGAAGCGTGATTGGCTCCTGGCTGCTCGACCTGACCGCCGCGGCGCTGCAGCAGTCGCAAGACCTCGAGGACTTCACCGGCCGCGTCTCCGACTCCGGCGAGGGGCGCTGGACCTCGATCGCCGCGATCGAGGAGGGTGCGCCGGCGCCGGTCCTGACCGCGGCCCTGTACGAGCGCTTCTCCTCCCGCGACCTCGACGATTTCGCCGACAAGGTGCTCTCGGCGATGCGCAAGCAGTTCGGCGGACACGACGAGAAGAGCTCCTAGGTGAGCATCGATCTCGAGGTCGTCGCCGACGAGAGGGCGGCCTCCCAGCGTGGCGCGGAGCTGATCGCCGCCAGTGCTCGCGTGGCCGTGGAGGAGCGCGGTGTCTTCTCGCTGGCGATGAGCGGCGGGCGATCGCCGTGGGCGATGCTGGCGATCCTCGGTGAGATGGAGGAGATGCCCTGGGCCGAGACGGAGCTGTTCCAGGTCGACGAGAGGATCGCCTCCCCCGGCAGCGAGGAACGCAATCTCACCCACCTGGTGTTGGGCCTGTCGATCGACCACCAGGCCTCCCTGCGGCCGATGCCCGTCACCCAGCGCGATCTCGCAGCGGCGGCGAGCCAGTACGAGTCCCAGCTGCCCGAGCGCATCGACCTGGTTCACCTCGGACTCGGAGCGGACGGCCATACGGCCTCCCTGGTCCCCGGCGATCCGGTGCTCGAAGTGACGGACCGCCGCGTCGCCCTCACCGAGACCGCCTATCAGGGCCACCGCAGGATGACGCTTACCTACCCGGCGATCGACGCCGCCCGCCAGGTCGTCTGGCTTGTGATCGGGGAGGGGAAGGCCGACGCTCTCGCTGGGCTGCGGGCAGGCGACCGCTCGATTCCCGCCGGCCGGGTCGAGAACGACGAGATGACCGCGGTCGCCGACGAAGCCGCTGCGGGCGGCGCTAGGCAGGGATAGAGCACCAGAGCTGCTCGTCGGCGAGCGCGGTCCCGAGGCGCCCCTTGGCCAACTTGACCGCATGACGCGCCTTGGCCTTGCGCGGTCGGGAGGGCTTCTTCCGCACCCGTTTCAGCTGTCGCTTGGCTTTCTCCAGCGCCGCCATTGCTTTCACAGCGGCCGCTGTCGCGGTCTTGCATCGCGCCTGGGTGGCGGTTGGGGAGCCGAATGCGTCCGCAGCGCCGCCGGTGCGGATCTCGTACGTCTCGCCGCTCAGCTCGAAGAAGGCCGGCTGGACCGAGAGGTAGTACTTGCCGGGTGCGAGCTCCTCGTCGAAGCTGTCGAAGTCCTCGCTGAAGACCTCGATGAAGTCGATCACCTCTCCGTCGGAGTCGGTGAGCTCGGCGTAGACGCTGCCGGCGTCGAGGCCGGTGGTCGTGTCGCTGATCGTGAGTTGACCTGCGAGACCTCGGGGTTCGTCGCATAGAAGTAATAGGTGTCGACGTCCTCCTCGGTCTCGAGCGTCGCCGGGTACGTCGCGTCGGCGGCGAGCGGGCCGTACGCGGTCTCGAAGGTGTCGTTGGGCTCGAACTCCGACTCAGCCGAGGCGGCGGGAGCCAGGCAGAGCGACAGGATGAGGAGCGCACCAACCGCGCACGCGATGAGGCGCGGCCTGGATCGGGTGGTTGGCGTGGAAGAGGTTGTCGGGGTCATGGGCTGACTTGACGGCGCCGAGACGGGCGACGGTCGGCGCCGAAGGCATTCCTTAGATCGGCAGCACACTCGGTGAAGTTGAGGTATGCCCTCCTACGTCGCGAGTGTCAAACGGTCCACGGCGCCCCCGGTCCCCACCAGAACGTCGCTCACGAGATCCGGCGGGAAGAGGCCGTGGGCGGCGACGCCGGGGTCTCCGGCGAGGCGAGCGGCGAGCGCCGCCGGGTCGTCGATCTCACCGCTGTAGTCGGCGATGACGCCGCCGTCTGGGCTGGGCGCCGCTTCGCGGAGTGCGACGTCCTCGCCGAGGCGGGCGAGAGTGGCGCCCAGGCCGAAGCCGAAGAGCTCCAGCGGCACCGGCGGGGTGAGCGCGTCGACCGGCTTGCCGGCATCGCCGATGACGACGAAGCGGTCGGCTGCGGCGGCGACGATCTTCTCGCGCAGGTGTGCGCCACCACCGCCCTTGATCAGCCAGCCGTCCGGCGTGACCTGATCGGTTCCGTCGATCGCGATGTCCAGCCGCTCCAGCGTGCCAAAGTCCTCGACCGGCAGCCCCAGCTCTCGCGCCTGCCTCTCGGTCGCCACCGAGGTCGCGACGCAGCGGATGCCGGTCAGATTGCGGCGCGCCAGCGCCGGCAGCAGATGCTCGACGGTCGAGCCGGTGCCCAACCCAACCGCCATCCCGTCCACGACAAGCTCCGCCGCCGCCTCGGCAGCGGCTCGCTTCTCCTCGTCTCCGGACACGGCGCTGGACTCTATCCAGGTCGATGGGCCGATTTCCCACGTATTACGTGGGTTTTAGGCCCATCGACCTCTATGCTCGCGCGCGATGGAAGCGCGAGTTTGGGTTACGGGGAAGGGCGGGGAGCCGCGGTCGGTGCCCCTGGGGGCCGACCGAGTCGTGGTCGGCCGCGCCCCGGAGGTCGACATCACGCTCGACGACGAGGCCGTCTCCTGGAATCACCTGGAGATCGAGCGGCGCGGGGGCGTCCTGATGGCCACCGACCTCGACAGCCGAAACGGCACGGCCCTCAACGGCGAGCCGCTCGACCGCCCGCGCCGGCTTCGCGACGGCGACACGCTGCTGGTCGGCGATCACCGCCTGGAGATCTCTGAGGGCGCCGGGCCGGGGGGCGCCACGGTGGCGGCCTCCGAGCCGTCCGTCGCCCTCACCGAAGAGGAGCGCGCGACCGCGGCGGCGCTGGTCGCGCCGTATCGCAGCGAGGGCGCCTTCGCGGGTCGCCCGGCCACGCGGGCGGAGATCGCCGATGCCCTGCACGTCAGCGAGCGAACCGCTCAGCGCCGCCTCGACGCCCTCGCGGCGAAGCTCGACGTGCCCGGCGATGCCGGCCGGGAGCGCCCCCGCCTGATCGCCGCCCGCGTCATCGAGCTCGGCATCGACCGCCGACGCTGAGCCTGGCCCGATCCGGGCCAGACGTGACTCGGAGGGAGGCTGCCCTGTCCTTGGCGCGCCCGCCGCGGCAACGCAGCATGGAGTGAGCCCAATCACCTACAGAAAGGGGCCCCATGCTCAACCGATCGATCTTCGCAACGCTAGCCGCACTCCTTGTGCTCGCCTTCCCGGCCGCCGCCGCGGCGGCCGACCCGACCGGGGCCGTGGTCTTCTCCCGTGTCGTCTCGGAGGGCGGCGTCGAGGAGGGCGGGCTCTTCGCGGCTCGGGACGGGCGGCTCAACCAGCTCACCGAGGATCCGGCGGACAGCCAGCCGGCCTTCTCCCCGGACGGCACGACCATCGCTTTCGTCCGCGACGGCGACGTGTATTCGGTGCGGGCCGACGGCTCCGGCCAGCGACATCTCAGCAGCGGGCCGGACCTCGACGCGGCGCCGGTCTTCTCGCCGACCGGGAAGTTCGTCGTCTTCGAGCGTCGCGCCGCCGAGGGGTCGCCAGGCGACCTCTACACGGTGCGTGCGCGTGGCGGCGGCTTGCGAGCGCTCAGCCAATCCCCGGAGGACGACCATGACGCTTCGTTCGCGCCTGATGGACGTGCGATCGTCTTCGTCCGCAGCGCCGCGGAGACCGCCGGCGGGACGAGGGACGACCTCTTCTCGATCAGACCGTCGGGCGGGGGGCTCGCCCGGCTGACCGGGACGTCGCAGGTCGACGAGTTCGAACCCCGCTACTTCGCCGGCGGGATCGTCTTCAGCCGCGGCGACAGCGGCGAAGGCCCGAGCGCATACGCTGACGTCTACACGATGCGCCGCAACGGGACGAAGCTCCGCTCCCTTGTCGCCGGGGTCGGCTCCGCCTACGTCGAGGACGTCTCGCCCGCCGGCCGGACACTCCTCTTCCGGCGCGATCAGGGTCTCTGGGTGAAGAGCACCGGCCCCGGACGGGCCCGCAAGCTCACCGAGCTGCCCGACGGCTCCGAGACCAATGCCGTCTTCTCCTCGGACGGTCGCCGGGTGGCGGCCTTCGTGGCGACAGAGGAGGCGGAGTCGCTCTCGGCAGTCGACGTCGCAAACGGGCGGCAGGTCGACCTCGCGGAGGGGGTCGACTTCTCGGCCGAGGCCGGCACGACCCTCGGCCCCGTCATCGCCTGGCAGCCGGTGCGGCCCGTCCGCCGTTAGCTCACCGCCCCCATGCGCCGGTATAACCGGCGCATGGGGGAACCGGTCATCGGCTCGACTCTCGCGGGGTACCGGATAGACGCGCTCATCGCCCGGGGCGGGATGGGCATCGTCTACCGCGCGACACACCTGGCGCTGGACCGTCCGGTGGCCCTGAAGGTGATCGGCGGCGACCTCGCCGGGGATCAGGCGTTTCGCGACCGCTTCCTGCGCGAGTCCCGGCTGGCGGCCAGCCTCGACCATCCAGCGGTCGTGCCCGTCTTCGACGCTCGGGAAGGGGACGGCGAGCTGTTCGTCGCGATGCGCCTGGTTGGCGGCGGCGATCTGAGCAGGCTGATCCGTCGCGAGGGCCCGCTGCCGCCCGGGAGGGCCCTCGATCTGCTCGGTCAGGTCGCCGATGCCCTCGACACCGCTCACGCCGCCGGGATCGTTCACCGTGACGTCAAGCCGCACAACATCCTGGTTGAGGGAGACCGCGCCTACCTTTCGGACTTTGGCCTGGCCAAGGCATATGAGGGAACGGGTCGCAGCAGCGCCTCGATCGTCGGCACGGTCGAGTACATGTCGCCGGAGCAATGGCGCGGTGGAAGGGTCGGTCCCGCCGCCGACGTTTACTCGCTGGGCTGCGTCCTCTATGAGTCGCTGACCGGGATCGTCCCCTACGCGCGCCAGGCCTCCGACTCGGATCCGCAGATCCCGAAGGGCCTCGACGCGGTGATCGAACGGGCTGTTTCGAAGGATCCCCGCGAGCGCTACCCGAGCGCCGGCGCGCTGATCGAGGCGGCCCGCGAGCGCGAGGGCGCGACTCCGGCGGCCACCAGGGTGCTCTCGGACACGAACGAGCGGGCGGTGACCGTGGCTGAGCGGACCGGCGCCGCGGGCCTTTCGCGTCGGGCGAGGGAGCGGCCCTGGCCCTGGTTGGCCGCGGCGCTCGCAGCCTTGACCGCGACGGCGCTTCTCCTCGCCCTCGTCCTGGGTGGCGACCGCGTCGCGGTTTCGGCGCCGATCCCGGTCGGCAAGGGCCCGCTGCGGGTCGCCGCCGGAGGCGGTGCGGTCTGGGTGACCAGCGCGACCGAGGGAACGCTCTCGCGAATCGACCCGGGGGCGGGAGAGACAGTCGGCATGCCGCTGCGAGTGGGCGCCGGCGTCTCGGGCGTGGCGGTCGGCGAGGGTGCGGTCTGGGTGGCGAGCCCGCGGACTGGCAGCGTCCTGCGCGTCGATCCATCCAGCGGCCGGGTGGTGGCGAGGATCGCCGTCGGCGGGCGCCCCGGCGCGATTGCCGTCGGCGGCGGCCGGGTGTGGGTGGCCGACGAAGGGGGCTCGGGCGTCACGGCGATCAACGCCGCCGCGGAGGGGCCGTTCAAGCGGGGGCATCGTTCCCCACGCCGCTCCCCTGCGCCTCGCTGTCGGAGCCGGCGGCCTCTGGGTCAGCAGCGCGTCAACCGGCGCCGTGCGCCGCATCGATCTCGGCAACGTCGTCGCCGGGTCGCCGATCCCGGTCGGCCGCGGTCCGGCGGGTGTGACCGTGGGAGGCGGCTTCGTCTGGGTCGCCAACAGCCGCACCGACTCGATTTCGCGAGTCGATCCCTCGACCCGGGAGCTCGGCGAGCCGATCGCGGTCGGAGCCGGCCCGGGCGGGATCGATGCCGGTACCGACACGGTCTGGGTCGCAAACTCCCGCGACGGCACGGTCAGCCGCATCGAGATCGAGACCGCGAGGACGATCGGCGACCCGATCGCGGTGGGGAGCCGGCCCGGCGCGGTGGCGGTCGGCGAGGAAGCGGTTTGGGTGGTCGACAACGGCGACGGAACGGTGATTCGGATCGAGCCCTGACGCCGGCGGGCCGATTTCCACGTATTACGCCGGTTGCGCCCACCGACCGGAGGGCGTGGATAGCCTAGGAAGGAGATGGCCGCTTCGACGCCCCAGCCCGCCGCGCAGGACATCGACCGGCTCTGCATCGACACCATTCGGACGCTCTCGATCGATGCGATCCAGAAGGCGAACTCCGGGCATCCGGGCACGCCGATGGCGCTGGCGCCGGTCGCCTACACGCTGTGGCAGCGCTTCCTGCGCTTCGACCCCGCCGACCCGATCTGGCCCAACCGCGACCGCTTCGTGCTCTCGGCCGGCCACGCCTCGATGTTGCTCTACTCGCTGCTCTTCCTGGCGGACGTGCGCGCGGTCGACCCCGAATACGAGGTCGTCGGCGACCCGGCGGTCGGCCTCGACGACATCAAGAGCTTCCGCCAGCTTGATTCCCGGGCCCCCGGTCACCCGGAGTACCGCTGGACCTCCGGCGTGGAGACGACGAGCGGCCCGCTCGGGCAGGGAATCGCGACCTCCGTCGGGATGGCGATCGCGTCCAAGTGGCAGGCGGCCCGCTTCAACCGCCCCGGCGCCGAGCTGTTCGACTTCGACGTCTACGCGATCGCCGGCGACGGCTGCCTGATGGAGGGGGTCTCCAGCGAGGCAGCCTCGCTCGCCGGCCACCTGAAGCTCGACAACCTCTGCTGGGTCTACGACAACAACCGGATCACGATCGACGGCCACACCGCCCTCGCCTACTCCGACGACGCGGCGGCGCGCTTCGTCGGCTACGGATGGAACGTGACCCGCGTGGGCGACGCCAACGACACCGAGCTGGTCGCCCGTGCCTTCGAGGAGTTCAAAGCCGAGCCGGACCGCCCGACCCTGATCGTCGTCGACAGCCATATCGGCTACGGCGCTCCTCACAAGCAGGACACGGCGGCCGCCCACGGGGAGCCGCTCGGCGAGGAGGAGGCCCGTGAGGCCAAGCGCTTCTACGGCTGGCCCGAGGACGCCCGGTTCCTCGTCCCCGAGGGGGTGAAGGAGTGCTTCGCGGAAGGGATCGGCAAGCGCGGCGCCGAGCTGCACGCCGAGTGGGAGCGAGCGCTGGCCGAATACGCGAAGGAGAACGCCGGCCTGGCCACCGAGATCGAGACGATGCAGAGGCGCGAGCTGCCCGAGGGGTGGGATGCCGGCATCCCCAGCTTCGAGGCCGACGAGAAGGGGATCGCCACTCGCAAGGCCTCGAAGAAGGTCGAGAACGCGATCGCCGAGCGCCTGCCCTGGCTGCTCGCCGGCTCCGCCGACCTCACCGACTCCACCTCGGTACGGCTCGAGGACGCCGACTTCGAGCCGGGAAGCTACGGAGGGCGCCAATTCCACTACGGCGTGCGCGAGCACGAGGCGGCGGCGATCTCCAACGGCCTCGCGCTCTCCAAGCTGCGCCCGCTCTGGTCCACTTACCTCACCTTCTCCGACTACGCGCGGCCGGCGATCCGGCTCTCCTCGCTGATGGAGCTGCCTGTGATCCACCTCTTCACCCACGACTCGATCGGGCTCGGCGAGGACGGCCCGACCCACCAGCCGATCGAGCAGCTGGCCGCGCTGCGGG
>CAZHZI010000016.1:0-14981 GCA_964536955.1 uncultured Conexibacteraceae bacterium
TCGAGGTCGAGCGGCATGATCGTCGCCTCGTCGGCGAACTGGCCCCAAGCCTCCTTGGGTACCTGCCACATGACCTCGAACTCGTTGCCGTCGGGATCTCGCCCATAGAGTGACTTCGAGACACCGTGATCGGACGCGCCGGTCAGGGCACCCAGCTCGCTGAGCGACTTCGACATCTCGGCCAGTGCCTCGATTGTGTCGATCTCCCAGGCCAGGTGGTAGAGGCCCACCGACCCGCGCGGCGGGCGCGCCGCCTGCGGGCCGACCTCGAACAGGCCGAGGTCATGGTGGTTGCCTCCGGACGGCGACCGCATGAAGGCGGCGCGCATCCCCTGCGGCCGGCTCAGCTCCTCGAAGCCGAAGGCGCGCCGATAGAACTCGGCGGCTGCATCGGCATCGCGGACGAAGAGGACCGCGTGGTTGAGGCGGGTGATGGCCATCGGCTTAGCGCTCCAGCTTCCAGGCGGAGGTCCAGCTCCAGCCGTTGGCGGCGTTGAGTCCGATGTTGATGAACGCCATTCCCTCGAGGAAGCGCGCGGAGCTCAGCGGACCGACGTCGAGCGGCGTGAAGCCCATCGACTCGATAAGCGAGATCACGTCCTGCTTCGCCTTGGCGTCGTCGCCGGCAACGTAGCCGTCGATCTCCCGGGTCGGCGTGGCCTGGTTCGTGGCGAAGATGGTGTTGAACGCCTTCACGACCCCCGCCTCGGGCAGAAGCTTCTGGAACTCCTCGGCAGCCGAGGTGCCCTCGGTGACCAGGCCGGAGTAGTCGGGCTTCAAGGGGTTGCTGACGTCGACGACGGCCTTGCCGGCGACCGCGTCCCTGATCTCGGCGGCGACACGCTCACCGGTCTCCCCGTACGGGATGGCCAGGATGACGACGCTCGCGTCAGCGATCGCCGCGACGTTGTCGCCGGCCGACGTCGCACCCGTCTGCTGTGCTGCAGCCTCCGCGCTCTGAAGTGTGCTGGCGCTGATGGTGACCTCGTGGCCTGCACGGCCGATCGAGGTGGCGAGAGCCTTGCCGACATTGCCGGCTCCGATAATGGCGACCTTCATGGTCGAATCCGTTCCTTCCAACTGTGGTGCTTGCCAATAGCAAGCGGGGTTTGTTGTTGGCCAAATCATGGCATGGCACTTGGCCCTTGTCAATACCCGTTTGGTGAAGGCATAATGCGAGGACATATGAAGACCACGCCATCTCCCCGACCGCGTCCACTCGTGGGCAGCCGCATTCGTCGCCGGCGCGTCGAGCGAGGGCTCACGCTGGCCGGCGTCGCGGAGCTGAGCGGGCTGAATGTCGGATACCTGAGCCAGGTCGAGAACGACAAGGCATCTCCGTCGCTCGAGACGTTGGCTTCGCTTGCCGCAGCCCTCGACGTGCCGATTGCCTGGTTCCTGATCGACACCAGCGCCGCGCCGCGCGTGGTCCGGGCAGCGGATCGGCCTCGACGGAGGGGGCGGGAGGGCGGCGGGCTGACCCAGGTCGACGGCGGCATCGCGCGGGACCTAGCCATCTTCGAAGGCACGATGCCGCCCGGCCAGCGCACGGGCTTTCACGCGCATCCGGGCGACGAGCATCACATCGTGCTGTCCGGGCGGCTGCGGATCACCCAGGGAGAGACCGTCGTCGAGGCCGGACCCGGCGATTACGTCCTGCTGGACGGGACCCTGCCCCACGACGCCGAGACGGTCGGCGACGAGGCGGTCCGACTGCTCATCGTGTATCCCCGCGGAGGTCACTCGGAGCTGACCCGCCGCGAGGAGTGAGTGGCCGCACCGACCGGCGATGCGGCGCGGTGGAGGGGCTGCCCGAGAAGTCTGCCTAGCGCCTCACTCTGTCCGGACGCGGGTGGGCTTGATGCGAATCGGCACCGAGTACGCATCGGCGAATGAGGACGGGTCCGACGCCAGGCGAGCAATCTCCGACCGGTACTTCTCGATGTACTCGCCGTGCGCGTCGGCCCGCGGGGCCGATCGGTCGATGACCGCCTCGCCGGTCATGACGGCAAGCTCGCTGCCGATCCGATCGGTGCGCAGCGCGACGGCCACGTGAGGGTTCGCCTCGATGTTCCGGAGCTTCGGCTTGCCCGCCTGGGAGTACACCAGCATCGACTCCCCGTCCCACCAAAACCAGACGGGCGTCGGCACCGGCGTGCCGTCGGGCGTCACTGTCACGAGCCACGCGACCAGATCGCCGCGCAGCCGGCTCATCACTCGCTCGCCTGATTCCGTGGCCGGATCGATCACCGTGGGTGCTCCTGAACGAACCTGTCGAGGTGATAATGCACCCGATGTTCTACGTTCGTCGCGGCGAGGTTCCGCACAAGCGCCACACCCAGTTCCGCAAGGATGACGGCGGCCTGTACGCGGAGGAGCTCTTCGGCGTCGAGGGCTTCTCCGGGCGGGCGAGCCTGCTCTACCATCACACCCCGCCGACGCAAACCCACGCCATCGAAAAGGTGCGCGACGTTCGGATCGAGCAGAGCGAGGACGAGGCTTCGGGCCCGCATCGGCATCGGCTCGTCAACACCAAGGACCTGGAGCCCGCCGGGGATGGGGTGACCGGGCGCGTGCCGCTCTTCTACAACGGCGACGTCACCTTCGGCGTCGTCCTGCCCGCGGAGCCGATGGAGCGGTACTACCGTAACGGCGAGGCGGACGAGATGTACTTCGTCCACCACGGCGAGGGCGACCTGGAGACGAACTTCGGACCGATCCCGTACGGCCCCGGCGACTATCTCGTGATCCCGATCGGCACGACGTTCCGTCTGCGACCGGCTGAGGGCTCCGCTCAGCGGATGCTGTGGGTGGAGTCCCCGTCGAGCATCGTGCCCCCAAAGCGCTACCGGAACGACTTCGGGCAGCTGCTGGAGCACTCGCCGTACTGCGAGCGCGACATCCGCCCACCTGACGAGATGGCGCCGACTATTGAGAGCGGCGACTTCGTGATCGAGGTCAAGACCCGCGGCCGCGTCACGGCTTATCACTACAAGCATCACCCATTCGACCTGGTCGGCTGGGACGGACACCTGTGGCCATTCGCATTCAACATCGGCGACTTCGAGCCGATCACCGGGCGCGTCCATCAGCCGCCGCCGGTGCACCTCACCTTCCAGCCGCGGAACTACGTGATCTGCTCGTTCGTGCCGCGAAAGTTCGACTACCACCCGCTTGCGATCCCGGCGCCGTACAACCACTCGAACATCAACTCCGACGAGGTCATCTACTACGTCGCCGGCAACTTCATGTCGAGGCGCGGCGTGGACATCAGCTCCTTCACCATCCATCCGGCGGGGATCCCGCACGGGCCGCATCCGGGGTCGGTCGAGGCGAGCATCGGCAAGGAGGCGACGGAGGAGCTGGCGGTCATGATCGACACGTTCCACCCGCTCCACCTCACGCGCCAGGCCTCGGAGCTCGAGGACGACCGCTACCCGTACTCCTGGATCCCGCCGGAGGACGGCGCCGAGCACGCCCGGGAGCTGTCCGAGCGCGGGCCGGAGGCGTTCCCCGACTAGCGACGGCATCGCTCACGAGCCGCCCGCTCCAAGATCGACCGATGGTTCGGGTTTGGCTACCCCGCCGCCTCGGCCTCGAAGTCGAGCAGCGGCCGCACTTCGACACCGCCGATGCGTGCCTCCGGGATGTGGGCAGCGAAGTCGAGCGCCTCGTCCATCGACGCGCACTCCACGAGATAGAAGCCGCCGAGCGCCTCCTTGGCTTCGATGAACGGCCCATCGGTAACGAGGGGCTTGCCATCTCGTAGCCGCAGCGTCTTGGCGGTGTTCGTCAGCGAGAGCGCCTCGCCGCCGACGTACGCGCCGGCTGCCTGCATCGCCTCGGTTGCGGCTTCGTGCTGCGCCATGACCTCGCCCTGCGCCTCGGGATCGAGACCATCCCACTCGGCTTCATCGGCGTAGAGGAGGAGTGCATACTTCATCGGGTCGGGCCTCCAGTTTGGGTGCGTGGATTGCTCATCACGGAGACGACGATCGGCGACGCTGCCGTTCGACATCCCGATCCTATGACCTGCGCAGGAGACCCGACCGATGACCGACGCGATCGCCGTCCCCATCAACCTGTTCGAGAACGAGCGCGAGCTGATGGTGGTCACGCCGATGCCCGGCGTGGCGCCGGAGGACATCAGCATCGACGTCACCGATGACGGCCACCTCACCGTCCGCGCCGCGCGGCATGGGGAGGGCCAGGAGCGGATCGACTACATCCAGCGCGAGTGGTCGTACGGCCCGTACGAGCGGACGATCGATCTGCCCTGCGCAGTCGACGCGCGGCGCGCGAACGTGACCTACGGCAACGGCGTGCTCTCGATCACCTTCCCGAAGGCCGATGCCAACAGCGCAGGGAGCGTCAAGGTGCAGCGCACCGGCCACACGCGCGGGATGATCGCCGGCCACAGCGGCTCGCGCGGCGGTGCCGACGATGATCCGATCCCCGGTGACGGCAGCAACGCGACCACCGTGGCGTGATCCTCTACTTCCTGCGCCACGGCAAGGCCGGCTCGCCGCGGCCCACCAACGACGACGCCCGCGAGTTGACCGATCGGGGCCGTGCGGCCCTCCACGCTGCGGCACCGCTGTGGCGCCGGCTGAACCTCCGGCCCGACGTGGTCATCAGCTCTCCCCTGCCCCGGGCGCTCCAGACCGCGGAGCTGTTCTGCGAGGCGGTCGGCGGCGAACCGATCACCGACGACGGCCTGCGCCCGGGCGCCTCATGGGGACAGCTGGCACGTGCCATGGCTGCGCACCCCGATGCACGGCGCGTGATGTTCGTCGGCCACGAGCCCGACCTGTCGGCCGCGATCGTCCACCTCACCGGGGCCGCATCGGTTCGCATGCGCAAGGGTGGGCTCGCCTGCCTCGAGTTCTACGGGATCCCCGAGCCCGGCGGCGGCGAGATCGCCTGGCTGCTCGACCCCGACCTCTACAACGATGACGACGAAGGAGCCTGAGGCCCGATGCCCGAGTCCGCAGCGATCATTCGACGGTTCGACGAGCCCGACGAGCGGCGCGACTTCCCGCTCGGCCGCTTCGAGCTGGTCCAGATCGGCGGCATGACCGTCGGCCGCGCCGAGTACGAGCCGGGCTGGCGCTGGTCGGAGCACGTCGGCGCTGCGCAGGGAGTCAACAGCTGCGAGGTCGCCCACCTGGGGCTGGTCGTCTCGGGCCGCAACCGGATCGAGATGGACGACGGCCGGATCATCGACCTCGGTCCCGGCGACCTGTTCGAGATCGGTCCCGGGCACGATTCCTGGGTGGTCGGCGACGAGAGTTACGTCAGCATCCACTTCCTCGGCGCGGACCAATACGCGGCGAAATGACCGACCGGCTCGTCCTGTAGGCTTCGGGGCACATGGCCGACGTCGAGCTTCACACCCTCCTGCTGTGCGACTACGCCCTCACGGCGCAGGACGGCAAGATCAGCGCGATCGGCGTGTTCAGCCAGATCAACATCGGCCGCCTGCCGGCCACCCATGGCCGATGCTTCATCGTCGCCATCCTGGAGGCGGAGACGGGTCCTCACGAGCTGACGTTCCAGGTGATCAGCCCGACCGGCAAGGCCACGCTCCAGCAGGCGCCGCGGCTCCGGATCGAGGTGCCGCCGAACGCGACGACCGCAAACATCGTGGCCGACCTGAAGGGCATGCGCATCGAGGAGATGGGGCGCCACCGGATCGAGGTCCGCTCGGGCGACCAGATCCTCGGCAGCAGCCCCTTCACGGTCAACCTGATCCTGCGCCAGACGGCGGGCAACGCCTGACCTCACGGAAGGCTCAGCCGCGCCGTTTCAAACGCATGAACACTGAGATCGAACAGGCGTTCTTCGCATCGGACCCCATCTGGGACGGCCGCTTCGTCGCAGCGGTGCGGACAACCGGCATCTTCTGCCGCCCCTCGTGCCGCGTCCGCAAGCCGCTGCCGAAGAACGTGGAGTACCTTGCCGACGCCGCGGCGGCGCGTGCGGCCGGCTACCGCGCCTGCCTGCGCTGCCAGCCCGAGAACGCGACGGCGGTCACGCTTCGAACCATCCCGACGCCGATCGGGCCGATGCTGGCCGGAGCCACGGAGCGCGCGATCGTGCTGTGCGACTTCGCGGATCGGGCGATGATCGACGTGCAGGTCGCCGCCGTCCGGCGGCGGATTGGTCCAACGGTCGAGGGGAGCTCGGCCCTGCTGGATCGCCTCGAGTCGCAGCTGCGCGAGTACTTCGCCGGAGCTCGACACGAGTTCGATCTGCCGATCGAGATCCCGGGAAGCGCCTTCCAGGAGCGCGTGTGGGCCGAGCTGCGGCGCATCCCGTATGGCCAGACGATCAGCTACCGCCAGCTCGCCGAACGCGTGGACGCGGGGGCCGCATATCGCGCCGTCGGGCGCGCCAACGGCTCGAATCGGGTGGCGGTCATCGTCCCGTGTCATCGGGTCGTGGCGGCGAACGGCGGTCTCGGCGGCTACGGCGGAGGGCTGGCGGCGAAGCGCCGGTTGCTCGACCTCGAGGGGAGCTTCGTCGCGTCGTAGGCGAGCTCGACCTGGCTGGTGGTCAGAGCGGTTCCCAGCGTCCCCGATCGGCGCTGCGCAGCACGGCGTCGACGAATCGGACGGCCCGCTCACCGTCCGCGAACGTCGGATACGACGGTTCGTCACCCGGCGGCTGCTCACCGAGGATCGAGGCGTACACGTCACGGAACAGGTCGCGCAGCGCGTCGCTCCACCCTTCGGGATGCCCGCCCGGAAGTGCCGGCACCCCCGGCACCGGATCCCCCGACGGAATGCGCCGCACGGTGCGGCTGCCGAGGTCCCGCTCGCTGTAGGTGAGCAGCTCTGGCTCCTCCTGGCGCCACGCCAGGCTCGCGCTCGAGCCCATCAGCTCCCACGAAAAGTCGTTCGCGTGCCCGGCCGAGATCTGGCTGATCAGGAACGTGCCGATCGCGCCTCCCTCGAAGCGCAGGAGGATGCTCGCAGCATCCTCCGAGTGGATCGCCACCGACTCGCCCTCGCCGCCGCGGTCGAAGGTGGTCGCCGCCCCGCTGGGGCGGATGCGGCTGGTGATGAAGGTATGCAGGTCGGCCATCACCTCGGCGACCCGAAGGCCGCTGACGTGCTCGACGGTGTCGAACCAGTGCGAGCCGATGTCGGCCACAGCACGCGAGCGGCCGCCCGCATCGGCCTCGACGCGCCAGTTGTAGTCGGATGCGTCGAGCAGCCAGTCCTGGAGATACGCCCCGAACGCGATGCGCAGCTCGCCGAGCCGTCCCCCGCGCGCGTCGGCGCGGGCCCTGCGGATCATCGGGTAGCCGCGGTAGGTGAACGCGACCGCCGCGTGCCGACCGGCCACGTTCGCCCGCTGTCGCAGGTCGGCCGCCTCCTCGGCATCCAGGGCCAGCGGCTTCTCCATGACCACATGCTTGCCGGCCTCGAGCGCGCGGCGGCCGAGGTCGGCGTGCGACGCGTTCGGCGTACAGACGTGGACGACGTCGATGGCCGGGTCGACGAGCAGCTCGTCGACCGTCAGGACCCGCTCGACGCCGAGCTGCTCGGCCCGCGGGCGGGCGCGCTCGACGCTCGAGCCGGCCAGCGCCACGACGTCGGCCAGGCCGGTGCGACGGGCGGCGTCGACGTGATGGGGCCCGACGAACCCGGTGCCGATGACGCCGACGCGGAGGCGGGTGGTGCTCATGTCCACCACGCCTCGGCCAGGGCGGGCTCGTTCGGCATGACGCTGCGCAGGAAGGCGACTCCCTTGCGGAAGCCCTCGTCGATCGAGAGGAGTGCGTCCTCGTGCTCGATCGAAAGGGCGCCGTCATAGCCGGCCATGCGAAGAGCGGTCAGGATGCGGCGCCACTCGAGCTCGCCGTGGCCGTAGCCGACGGTGCGGAAGATCCAGGATCTGTTGGCGACGTCGCGCATGGGGACCGTGTCGAGCACGCCATTCAGGGCGGCATTGCGCGAATTGAGCGCGGTGTCCTTTGCATGCGTGTGGAAGATCGCGCCATGGCGGCCAAGCTCCGAGATCGCCGTCTCGACGTCGATTCCCTGCCAGAACAGGTGACTCGGATCCAGGTTTGCGCCGATCGCCTCGCCGCACGCGTCGCGCAGGCGGAGCAGGGTGCGCGGGTTGTGGACCACGAAGCCGGGGTGCATCTCGAAGCCGAGCTTCACCCCGTGCTGGGTCGCGAAGGCGGCCTGCTCCTTCCAGTACGGGATCACCTTCTCGGCCCATTGCCACTCGAGCAGCTCGCTGAAGTCGTTCGGCCAGGCACAGGTGACCCAGTTCGGGAAGCGCGCGTCGTCCGAATCGCCCGGACAGCCGCTGAACAGGTTGATGCGGTCGACCTCGAGCTTCTCGGCGAGCTCCACGGTGCGGACGAAGACGTCGTGCGCCGCGGTCGCCACGTCGCGCTGCGGATGGAGCGGATTGCCGTGGCACGAGAGGGCGCTGATCTCGAGCCCGCGTGACGTCACTGCCTCGCGGAAGGCGCGCAGCTTGGCGTCGTCGGCGAGGAGTGCGGGTGCGTCGCAGTGCGTGTCGCCGGGATAGTTGCCGGTCCCGATCTCGACACAGTCGAGGTCTGCCTCGGCGATGCGGTCAAGCGCGGCCTCGAACGGCCGATCGGCGAACAGGACGGTGAAGACTCCGAGCTTCATGCGATCTCCCTATGAGGTGCTGCGCTCTGGATGCCGCGCAGGAATGCCAGGCCTTCGGTGGCGATCGCATCCTGCGTCGGTGCGAGGCGGCGCCAGATGGCCGCGGCGCGCGCGATCGTCTTGTTCTCGGCCGTGAACGACTCGATGCACAGCGGGCCGCCGTACCCGACGTCGCGCAGGGCGGCCAGGTGCGCGCCCCAGTCGAGGTGGTCCGATCCGGGGGCACCGCGGTCGTTCGCGCAGACCTGGACGTGTGCCAGGCGGTCACCGGCCAGCCGGATCGCGGCCGCCGGGTCGCGCTCCTCGATATTCATGTGAAAGGTGTCGACGAGGATCCCGCAGCCGGGCGAGTCGACGGCGTCGACGATCTCGCGTGCCTGCTCCACGGTGTTGACCAGGCTCGTCTCGTAGCGGTTGAGCGGCTCGATGGCGAGGGTCACGCCGTGTGCGGCGGCGTGCTCCGCAGGCCCCCGCAACGCCTCCGTCAGGCGGTTGATCATCCGGCGCCGCTCGTCGGCGTCGAGCAGGGGCGTCCAACCCACCGGCGCGTAGATCGGGCCACCGACGACCGAAGCGCCGATCCGTGCGGCGTGGTCGACACATGTCCGCAGGTATGCCTGCGTTTCCTCCACGACGGAGCCATCGTCACTGACCAGGCTGCGCGTGTCTGGCATAACGGCGCACGTCGTGGCGCCCAGTCCCAGGCTGGCGAGCAGGTCCGCCGTGCGGCCGGGATCCCAGTCGCCGGGCGTTTCGATCGGGATCTCGATCACGTCGAAGCCCCAGGCGCGAATGCGTGGTGCCAGCTCCGCGAGCCGTACGTCGGTGGGTGGCGAGATCCAGATCCAGGTGTTGGCGCCGATCGGGTTCATCGGTCTCGATTCATGGTTCACGGAAGCGCGGGAGCCGGCCAGCGCCGGCCCCCGCATCGGTCCTACTGCCAGTCCTCTGGATAGCCGGGCATCCCCTCGCACCCGCACAGCGCGTAGTGCAGCGGAGGCATGTCCGGCTGGAGGTACTGATCGAGGTTCTCCTCGGTGATGAACGGCTGCGGGAGAACCCACTCACCGGGGACCTCCTCGCCGTTCAGGATCATCACGGCGGCGATGATCGCCGTTCGCCACTGGAAGTTCGAGTAGGTCGGCGCCGCGGCGGTCAGGCCGTCCTCCGACCACTTGGTCAGGAAGTCGTTCTGATCCTCACCGGTGATCGGCGGAACTTCCAATCCCGCGTCCTCGAAGGCTTCGATCGCGGCCACGGCGGTCGCGCCGGCGTCCATCCAGACGCCGTCAATCGTATCGGTCTGAAGGTAGTCGTCCACGATCGACTTCGTGTTCGCCGGGTCACCATCTGTGAACTCGGCGCCGACGACGTTCAGGCCGCTCTGCTCGAGGATCGCCCGGCCACCGGAGTAGCGGGTCTCGAGCACGTCCACGCCGGGGAGGATGCGAAGCATGAGGATGTTGCCGCCCTCGGCGACGTTGTCGACCAGGAACTCGGCAGCGTCCGCGCCGAACGCGTAGCCGCCGATGGGATGGACGAAAGTGACCGGGCAATCCGTGGTGACGCCGCGGTCGAAGACGACGACGGGAAGTCCGCTCTCGCACGCCTGCTCGACGGCCGGCGTGAGCGCGGCGGTCGTGTTCGGCGAGACGATGAGCGCATCACAGTCCTGGCTCAGCAGGTCCTCGATGTCGCTGATCTGCTGGTTGTCATCACCACCTGCGTCGAGGTGGACGAACTCGCTGATCTCACCCGCTTCGGTCTGGATCTCGACCTCGTGCTCCATGGTGTTGAAGCCCACCACGCGCCACGGGTTGTTGACGCCCGCGTTGCTGAAGCAGACCTTCGCGGCGCCGTCGAGTGCGTACTCCGAGGTGTCGACGTACTCGGGCTCGAGCGCCTGGAGCCACGGCTCGTCGGCCGGGCCCTCGGGCTCGATGGAGCGCTGGGCGAGCTGCGTCTCGCACGTCTCGCGGTCAAAGAAGTCGCCTTCCTCGGCGCCCTCGCAGGAGGCCGCACCAGCCTCGCCCTCGGACGGTGCCGCGGACTCGTCGGCGGACGGCGCGACGCTCTCCTCACTCGCGCTCTCCTCGGAGCTCGCGGGGGCGCTGGCCGTCGGCGTCGAACAGGCGGCGAGCACGAGGGCGACGACGGCGAACAGCACCGCCAGCCGCCGGATGTATGGAACCTGTGTCATGGGAATCCTCTTACTCAATGGGTGGACCTTGGGTGCCACGTGCGGTTTCGTGATGAACCCTCCTTTCGCCGCTCAGCGGCTGGCTCGAAGCCGCAGCGACGCGTAGCCGACGGCGGCGATGATGATCAGGCCCTGCACGGCATAGCGAAGCTCGACCGGAAGGCGCAGGAAGTTGAGCAGGGTGAAGAGCGCCTCGAGCGCGAGGGCTCCGGCGAGGGTGGCTGGGATCGAGCCGCGGCCCCCACCCAGCACCGCGCCGCCGAGGACGACGGCGCTGATAGCCTGGAACTCGTATCCTTCGCCGGCCTGGTTCGAGAGGCCGCCGAAACCGGCGAGCAGGACGCCGGCCACGATCGCGCTGACGGCGCTGATGACGAAGGCGGTGATCCTCACCGCGTCCACGCGGATCCCGGCAAAGGCGGCGGCGCGCGGGTTGCCGCCGACCGCCACGAGCTGCTTGCCGAAGTTGGAGCGGTGGAGCAGCAGCCACCCGACCAGGCCGACCACGACGAGGATCAAGACCGAGTACGGCAGCTCGCCGATGATCGGCACGCCCTCGATGCCCTCGCGCCCGAACACGCGAAGGTTCTCCGGCAGCGATCCCCGCGGAGCGCCACCGGTCCAGACGGCCACGCCGCCATTCAGGACGAGCAGCATGCCCAGTGTGGTGAGGAAGGACGGCACGCCGAGCCGGGTTGTGATGACGCCGTTGACGAGCCCCGCGACGATCCCGAAGAGCAGAAGGCCGCCGAGCACCGGGTAGGTGAGGTTCGGATCGCCGGCGGTCAGCACGGCGCCGGCCACGACGACGACGGTGACGATCGACCCGACCGAAAGGTCGTACTCCCCCGCCACGATGACGAAGAGCTGCCCCGCAGCGAGGACCATGATCGGCGCGGCGCGCTTGAGCAGGGCGAGGTAGTAGCCGACGTCGAAGCCCCGCGGGTTGATCAGGCCGATGGCGACGAGCAGCACGATGAGAACGAGGAAGATGGGAGCGGCGGCGAGCAGCGTGCGACCCAGGCGCCCGGCACGCGAGTCGGGCGCGACCTCGTCGATCGGCGTCACCGGGCGCTCGGCGGCGGTCATCGGTTCCGCCCCCGCAGGCGGACGGCATACAGGGCGACGGCGGCCACGAGGATCACGCCGCGCAGGACGTCCTTCCAGAACGCGTTGATCTGGAGCAGGCCGAACAGGTTGTCCAGCAGGGCGAGGACGAGGACGCCGGCCAGGGTGCCGATCACGCCGCCGCGCCCACCGGCCAGCGCGGTGCCGCCGACGACCACTGCGGCGATCGACTCGAGGTCGTAGCCGCCGTCCGGGCCGACCCACGGCGCCCCCGCCCCGAGGCGGCTCACCAGGAAGAGGCCGGTCAGCACCGCCGTGACGCTGCACAGGACGTGGGCGATGATCAGCGTCCGATGGCTGCGCACGCCCGACAGGCGCGCCGTCTCCTCGTCGCCGCCGACGGCATAGACGTGGTGGCCGAAGCGCGTGAAGCGGAGCAGGAACCAAACGCCGCCAACGACGGCGAGCAGGAGCAGCACCGCGTACGGAATCGGCCCGAAGTAGCCGTAGCCGAGGCCCTGGAACGAGCTCGGGACCTCGCCGGCGAAGTTCGTGAAGGCCGCGTTCAGCCCGCCGCGCAGGATGAGCCCCACGCCGAGCGTGGCGATGAAGGCGTTGATGCGCAGCTTCGTGATGAGGAGCCCGTTGACGAGGCCGACGCCGGCGCCGATGAGCAGCACGACCGCGACGCCCAACGGGATCAGCGCTGGGTCGCCCTGCATGATCACGCCGGAGAGGACGGCGGCAACGCTGATCAGGTACGCGACGGACAGATCGAGCGAGCCCGCGAGGATGACCACCGTCTGTCCAGCCGCCACGAGGCCGAGCGAAACGGAGCGCACGAGGATGCTGGTCAGGTTCTCCTGGCCGATGAAGCGCGTGCCGGCGGTCGCAACGGCAATTGCGACGAGGAGCAGGAGCACGCCCCACGCCGGCGGGATGCCGAGTGCGGCGATGCGGTCGCCGAGCGCGGCTAGCGGTGAGCGCCGCTCGCTGAGCATCACGTCCGGGCGCGCCGTCATGCCACCTGGGCCTCGTGCTCGCCGGTGGCGAGGAACATGATGTCGGCCTCGGTCGGGCCGGCCGGCAGCTCTCCGGCGACCGTGCCGTTGCGCATGACGAGGATGCGGTCGCTCATCCCGATCACCTCGGGCAGCTCCGAGCTGATCATCAACACCGCGGCACCCGCCCGTGCCAGCTCCCGGATGAGCTCATGGATGCCCGCCTTGGCACCGACGTCGATACCGCGCGTGGGCTCGTCGAAGAGCAGGATCTTCGAGCGTGTGGCCAGCCACTTGGCGAGGACCACCTTCTGCTGGTTTCCTCCGGACAGGAACCGCACATCCCGCTCCAGGTTCGTCGTCCGCAGGTCCACCTGGAGCGCCAGCTCCGGAACCGACGCGCGTTGCGGCAGGCGTCCGCGGAGCCATGCACCGAGGCCGCGGAGCGCCAGGAGGGCGTTCTCGCGGACGCCGAGCCCGAGCACCAGGCCCTCTGCCTTGCGATCCTCGGTGACGAATCCGAAGCCCCGACCGATCGCCTGACGGGCCGTGCGCATTCGCACCGGGCGCCCATCGATCGTCATCGTGCCCGCGTCGAACGGCCGAATGCCGAAGATCGCGTGCGCCAACTCCGTGCGGCCCGACCCCGCCAGCCCGGCGATCCCGAGCACCTCACCCGGCCGGAGGTCGAGGTCGATGCCCCGGAGCAGTCCGCCGACGCCACCCCCGCGCACCGAAACGAGCGGCTCGCCGATCTCTGCGGCGGTACCGCGCGGGGGGTAGTAATGCTCGATCTCGCGGCCGACCATCAACCGCACCAGCTGGCGTGGCGTCGTGTCGGCGGTGGCAACGGTGTCCACCCGACGCCCGTCCTTCAGGACTGTCACACGGTCCGCGATCTGGAAGATCTCCGTCAGCCGGTGGGAGATGAAGAGCACGCCGATGCCCTGCTCGACCAGGAGCCGGACGCGCTCGAAGAGTGCGGCCGTCTCGTGCGGCGAGAGGGACGCCGTGGGCTCGTCCATCACCACGATCCGAGCATCGACCGAGAGTGCTTTGGCGATCTCGACGGTCTGCTGCTGGGCCACCGAGAGCCGCTTTACGAGCCGGCCGGGCCCGATTCCCCGGTCCACGCGCAGCTGCGCCATCAGCTGTCGCGTGGTCGCCGCCATCGCACCGCGGTCGACGACCGGCCCGCGCATCGGTTCGCGACCCAGGAAGATGTTCTGCGCGACCGTGCGCTCCGGGAGCAGGTTGAACTCCTGGTAGATGATGCTCACCCCCGCCGCCTGCGCATCCTTGGGGTGCCCGAACCGCACCTCCTCGCCGTTGACGTGGATCGTTCCCTCGTCAGAGACGTGGGCGCCGGCGAGGATCTTCATGAGCGTCGACTTGCCCGCGCCGTTCTCGCCCAGCACCGCGTGAACCTCGCCTGCGCGAAGGTCCAGGTCGACCTCCCGCAGCACGGGGACGCCGAAGAACGACTTGCTGATGCGCCGCATCTCGAGCAGCATCACCGGCCGCTCCTCGGACGACGCGGGGACCACGATCTGGTCAGCCACCGACCACCGCCTGACGCGGCGCATCGCCTGGCGAGCGCGTCCAGGTCGCGATCCCATCCCGCGAGAAGAGCCCGTCGAGCACCATGGCGGCCGCGCCCATGACCCCGGCACGCGGGCCGAGTGAGGACCGCCGGATGGCGAGTTCCCGCGTCGCGAGCGGGAGCGACCTGCCGTACACGACCTCGCGGATGGCCGCGAGAAGCACGTCCCCGCTGCCCGCCACGCCGCCACCGACCACGATGAGCGACGGGTTGAAGAAATTCACGATGCTCGCCAGCGTGTAGCCGACGTAGCGTCCCGCCCGCTGGAGGAGCTCGACGCTCGCCGCGTCCCCGCGCGCGGCGGCTGCGGCGACGTCCCTGGCAGTGACCTCGCCGTCGCGGGTCAGCACGTCGGCCAGGAGCGTGCTTCGGCCATCTCCGGCCGCCACCTGGCCATCACGCGCCAGCGCTGCGCCGCCGGCGACCGCCTCGAGGCAGCCGATGTT